>NZ_JBFANN010000040.1:0-78067 GCF_040674855.1 Nocardia sp. NPDC049707 | reverse complement strand
CGAGCCGTCGAGACTCGCGACTTCGTCGCATGCGCTTCGACGACTCGGACGCGAGACGGGCCGCGAACGGGTCGCTCGTAAGACTCGCTCCGTGGTGGTCGGTTGGGGCGGGGCGTTCGGCACCTGGTGCGCGGGTGTCGAGATTCGCGCCTGTGCTTCGACGAGTCGGCTGAGTCGATGGCCGTGCCTTCGCGCGGACGCGATGCGGGCCGCGAACTCCTCGCCCGTCGAGACTCGCTCCGTGGAGGGGTCGGTGATGGCGGATGGTTCGGACCTGGTGTGCGCGTGTCTAGATTCGTGCCCTATCGGGTGTGCTTCGACGACTCGGCTGAGTCGATGGTCGCGGCTTC
This sequence comes from Nocardia sp. NPDC049707, assembly GCF_040674855.1. NCBI lineage: Bacteria > Bacillati > Actinomycetota > Actinomycetes > Mycobacteriales > Nocardiaceae > Nocardia > Nocardia sp. NPDC049707. The sequence continues at coordinate 77,717 of NZ_JBFANN010000040.1, read as the reverse complement.
GCGCGGTCGCGATGCGGGCCGTGAACTCCTCGCCTGTGAGACTCGCTCCGTCGTGGTCGGGAAACACGGATCGCTACGCGGCTAGCGCGTCAGCAGCCCTGCCGGCTACCCCAGGTCCGCTCGAGCACCTCGCGATGCGTCGGCTGTGCCGAGTCGTAAACCTCGCGACCCTTCTCGGTCAGACATACGAAGATCGCGCGTCGATCCTCGGCGCACATGCTGCGGGTAACCAGGCCGTCGCGCTCCAGTCGCGCCACCGCGCGGGAGAGGGCGCTCTGGCTCAGGTAGATGTCGCTGGCCAGATCGGTCATCCGATAGTCGCCGCAGGCAGCATCGACCAGTCGGTCCAGCGTCTCGAATTCGCTGAGGCCGATATCGTGCTTGCCCTGTAGCTCCTTCTCGAGCGCACAGCTCACGGCGGCGTGTCGGTCGAGCAGCTCACGCCACTCGGCGACCAACCCGGTGGGCGCCACATTGCGCCCCGGTAATCGTGTTGTCGACGGCTTCGACATGGCCCCATCCTAGTGCTCCGCACAGGACCATGCAAGCGCATTAAATGTGTTGGCATTTAATGTCGACGCATGTAATGTTCCGCCCATGACTTCTGCAGCAACCGTTTCGGCCGCGACGGCGACCGATCCGATCAGATGGTCCACTCGGCTCTGGGGCATGCTGATCACCCTCTGCATCGTGCTGTTCCTCGATGGTCTCGACGTTTCGATGATCGGCGTGGCGCTGCCGTCCATCGGCGCCGAATTGGATCTGTCGACTGGAACCCTGCAGTGGTTGGTCAGCGGCTATGTGCTCGGTTACGGCAGCCTGCTGCTGCTGGGCGGTCGCACCGCCGATCTGCTCGGGCGGCGCAAGGTCTTCCTGATCGCACTGGCAGTCTTCGCGGTGGCTTCGCTGGCGGGCGGTCTGGTGACGTCCGGTCCGCTGCTGATCCTGACCCGCTTCATCAAGGGCCTGGCCGCGGCGTTCACCGCCCCGACCGGTCTGTCCATCATCACCACCAACTTCGCCGAGGGCCCGGCCCGCAATAAGGCGCTGTCCATCTACACCGTGTTCGGTGCGGGCGGCTACTCCATGGGCCTGCTGTTCGGCGGTCTGATGACCGGCTTCGGCTGGCGCTGGACCTTCCTGCTTCCGGTGCCGATCGCGCTTGCCGCATTGGCCGCGGCCTGGGTGCTGATCCCCAAGGACGAGGCCGCCGAGGAGGGCGGACACGACATCCTCGGCGCACTGCTGTCCACCGTGGGCATGTTGCTGCTGGTCTACACCGTGGTTGCCGCGCCCGAGGTGGGCTGGGGTTCGGCGCGCACCATCGGTTCATTCGTCGGCGCCGCGGTGCTGTTCGCCGGATTCGTCGCGGTGGAGAAGAAGGTCAGGTACCCGCTGATTCGCCTCGGCATCCTGCGCAAGGTGACGCTGGTCCGGGCCAGCCTCGCGATCATCGCGGTGGCGGGTTCATACTTCAGCTGGCAGTTCATCGTGACCCTGTACCTGCAGGACGCACTGGGCTGGTCGCCGCTGAAGCTGGCCATGGCGCTGCTTCCGGTCGGTCTGCTGGTCGTCGGGTCGGCATTCTTCTCCGACAAGCTCGTCGACCGGTTCGGCACCGGACCGATCATCGCGATCACCATGGTCGTGATGGCCATCGGCTACCTGCTGTTCCTGCGGCTGGACACCACCCCGTCGTATCCGACGATGATCCTGCCGGCGGTACTGCTGATCGGCATCGGCTGGGTCGGCTTCCCCGCCATCAATATTCAGGCGACCAACGGCATCGATGACGATGAGCAGGGGCTGGCGGCCGGTGTGCTGCAGACCTCCATGCAGGTCGGCGCGGCCATCGTGCTCGCGGTGAATACCGCGATCATCTCCTCGGGCGACCACCACGCGAGCACGCCGTCCGCGGTGCTCGACAACTTCCGGCCCGGACTGGAATTCGCCGCGGGTGTGGCCATTGTCGGCGCGCTGATCGCACTGACGGCCTACCTGCCCAAGCGCGCCAAGGCGCGGGCGCAGGAGCCGGAATTGGAGCTCGTCGGCTGAATCCCCTCCGGCCGACGTAAGTCGAACGTCACCGCTCCCTCCCTCATCGGGGGCGGTGACGTTCGGTGTTTTCTGAGAAGGGCGCAGCGGCGGCGTCTTTCGGGGACCGGGTATACGTCAGCGGCTGACCGTCCAGGCCGACCTTCGGCCATTCGATGCCCAGCCGGGGATCGAAGGCATCGATATCCCGGTCGAATTCGGGCGTGTACTCGATCGAACAGAGATAGGTGACGGTGGAGTGGTCCGCCAGCGACAGGATCGCGTGGCCGAGGCCCTCGGACAGGTACATCGAGCGCCGATCGACATCGTCGAGTACCACGCTGTCCCAGCGTCCATAGGTGGGTGACCCGGGCCGCAGATCGACAACGACATCGAGGAACGCACCGCGCACACAGGTCACATACTTGGCTTGCCCCGGCGGATCCTCGGTGTAGTGGATGCCGCGCAGCACCCCGGCCGCCGAGACCGAGCAGTTGACCTGACGCAGATCGAACGGCCGACCGGTCACCTTCTCGAATTCCGAGGCCTTGAACGATTCGCAGAACATGCCGCGCTCGTCGCCGAACTGGCGCGGGGTGATCACCCATGCCCCCGGCACGGCGAGTTCACGGAACTCCATCGCTCACCAATCCCGTCCGCGCTCGAGCAGATCGAGCAGGTAAGTCCCGTAGCCGGAGCGAACCATCGGTTCGGCCAGCGCGCACAGCTGTTCGTCGTCGATAAAGCCCTGCCGCCACGCGACCTCTTCCGGCACACCGATTTTCAGGCCCTGCCGCTGTTCGATGGTGCGCACGTAGTTGGCGGCGTCCAGCAGCGAATCGAAGGTTCCGGTATCCAGCCAGGCGGTACCGCGGGCGAGTACATCGACCTGCAGCCGACCCTGTTCCAGATAGGCGCGATTGATATCGGTGATCTCGTATTCGCCGCGCGCCGATGGTCGCAGCCCGCGCGCGATCTCCACGACATCGTTGTCATAGAAGTACAGCCCGGGGATGGCGTAGTTGGACCGCGGCACCTTGGGCTTCTCCTCGATCGAAACCGCTCGGCCCTCGGTGAATTCGACGACGCCATAGGCGGTCGGATCCGAGACCCAGTACGCGAAGACCGCGCCGCCGTCGATCGCGGTGAAGCGTTCCAGGCTGGTGCCGAGTCCCGGTCCGTGGAAGATATTGTCGCCGAGCACCAGTGCGGCGCTGTCGCCGCCGATGTGCTCGGCGCCGAGGACGAACGCTGTGGCGAGTCCGTCCGGTTCCGGTTGCACGACATAGGTGATCGAGACGCCGAACTGCGAGCCGTCGCCGAGTAGGCGGGCGAACGTGTCGGCGTCCTCCGGGGTGGTGATCACCAGGATGTCTCTGATGCCCGCCAGCATGAGCGTCGACAGCGGGTAGTAGACCATCGGTTTGTCATAGACCGGGACCAGCTGTTTGCTCACCCCGCGCGTGATCGGATGCAACCGGGATCCGGTGCCGCCGGCCAAGATGATTCCGCGCATGGTCCCCGAGTCTGCCAGGCGTATCGCACTCGGCGTCGGCGAGGCTGGGCTTCGGGGGAGTTGCGACTCGCCTACAAATTGATCACGAACGTTTGGTTATCCGGCGCGGCGGGCGATATGTGTTGCGTAGGTCACGTGCACATGGTGTTCTGAAATGCCTGTGTGTGAGATGTCAGCGTCGACTCTCGCCTGGAGAACCGTTCGGTCGGATTCGGCGCGCCAGTGGTGAGGTAGGTGCGCGATGGTGGCGATCGGCGAGAGTGAATTCGACGCGGGTGATCCCGGTCTGTTGATGAATCCGGATGGTCCGAGCGCATCGGCCCGACTGCTGCTGGCGACCTGCCTCGGTGCGGTGCGGCCGGTGCTGCGGATGGTTCCGGTGAGCCGGACGACCATTCCGATCGGAGCCGCGGCGATCGATGGGCTGGCGCGGCTACGGCCACTGCCACGCGGTGTCGATCGGGAACAGGTGGTGCTGAACGGTTTTCGGATGGAGATCCTGCGTCCGTCGGGAGGTTCGCGCGCTCTGCGGCACGGCGCGGTGCTGTACCTGCACGGTGGCGGCTTCGCTATCTGCGGTCTCGGCACCCATCGCCCGATCGCGGCCAGCCTGGCCCGGCGCACTGGGCTGCCGGTGGTCAATGTCGACTACCGCCAATTGCCCGGGAACAGTGTCGCCGCTGCGATCGAGGACTGCCTGACCGCCTACCGCTGGCTGCTGCGGCACGGTGCGGACCCGGCCAGGATCATGTTCGCGGGCGATTCGGCGGGCGGGTTCCTCGCCTTCGCGACCGCACTGCGCGCGATCGAGTCCGGGCTGGCGTCGCCGGGCGGGCTGATCGGGCTGAGTCCACTGCTCGATCTGGATTACGCCGCCAAGCGTGACTATATGAATGTCGCGCGCGATCCCTATCTGCCGCTGTCCGCGCTGGAGGCGGTGGTGCGGATCGGCGCCGAGGTGGACGGGGTGTTGGATCCGCTGGCGTCGCCGGTCAACGGTGCCTTGGCGAGTCTGCCGCCGGTACTGCTGATCACCGCCGAAGACGAAGTGCTGCGCTATGACTGCGAACTCATGGCCCGCAGGCTGACCGCGGCCGGTGTGCCTAACGCGCTGGAGATCTGGCGTGGGCAGGTGCATGCGTTCATGGCGATCGCCCCGAATCTGCCCGAGAGCAGAATGGCGCTGGCGCGGGTCTCGCGGTTCGTGCGCGCCCGCCTCGAGCAGCCGCAGCGGGCTCGGACGGCGTGACCTGGATCGGCCGGACGAGTCGCGAACCCCGCACCCGGACCTCGCCCTTCGGCGGCTGTCCGGTGCGGGGTTCTTTTTGTAAGAAATCGCGCCGAGAGTTCCCATCTGCTATTCGGAGAATTCGCTTGTGGAGTGCACGCGGATCGCTATTCAGCGTTCAATTCGATTTACCTTTTGTTCACCTTTTCGAGGTTGAAGATACTCCGCGCCCCGCTTATATCCCGGCTGTATCGCACGCGCAGATGCCGCCCGGCCATTTCGGTCGAACGGCGATGAGCAGCGGAAACCCCGCCCGATCGATGACGGGCGGGGTTTCCTGGGCTCGTTTTCAGTTGTGTGGAGCCGTCGTCCGACTTACTTCGCCGGTGCCGGCGCGACGAACGGCTGGTTGATGGTGGTGAAGTACTGGATCGCCGCACCGATCGCGACCGGAGCCGTGATCAGGATCTGACCGGCCAGGGTGCCGAGCGCACCGACACCGGCGATTCCCACAAGGCAGCCGACGGCTGCCGCCGGGATGAACGGACCGAACAGACCGGCGATAGTGCCGGCGGCGATGGTCGCGCCCGCGATACCACCGAGCACACAGCCGACCGCCCCGCCGCCGAGGCCACCGACCAGGGTGCCGACGGTGGCGCCCATGGCGATGGTGTCCTTCATGCGGTTGAAGGCGGCCTGCTCACGGTCGTACTCGTTCTTCCAGGGAGCCTTGTCCTCGTACGGCAGGGCGACCGGCTTGTAGGTGGCCTTCGCCATGTCGAGCTGCGGGGTGAGGGTGGCGGTGTGGTCGGCGATATCCGCGACGATCGGGAATTCGAACTCGTCGAGGCGGAAAGTGAGCGGGGTGCCCGCGACGGTGGTGCCGTTGGCGGCCTTGATCTTGAGGGCGTTGTCCTCGACCACCAGCGAGCCGGAGTCGATCGAGATGACCGACTGGGTATCGGTCGAGTTCGCGGTGAAGTTGATCGGGGCGTCGGCGGACTCCGCCGGTTCCGCGTGGACGGTTCCTGCGGTGATGCCCATGGCGGCGATCAGCAGGGCCGAAGTCGCGGCAAATTTCCTCATCAGCATTTTGTTTTGGACCTCGATGTGAAGCGTTCGAAGGGGACTAGACGATCGAAATCTAGACCAGCTAACGCGTGGTGAACCGGTTGTGACCGTTAATTCAAATTTTGTTCACCATCGTGACTCGCATCTTGGTGGGTTATTTGAAATGTGCACGCTGACCATGGCCTTTCAGAAAGAACTGAACACGCGTCTTTTCCTTTACGTTCGTGCAGCGTGATGAACATCACAGATTTAACCCTGGTGGCGCAGGTGAGTACGGCCGAACGGATCCGGCCGCAGCGGGCCGCGCGGGCGACGTAAGGTCATGGGGTGCGACTGCTCGTAACCGGCGGGGCCGGGTTCATCGGTGCGAATTTCGTCCAACAGACCGTGGCCGAGTGTCCCGACGCCACCGTAACCGTCCTTGACGCTTTGACCTACGCGGGAAACCGGGCCTCGCTCGAGCCGGTGGCCGACCGCATCGACTTCGTGCACGGTGATATCGCCGATCTGGATCTGGTCGACGAGCTCGTCTCGGGTGTCGACGCCGTGGTCCACTTCGCCGCCGAATCGCATAACGACAACTCCCTCGCCGAACCCTGGCCGTTCGTGCAGACCAATATTGTCGGTACCTACTCGCTGCTGCAAGCGGTGCGCCGCCACGACGTGCGCTACCACCATGTCTCCACCGACGAGGTCTACGGCGATCTCGCGCCGGACGGGTCCGCGTTCGACGAGAACACCCCCTACAACCCGTCCAGCCCCTACTCGGCCACCAAGGCCTCGAGCGATCTGCTGGTGCGCGCCTGGACCCGCTCGTTCGGCGTCCGCGCGACAATCTCCAACTGCAGCAACAACTATGGGCCGTATCAGCATGTGGAGAAGTTCATCCCGCGCCAGATCACCAACCTCATCGACGGTGTGCGGCCGCGGCTCTACGGCACCGGACATCAGGTGCGCGACTGGATCCACGTCGACGATCACAACCGCGCGGTGTGGGACATCCTGCAGCGCGGGCGAATCGGGCAGACCTATCTGATCGGCGCGGACGGTGAACTCGACAACAAGTCCGTGGTGCGGATGATCCTCGCGGCCTTCGACCGCGATCCGGACGATTTCGATCACGTCACCGACCGGGCGGGTCACGATCAGCGCTATGCGATCGATGCGACGCTACTGCGCACCGAGCTCGGTTGGACGCCACGCTATTCCGACTTCGGTGCCGGACTCGCCGCGACCATTCAGTGGTACCGCGACAACGAATCCTGGTGGCGGCCGGCCAAAGCCACGACCGAGCGCGCCTACGCCGAGGCGGGCGAAACCGCCCTCGACACCAGAGGGCCGGGTCAGCCCCAGACGATCGAGTAGTACTTCCAGAGCGCGGCGATCAGCGCGACCAGTGTTGCCCCGATGACGGCGATGGCCGGACCCTTGGTCGGGGTCTGGCCGCGGACATCGGTGAGCCGCAACGGCATCCAACGCAGCAGCACCACCAGTGCGACGATCGCCAATGGCACGAAGTACCGCCCTTGGACGCCGTCGATGATGTAGTAGCCGACCGGTGTGAACGACATGTACAGCGTCACATAGATCATCGCGACGCTGGCGAGCATCGTCAGTGCGACGATCAGCGTGCGCCGGAAGGTGGCGGTCGCGGTATTCATCCGATCCGCGATACCGACGCTGACCGCGAAGGCGAGCAGGCAGGTCAGCATCGATAACGCGGGAACGTCGATGTAGGCGAAGCCGAGTTCACCGAAGAACTGGCTGAACCACCGCTGATCGCGCAGTGCGATGCTCTCGCCGAAGGTGTTCACGAAATTCACCGGGTCGGTGAGGATTCCGTGCAGCTGATCGCCCGGACGCACCGAATTCCATTGGTGCTGTGGCCGCATCAGGCCCATTCCGTCGCCGGTCGGTGCGGCGATCTTCATCCAGCCCGCGAAGGCCAGCGCGCCGGTTGCGGCGAAACCCCATGGGATGAACCGCTTCCAGCCGGACGCGCCGCCGAAGGCGAACCGAGACGTCGGCACCAGCACCACGAGCATGGCGAGCAGGACATAGGTCGGCTTGCTGACCGGCAGCAGCAGGGTCGCGCCCAACAGTGCCGCCGTCTCCGTGCGGCCGAGGCCGTCACCCAGGAACAGCGCCTTGACCAGCAGGGCCGAAACCAGAATGGCCAGTGCGTTGGTCATCGTGTCGGCGGTAATCGTGCCCGCCTGGAAGATCGCGATCGGCAGCACGGCGACGGTGAATACCAGCCACTGCACCCGGTGTGCGCGCAGGGCCCACAGGCCGAAACCGACCAGAGCGAGGTAGACGGCCAGGCCCGCGAGGCGGGTCAGCAGCAGCATGGCGCCGACATTCAGCCCGAACAGCTCCGCGACCCGAATGCCAACGGTCGCAGGGATGTACGGCACGGGCGAGTAGGCGGCGGTATTGGTGAACCAGACCGGCTCCTCGGCCTTCGAAACCGCGGCGCCCTCCATCCGGGCGTAGCTGCCGGGATCGGCCACCATCGGATCCGGCTCTTCCGGATTGGTGGTGTAGTCGTGCAGCGCGTAGCCCATCAACTGGGTGATGCTGATCGGCACATCACCGCCATAGGCGATGCCGCGATCGTCGTGGATCCGCTGCGGCGCGAAGCCACCGTGCGCGACCTGGTACGCACGGCCGAACTGGGTGATTTCATCGTGGCCCCAGAACGGCGGGGTGATCCAGGCGAACAGTGCGCCGAAGACCGTGGCGACGATGGTGAAGGCGACCGTCGCCGCGCCGAAACGGGCCACGATCCGGCGTCCGAGATTGCCCGCCGCATTGGTCGCGGCCGGATTCGGTCCGCTCGAATCAGGTTCGGCGGCAGCGGATTCGGGTGCCGCCGCGGCGACATTGCCGGCCGCGGTCGGCTTCGGTTCGGAAGTCGCTGCGGTTGCGGTTCGATCCGCCGAGGCGGTCAACGCTCGGCTCCACCGCGGCGCGCACCACCACCATGCGCGTCATCCGCGCCGACTGCCGAGTAGCGCAGGTAGACCAGCCGGGCGGCCTCGTGCCGAGAGCGCCGGATGCCATCCAGGATCAGACCAGCGGTCCAGGCCAGGCTGCCGAGCAGCAGCAGGGTGAAACCGAGGAACAGCGTCGGGAACCGGGGCACCTCATGGGTGTTGTAGAACTCGACGACGATCGGAATGGTCAGGATGATCGAGACCAGCCAGCTCAGCGTGCCGAACAAGCCATAGAACGCGACCGGCCGCTCATGTCTGGCCAAGCCGATGATCAGCGCGAGGATCTTGAATCCGTCGTGGTAGGTGCGCAGCTTGCTCTCACTGCCCGCGGGCCGATCGCGGAAGCCGACCGGAACCGCGGTCCGCGGCACCCGCAGATGCAGGGAATGCACGGTCAGCTCGGTTTCGATCTCGAATTCGCGCGAAACGGCAGGAAAGCTCTTCACGAACCGGCGCGAGAACACCCGGAATCCGCTGAGCATATCTTCGACGTTCTCGCCGAACACCTTTCCGACCACGCCGTTGAGCACCTTGTTACCGGTCTCGTGGCCGGAGCGGTACGCCGACGCACCCTCGTCCTGCTTACGGACGCCGAGCACATGGTCGTAGGGACCATCGAGGAGCGTCTTGATCATCAGCGGCGCGGCCGACGCCTCGTAGGTGTCGTCGCCGTCGATCATCAGATAGATATCGGCCTCGATATCGGCGAAGGCGCGGCGCACCACATTGCCCTTGCCCTTGGTGCGCTCATGGCGCACGATCGCACCAGCCTCGCGGGCCCGCTCGGCGGTCCCGTCGGTGCTGAGGTTGTCGTAGACGTAGACGACGATTCCCGGCACGGCGGCCTGCAGGTCGGCGACGACCTTGGCGACCGAAGCCTCCTCGTTGTGGCATGGCACCACGGCGGCAATTCGGAGCTCGGTGGAGTCCACCCGGTCAATCCTCGATGTCGGCGGTGAATGGGGAACACCGGGAGGGTACAGGGCGATACCTGTTGGTGCGCACTCGGTTCACCGAGCCACTGGGGTACCGTCGCCGAGTGTCTTACCCTGAGCAGCCCGTGTCCTTCTCCGAACGGTCCGGCTCACCGCACCTGTCGCCGATCGGTGACCAGGAACAACCGGCGGACGAGCCGCTGACCGCGAAGGTGATCGCCGCACTGCGGCGCGGCGGCGCCTTCCTGGTGGTCGGCGCGATCGGCTTCGTCGTCGACGCGGGCACCTACAACCTGCTGGTGTTCTGGGGTGGCGAGGGTGTGCTGTACCACGCGCCGCTGCCCGCCAAGATCATCGCGATCGCGGTGGCCACCGTGGTGACCTATTTCGGCAACAAGTGGTGGACCTTCGGCCACAAGAAATCCGATAACCCGGGGCGCGAGTACCTGCTCTATGCCCTATTCAATGTGGTCGCTATCGGTCTGCAACTGGGCTGCCTCGGGTTCTCCCGCTATGTGCTCGACCTGTCATCAGCGCTGTCGGACAACATTTCCGGCACGCTGATCGGTCAGATCGTCGCGGTCGTATTCCGCTACTTTGCCTACGATAAATTCGTATTCGTCGGTTCTTCGGACATACCGGCTAATGACAAGCAACTATAACTAACGGGGCCGCCCCGATTCCTGGACAGGCAGTTGCCGAGGCGAATTGGTATCCTCGCACCCGCCGCGAAGGCATCCAGGGGCGTGTCTGTCCCGTCGGCACCAAAACGATTTCGAGGACTTCATGGATCAGTCGGCTACCCAGGCCGTTACCGAGACAAATGACCGACCTTCGACCGCGCCCGCCTCGCTGCGCGTCGATCATCATGCGCCCGATCGGCTGGTGCTGCAGCGCGGCATCTTCACCGGTCCGTCGGCGAAGGTGAGTGACGAGCTATATGCCGTCGTCAAGGGTCGTGCCCATCGGGAACGCTTGGAGCTGAGACTGGACAAGGGCGCATCCGCACATACCAATACCTATTTCGGGCGGTTCGCGGCCAGCTACTGGCAGCGCTGGACCACGGTTACCGAGGTACGGGCGACCATGGTGCTCGATGTGACCAACCGGGCCTGCGTCCGGGTGGTCGCCTCCGATATCGCCGGGCACCGCCGGATCATCGATACCGCCGAGGTCACCGCCAGCGGCCCGCTGACCCTGACCGCACCGCTGGACCAGTACGTCGACGGCGGCGCGCTGTGGCTCGAGTTCGATGCCATCGGCGGCGAACTCGGCATTTCCGCGCAGACCTGGACCTCTACCGCGCCCGATCATGTGCGCCCCGTCGCCATCGCGATCTGCACCTTCAACCGGGCCGCGGACTGCGCCGAGACGGTGGCCGCGCTGGCCTCCGACGCCCCGATTCTGGAGGCCATCGACGCGGTCTATGTGGTGGATCAGGGCACTGATCTGGTGGAGAACCAGGCGCGCTTCAAGGAGACGCTGCCGATTTTCGGTGACAAGCTGCAGTACATCCGGCAGCCGAATCTCGGCGGTGCGGGTGGCTTTACCCGTGGCCTCTACGAGGTGTCCGCGGTCAACGAGCACGCCGACGTCATCCTGATGGACGACGACATCCTCTGCGAACCGGAAACGGTATTGCGGCTCAATGCCTTCGCCAATATGACCGTGGCACCGACGTTGGTCGGTGCGCAGATGTTGTTCCTGCTCAACCCGGATTACCTGAATGTCGGCGCCGAGGAAGTGCATCTGCACGAACTGAAGCACGGCCAGAAGGTGCCGAAGGCGCTGCGCAACACCAGCATGCTGAAGAAGAACCAGGAGCGCCGCGTCGACGCCGGCTACAACGCCTGGTGGACCTGCCTGATCCCAGCCGAGGTAGTCGCCAAGATCGGGCTGCCGGTGCCGATCTTCTTCCAATGGGATGATGTCGAGTACGGCATCCGGGCCCGTGAGCACGGGTTCGTCACGGTGACGCTGCCGAATGCCGCGGTCTGGCACGCGGACTTCTACTGGAAGGACTACGACGACTGGGCGCGCTACTTCAGCACGCGCAACTCGTTGATCGTCGGTTCGCTGCACGCGGATCTCGATGGAAAAGCCATTACCCGCCAGCTGTTCCGGAATCTGGCCGAACATCTGGTCGCCATGCAGTACGGCCTCGTGCACACCACGCTGCAGGGCATCGAGGACTTCATGAAGGGGCCGAAGATCCTGCGCGACGGTGGCATTGCCGCGTTGTCCGCCGCCCGCACCAGCCGCGCCGATTACGACGAGACCATCAAACATCCGGCCGCGACCCCACCGGTGCGCTCGGCCGATATCCAATTGCGCCGTGCCGGTGGTGAACCGAGTCGGGTCACGGCGGTGCTGATCAAGCGGGCCATCGCCCAGTGGACCGGGCGCACCCAGCGCGGCCTGGTCGGCGTCACCCGCGAGGACGCGCACTGGTGGCACGTTTCGCTCTTCGACCACGTCGTGGTCACCGACGCCTCGCAGTCCGGTGTCCGGGTCCGCCGGCGCGATAAGGCGCGCGCTCGCGCCCTGCTCATCCGCACCATCCGCGTCCTGCGCCGCCTCCGCCGCGAACTCCCCATCCTCACCAAGCAGTACCGCGCCGCGATGCCGGAGCTCACCAGCCGCGAAAACTGGGAGCGCCTCTATGGCATCGAACCGAACTGAGGGCTGAGTCCGGATCGCGCGGCGCGCAATGGTTTGCGCGCCGCGCATTGATTTGCCCGGACATTTCGTGCGCCGTGTGCACAAGCATGCGCGGCGATGCTCAGCGCAGTGCGGTTTCGAATGCGGTGTACGCGCGCTCGTCGAAGAGGACGAAGCGGACTTCTTGCACGGATGTTTGTGTGTGGCACACCGTTTCGGTAGCGATGCGGGCGCCGTCATCCATCGGCCAGCCGTAGATGCCGGTCGAGATGGCGGGAAAGGCGATTGTTCGCGCACCCAATTCGTCTGCCACACGGAGGGATTCGCGGTAGCAGGAGGCGAGGAGCGCGGAGCGGTCTTCGGTCGCGGACCACACGGGTCCGACGGTGTGGATCACCCATCGGGCCCACATGTTGCCTCCGGTGGTGGCGACCGCCTGACCGGTGGGCAGCCCTTTGCCGTAGTGCGACGCGCGCAGATCGCGGCACGCGTCGAGAATTGCGGGCCCACCAGCGCGATGGATTGCGCCGTCGACGCCGCCGCCGCCGAGCAGAGAAGAGTTGGCCGCGTTGACGATCGCGTCGACTCGCTGCTCGGTGATATCACCCTGGTGCAGGATGACCGTGGCGGTACCAGGCGCGCCGGAGATCAGGTGCCGAGCGCGCCCTTCCAGTAGCGGCATCAATACCTGCCGCCAGGCATCGAGACTCACCATCCCGCTCGATATGCCGCCGTGCGCGAACTCCGATCGGTACACCCTGTCGGGTGCGTCTTTCGAGTCGAGACGCAAGCCGACGATCTGCTCGAAGGTGTTGTGCAGCAGTGCGATCACCTCGGCCGATGTCGGCGGTGGGCCGAGAGCCTCGAGCCGACTCCGCAATTCTTGCCACAGGTAGGGATCTCCGCGTAGTCCCCACCCTTCGGGCTCCGGCTCGAAGAGTGCGGCCAAGGTCGGGGTACCGGTCACGATCTCGACGGTAGCGGGCAGGCGGATCGAAGGTGGCCGGGTAAGCCACCTTCGAGCGCGACGATCAGAGGAAAAGGTCGGTGGTCAGTTCGCCATCGCCAGGGACGACGCGGTATTTGTCCAGGTCGGTGCTGCCGTGCGCGGCGAGGACTTCGTCATCGAGGAAGAAGTTGCCGGTGGTCTCCTTCGACGGCGAGGTGAGGACCAGGTAGGCGGCGTCGGCGTAGATATCGGGGGTGCGGGAGGTGGCGATCATTTCCGCGCCGCCGAGCAGGTTCTCGACCGCGGCGGTGGCGATGGTGGTGCGCGGCCACAGTGAGTTGACGGCGATACCGTCGCCCTTGAGCTCCTCGGCCAAACCCAGTGTGGTGAGCGACATTCCGTACTTGGCGATGGTGTAACCGAGCGCCATACCCGCCCACTTCGGGTCCAGGTTGAGCGGCGGCGACAGGGTCAGGATGTGCGGGTTGCGGCCCGCCGCGGCCGATTCGCGCAGCGCGGGAATGCTGAGCTTGGCGAGTAGGAAGCTGCCGCGGCAGTTGATGTCCTGCATCAGGTCGTACTTCTTCATCGAGATGGTGTCGGTGGGCGACAGATCGATCGCGGACGCGTTGTTGACGACGATATCGATGCCGCCGAACCGCTCGACGGTCTGGCGCACGGCCTCGGCGACCGACTCATCGATGCGCACATCGCCGACGAAGGGCAGTACCGTGCCGCCCGCCGCCTCGAGTTCCGCCGCCGCGGTATGGATGGTGCCGGGCAGCTTCGGATGCGGTTGGTCGGTCTTCGCGATCAGGGTGATATTCGCGCCGTCCGCGGCGGCTCGCTTGGCGATCTCCAGACCGATGCCGCGGCTGCCGCCCGACATGATCATCGTCCTGCCCGCGAGCGGCTTCGATCCCGATTCCGTCATGACTGCTCCTGTCGTCTCTGCCGCGGGTGGGTGCGCCCGCGGCGGCCGTGCGGACCCGTTCGAGCGACCCTGCGAGCAGTCGCCGACGGGTGTTGTGCACGTTAAGCGTAACTCAGAATCCTATGCAACTGGTTGCATAAGGTAGCCGAAGAAAGGGCGCCGGAACCCCGACGCCCTTTCGACGCTGTCAGATCGTGGAGGCTCCAACGATCAACACGATGTTCAGCAGAATCATCAATGCCACGATGGCCCAGCTGATGTAGATGAAGACGGCGCCGGGCGTCTTCTGCGGCACCGGGCCGATGGCGCCGTTGAGGAAGATGATCGCGGGCGGCTTGTAATAGAACCGCACGCCCTGACCTTCCTGGATCGACGCCGTCGTATTCGCCTGGCCCATATCGAACAGCCAGGGCGTAGTCACCCGCACGTGGTACTGACCCGGACCGACCGGAATGTGGTTCTGGCCCCACCGCGTATTCGGCACCCGCTGACCGTTGATCAGGATCTTCGGCTTGGTGATCGCCAACAGGAAGGCGAACCACTCATACGAGGCGTCGACGGTGATGCCCGGTGCGGCCGGTGCCTGCTGCGGACCCGCCTGGCCATACGGCACGGGCGGCTGACCGAACGGCTGCTGCCCATAGGGCTGCGGCTGACCGTACGGCTGCGGCGGTGCGGGGTGCGGCTGGCCGCCGTACTGCGGTTGCGGAATATGTGGCTGACTGCCGTACGGCGGTTGCGGCACCTGCGGTTGGCTGACCGGCTGCCCCGCGGGCGGCGCGTATTGCGGTGGCGCACCGTAGGGATTCGGCGCGCTCTGCGTCGCCGGCTGACCATATGCGGGCTGCCCGGGCCATTGCCCGGGCTGTCCTTGAGGCGGATAACCGCCGGGGTAACTCATCGGAACCCTCCCGTAATTGCGATGTTTGCGTGCTGACCCTACCGTCGCTGATGCGACGTCAGCTTGCCCCTGATGGTTAGGCCTGCCGCACCTCGGCCTGGGGGATGCGCCGGAATCAGCGCCGCGAACCTCGCTCCTGGTAGAACTGCCGCTGCTGCTTGCGGATATCGCGCCACGCCTTGGCGCGTTCGGCCTGCAATCGCTTATCCGATCGCGCTGCCATCCAGGCGTTTTCCCGTTCGAGTTTGCGATAGCTGTCGAAGCGGCGCCGGGTGAGCGCGCCGCTGTCGATGGCTTCCCGCACCGCACAGCCGGGTTCACCATTGTGCGCGCAGTTGTCGAACCGGCAATGCGCCGCAAGGGATTCGATATCGCTGAAGGTCTTCTCGATGCCTTCGGCGGCATCCCAGAGGCCGATACCGCGCAGTCCAGGCGTATCGATCAGCGTGCCGCCGCCGGGCAGTGGCCGCAGTTCCCGATGCACGGTGGTATGCCTGCCCTTCTTATCCACCGCGCGAACGGTGTTGGTGGCAAAGACTTCCTGGCCGAGCAGGGCATTGGCGAGCGTCGATTTCCCGACACCGGACGCACCGATCAGCGCGACGGTGCCGTCGAGCATCGCGGTGAGCACATCGATTCCGAATCCGGTATCCGCACTGACCGCGAGTGTGACCGCGCCGGGCGCGACGGCCTGCACCTCGTCGAGCGGAATATCCGGTGCCGCATCGGCTTTGGTGAGCACCACGATCGGCTGTGCGCTGCTCTCCCAGGCCAGTGCGAGCATCCGCTCGATGCGTCCGAGGTCGATTTCGCCGTCGGCGGCACTGCAGATCAGCACGGTATCGACATTCGCAGCGAGCACCTGGCCTCGAGCGCGTCGGTCGGCGGCCGAGCGGGTGATCGCCCCGCGACGCGGCAGCAGTTGCCGCACATTCAATTCGGCATCGATGCTCACCCAGTCACCCGTGCACAGCCCGCTGATGTCGGAGTCGGCACCCCGCATGAGCGGGTCAGGCTGGGAGGAGGCAGCTTGTGTAACCACGGACGGCCCCCGCTTAGGCGGAGTTGGACGCAGACAGCGGGCGCGGGCGATTCCGGTCGGTGTCGCGACATCGCATTCGCTGCGATCCATGCGGATCACCCGCGCGGGGACGCACCCATCGTCGATGAGCGAGTTGTATTCATTGGCAACGGCTTCGGTCCAGCCGTAAGGGACGAGGAGGTCGTGGTCGACCATGATGGAAGGAATCCTTCGTCGGGCGCCGAGCCCGAACCGGACTCAGCGAGAGATATCTGAGGCGGAAATTCGTGCGACCGCGTGCGTTTGCACGGCTGATCCGGGCACGACAATCCGAATGGTCCGTGTCACGATCTCCACCTCCTCACTCTCATCTCGACGTTGCTCGCCCACTGTGGCATGGTGCGCAGAGCTGCGCAATCTATTTTTCGCCGGAAGTCTTCTCGTCCGGGGCCGGCTTGCCGAACTGCTCGTTGCGGCCCAGGCTGCGCAGGTGGAACCATTCGCGCAGACCGGCCGGGTCGCGGCGGGTGACGAGGAAGAACCAGGAGAAGCGGATCCATTCCTGGGGCAGCAGTTTGCGCATACCGGGCTGGGCCATGAGGTAGCCGCGGTTGCGGTAGGTGAAGTAGCGCTTGACCGGGTCGTCCGGGTACTGGGTGTGCATGCGGCCGCCGAGGATCGGCTTGAATTCGGCGGCGCCATTGGGGTGCAGGTAGGCCGTCTGTAGGCAGGTGCCGAACGGCAGACCGGAGCGGACCAGCCTGCGGTGCACCTCGACCTCGTCGCCGCGCACGAATAACCGCAGGTCCGGCACGCCGATCAGATCGACCGCCTTGGCGGAGATCAGTGCGCCGTTGAAGAGCGAGGCGATGCCTGGCAGGAAGTCTTCATCGCCCAGTTCGGAACGTAGCCGCCGCCAGACCACGCCGCGGCGCAGCGGGAAGGCGAGACGGTCCGGCTCGTCGATATCGCAGACCACCGGCGATACCTCGACCAGACTGTGCCGGCCCGCGCAATCGAGCAGCGTGGCAAGCACTTCCGAGCCGTCGGGGCGGCCGTCGTCGTCGGCCAGCCACACCCAGTCCGCGCCGAGGGTCAGCGCGTGCAGCATGCCGAGCGCGAAACCGCCGGCGCCGCCTAGATTGTGCGCCGAGCCGAGGTAGGTGGCCTCGAGCGGTTGCTGGGCGACCAGCTCCGCGACCTCGGGTTCATTGGCATTGTCGACCACGATCAGGTGGTCCACCGGCCGGGTCTGGGAGACAAGGACTTTCAGCGATTCGGCGAGCAGTTCGCGGCGCTTGTGGGTGACGACCACGGCGATGATTTTGGCCTCGGGGCCGGTGCCCGCCGGGGTGCGGGCGGCTGCGATCTGTGCGGGGGAGGGGTCGTCGGAGTCGTCCAGGTCGTCCGGGATGTGCGCCCCCTGGTCATCCGCAGGCTGCGGGTTCGCGGCTTGTGGCGCTGTGTTGTCCGCCGGGTGAGGTGTTGCTTGTGGCGCTGGGTCGTTCGCGGGCTGAGCTGTGGCTTGTGGCGCTCGGTCGGCTGCGGGCTGAGGTGCCGCGTCGCGGGGCGCAGGATCGTTGGCCGGGGAGCTCGAGGTCGGTGCATCCGAATCCGGCACGGAGTCGATCGAGGTCTCGCCCCCCGCGTCGATCGGGGCGTTCTGCCCGGTCGGCTCACTCATGCTGTAACCATTTGGCGTGATCGAGGGGCCCTCCGTGGTTACGCCGGCTGCCTCCTCCGGGCCCTCACCGCTCATGGCTTTGCCTCGCTAACGCTCGGAGGCGCCACGAGCGGTCGCCCGGCCGTGTCGATTGCTCGCTCGCTGCGCTCGCTCACGCCTGATTCCGCTCCAATTCTCGCTCGGTTCCCATTTTCCGTTCCGCTTCCATTTCGCGCAGCACGGTGGCGACGTGATTGCCCGCGTCCGGGCCCTCGTAGGCGCGCACCACTTCTTCGATACCGCCGCGCAAACGGATCTGCCCGTGGTCGACCCACATGGCGGTATCACAGAGCTGGGCGAGGAATTCGTTGGAATGGCTGGCGAACACCAGAATGCCCGAGCGGGCAACCAGTGATTGCAACCGGATCCGAGCCTTCTTCATGAATTCCGCATCGACCGCGCCGATCCCCTCGTCGAGCAGCAGGATCTCCGGATCAATGGAGGTCACCACGCCCATCGCCAGGCGCACCCGCATACCGGTGGAATAGGTGCGCAGTGGCATCGACAGGTATTCGCCGAGTTCGGTGAATTCGGCGATCTCGTCGATCTTCGACAGCATCTGCTTGCGCGTCTGTCCGAGGAAAAGCCCGCGGATGATGATGTTCTCGAAGCCGGAGATCTCCGGATCCATACCGACGCCGAGGTCGAATACCGGCGCGACCCGGCCGCGGATGCGCGCGCTGCCGCGCGAGGGTTCGTAGATTCCCGAAAGCAGCCGCAGCAGTGTCGATTTGCCGGCGCCGTTATGTCCGACCAGGCCGACCCGGTCGCCCTCTTTCAGCGAAAGAGTAATGTCGCGCAGCGCCTCGACCACCACCACATCGGACTGATTGCGGCCGATCGCACCGCCGGCCTTGCCGAGGAATGCCTTTTTCAGCGACCGCGATTTGGCGTCGAAGATCGGGAACTCGACCCACGCTTGGCGGGTTTCGATACTCACATGGTCGGTCATCGGCCCGATCTCCTATACCCAGTACGGCACGCGCGAACGGTACTTCTTCATGGCGAATATCGCCACGATCCAGCCGACCACGGTGATGGCGCCAACGATCCCCCAGTGATACAGATGCTGATCATCGCCGAGCAGCGGTGCGCGGACGATCTCCAGGTAATGGAAGGTCGGGATGATTTCGGCCAGCTTCGCGCGCTCGCTCACCTGACCGCCCTGGGATTCCAGGCTTTTGGTATTCCACATGACCGGCGTGAGCACGAACAGCATCAGCGTGAGGCTGCCGAGGATCGGCGCGATATCGCGGTAGCGGGTACTGAAGATGCCGAACACGATCGAGACCCACATCGAGTTCAGGAACACCAGCCCCAGCGCGGGAATCGCCAAAATGGCGGTCCAGTGCAGTTTTTCCCAGACGCCGAATGCGACCAGCACCACCAGATAAATCAATATGTTGTGCGCGAAGAACAGCAGTTGTCGCCAGACCAGGCGATAGACGTGCACGCTCAGCGCCGACGGCAGCTGTTTGATCAGCCCCTCATTGGCGATGAACACCTCCGAGCCCTCGAGGATGCTGGCCTGGATCACATTCCAGATGATGATGCCGATCGCCACATACGGCAGATAGGACTTGATCGACTGGCCGAGCAGCGCGGAGTACAGAATGCCGATCGCGGCGGCCTGCACACCGGTTGCGATGGTGATCCAGAACGGACCGAGCACCGAGCGCCGATAGCGCTGTTTGATGTCCTGCCAGCCCAGCGACAGCCACAGTTCGCGCTGTGTGAAGCCGCCGCGGAAATCCCTGAACGCGCGGCCGAAGGTTTGCGAATCCGAGATGATCGGGGTCGCCAGCGCGGCGTCCTCGTCCGACGGGGATGTTTCCGCGTCGGCGCTCACCGGATGCTCCGGTGCGATCTCGGCTTCAGGAGGTACGGAGGTCTCATCGGAACTCTCGTCGGTACGCGCTTGGCTGGTATCTGAACGCACTGAACCCTCTTCAGGACGGTCCGAGCTCTCATCGGGACGCGCCGTATTCACATCGGAGACCGAGTCGGGGCGGGCGGCGGCGGACGGCACGGTGCACGACACTACCCTCGCGAATCCCCGCGGCGTGAGCGGCAGGGCCCGGAGGCGGTGGCGGAGTGTAACCACTTGGGCCCCGCGAATCAGACACTGCCGTCCCGGCCGGCACTCGACTCGGATCTACTCAGAGATATTGTCCGGAGCCGCCGGTCGCCGGGTTCCACTGGCTCGCGCGCGGGTCGGCCGCGTGGATGCCGGGCGGCAGCGCGCCCTGACGCATCTGTTCCAGCTGCGCCCGTGCCGCCATCTGCTGGGCGAACAGCGCCGTCTGGATGCCGTGGAAAAGACCTTCCAACCAGCCGACGAGCTGGGCCTGAGCAATGCGCAGTTCGGCATCGGAGGGCACCGCGTCATCGGTGAACGGCAGCGTCAGCCGCTCGAGTTCCTCGCGCAATTCCGGCGCAAGACCCTGTTCGAGTTCGCGTACCGAGGATTTGTGGATCTCGCGCAGCCGGGTCCGGCTCGCATCATCCAACGGAGCGGCGCGGACCTCTTCCAGCAATTGTTTGATCATGGTCCCGATGCGCATGACCTTCGCGGGCTGCTCGACCATATCGGCGAGCGATTCCTCGACGTCATCCTTGTTGTCCGCATTGTCGGATTTCTTGTCGCCGTCGGAAACGACCTGCGCGGTAAAGGGCGTGTCCGAGCCGGACTCGACGGGAATGGCCAGCGGCCTGCCGTCGGGCCCGATCACGACAATGGATTCAGCGGCTCCATCCGATTGCGTCATGGTCCCTATCATGTCGCGTCCGGCGCGAACGCGCTAAGCCGGTGGCCTTCGATCAGGTCACTGGGCCGGTGCCGCGGCGCTGAGGTGGCGTCTATTCTGTTCGGGTCGTGTGGTTCGGATTTGCTGAAAGTCGGTTGCCATGCTGAGTTCCAGTTCACTGCACCCCCGCCCGCCGGTGAGAGGGAACGCGGTTACGCCGGCTCGCCCGCTGCCCTTAGAGTGGCCAACATGACTTACGACGTCGCGAGGGTTCGGGGCCTGCTACCGTCCCTGGGCGACGGCTGGATCCATCTCGACCCGCAGGGCGGAATGCTGGTCCCGGATTCGGTATCTCGTGCCGTATCAACAGGTTTCCGAACCTCTTCGTTTTCCCATATCGGCCGCAATGGTGCTGCCGTTCGCAGTGCCGCGATTCTGGATGCGGCGCGCGAGGCCGTCGCGGATCTCGTCGGCGGTGATCCGGCGGGCGTCGTACTCGGACCGGACCGTGCGGTTTTGTTGGCCTGGTTGGCGGAGTCACTGAGTTCGCGGCTCGGTCTCGGCACCGGGATCGTGCTGTCGCGATTGGATGATGAGGCGAACGTTGCGCCGTGGTTGCGGATCGCGAATCGCTACGGCGCGCATGTGCGCTGGGCCGAGGTCGAGATCGAGACCTGTGAGATGCCGTCGTGGCAGTTCGAGGAATTGATCGGCCCGACCGCCCGGCTGGTCGCGCTGACCGCCGCATCGCCGATCGTCGGTTCGGCGCCCGCGGTGCGGGTCGCGGCGGATCGGGTGCATGAGGTGGGTGGTCTGCTCGTCGCCGATTGCTTCGGCGCCGCGCCGTATGCCCTCATCGATATCGATGAACTGAATGCCGATGTGGTCGCGTTGAGCGCGCCCGCGTGGGGTGGTCCGCAGATCGGTGCGCTGGTCTTCCGCGATCCGGCCTTCTTGGACCGGATTCCGTCGATGTCGTTGAATCCCTACGCGAAGGGCGCCGAACGCCTCGAGGTCGGCGGCCATCAATACGCCCTGCTCGCCGGCCTGACCACCTCCATCGACTTCCTCGCTGGTCTGGACGAGCGCGCCCGTGGCACCCGCCGCCAGCGCCTGGAAATCTCCATCACCTCGCTGCAGGACTACCACGATCAACTCTTCGAGCACCTGATGGATGTGCTCGACAAAATCTCCAATCTGACCGTCATCGGCCGCGCCTCGACCCGCATCCCCACCGTCAGCTTCACCATGGCGGGCATGCAGGCCGAAAAGGTGGCCGCCAAACTCGCCGACGCCCGCATCGGCACCCTCAGCGGCGTCCACGGCGGCAGCCGTCTGTTGGACGCGCTCGGCGTCAATGACGAAGGCGGGGCCGTCACCGTCGGCTTGGCCCCGTACACAACGAAATTCGAGATCGATCA
Source organism: Nocardia sp. NPDC049707 (assembly GCF_040674855.1). Taxonomy (NCBI): domain Bacteria; kingdom Bacillati; phylum Actinomycetota; class Actinomycetes; order Mycobacteriales; family Nocardiaceae; genus Nocardia; species Nocardia sp. NPDC049707. The sequence continues at coordinate 55,577 of NZ_JBFANN010000040.1, read as the reverse complement.
GCTCGGTCGGGCGCTGGCCGCACTGGAGTGACCGCGGGCGCCGCATCGCGGTGCACGGCGTCGATATCGCTTCGGCTGGAGGTGCACCTATTCCGGGTCGTCTACAACACGATCAGGCCGCACCAGGCGATCGACGACCGAGTGCCCAGCGCAGCCTCTACCGGCTGTGCACAGCGGAAAACCGCTCGATAAGCGGTATGAGCGGACCTTTGTTCGCAGCGGTGATGGGTGCCGTTGCGTCATTCGATATCGGCGACTGGCGCTTCGCAGGTCACATCAACCTCGCAGTAGCCTTGCGCCACAGGGCGCGGAAGCGATCGATCACACTGGCCATGACCATCTGAAACACGCCTTTGCCACCCTGAGCAGGCGAGTCTTTCTCGGACGCGAACCAGACTTGAAAGTTCGCCGGGTTGATCGGAAGCGAGATATGTTCGTGCGTAATCGACCACTTGCCGTTCGATCGTCGAAGGCAAACCGTCTCTCGCACCCATATCGACAACTCGATGCCGCCCTTGTGCTTTCCTGAATCCAGATGAAGCATATTGGCGAACGCGACGTCGTCACTTGTGACGATGGTCAGGTCGTGCGTTTCCAGGCCGATAGGGCCGTTGTAGCCGTCGAACCATCGCACGAAGTTGCGGCGTACTTCGTCGGTTCCCGTAAACCGGAGAGGGGCAACGGCATCGTAATAGACGATGTCGGGAGAATAGAACGACATGAGTCGATCGATGTCCTTCGACCGCTGGGCGTCGGTGCGGCTCTCCAAGAATGCTCTGATCTCGTGCTCATTCGAAGTCATCGTGTCTCCATTCGAGAATCCCGACCGCAACGGCTTCCTGGCGGCGGTCCCTGTAGTTTCAGTAGCCCGACGACACAGCCAGGATGAATGTGAGGTGCCACGACAGCAACCACGAGACTCAGCGTCGGATCGCGCCGTGCACAATGTGCTCACAGTGAGCAGGGTGCACAGCAGATCCTCGTCGTCGAGCCGATGTGAATCGACGCCTTCGAGTTCGGCAATCACATGTCGGCCGAGGAATTCCCCGACGGGACGTGAAATCGCGGCTGCTGCCGGTCTTCAGATGCCCGACCTCCGACAGTGCCGACGAGGATCAATGCCTCGGCACCGCCCCTATCCCGGCAAGTAGGGAGTCCACACATCGAATCTCGGCCCCGCAGCAGATGAATAGGGATATCCCGACTACCCCTAGGTCGTCGATGTCGGCGACGCGAGCGCGCACGGTCGTCGGAGGTCCGGACCGCTGCGAGCCACGTTCGGTAGCAGCTGTGGCTAACCTCATCCCATGACCGACCAAACCTTGCACCCCATATGGAAACTCGACCTTGCCGAGGAAGGCGTGATATTTGATGAGCCCACGTTCTCGGTGCGCGACAACAAGTCCGGGGAGTCCATCGGCCTCCTGGGCATGGAGTGGTTCCTCGGTAGGCTCACGACTTCTACAACGCAGACGGTCCTGTACGACGTCCGGGTTCGCGCCGCGAAGCCGCCGACTGTCGGCAGGTGGTCCAAGGACGCAGAGCTGGGGTAGAACGCTGGCTGGGATGGTGTCCTCGGGCAGCGGCGATACCCAACTGCCCGTGCCGGAGACATCGCGCGGGAGACGCGTTTAGCTCGGCCGATTCGTCCGCCGAAATCACCTTGGTGGCAGGCGGTTTCGGCGCAGGCGAAGTGTTCGTCTTGCCGTCGATTCCGGTGACCGGGTTCAGGTGCGACATTGGTCGCACCTGAAAGCTCGCGCCGGACAGTCATTTCGCTGATTCCCGACGCTGGCGTGTGCGGCGCGGTGGGTGCGCATCTGGGCGAATACTCGAGTGATTGATTGGACATGCCCCGTACATCGATGCCCACCCGACATGCACCCGTGCCGATCCTCGAGGCGCTGCCTACGATCGGCACTGTGTGCCCGTATCACCAACGCTCGAAATGAACGTCGGTTGAATCGGGACCCGGCTGGTTCGGGGCAGCGCTGATCCAATCTCGGTCGGCCGGCGCCTGATATCTATCCGGCCGATCGCGCCGGGCTCACGGTGGTGAGCCGGCGCGAACTGCTTCGGTTGCCGCGAGCATGGTCAAGCTGCGGCCCGCCTACCTCGAACAGTCGCCATCCGCGCGGCTATCCGCCGATTTCGACGCGCTGCCGATAGGTGGACGGCTCTGCCAGATTTCGGACGATCCAATCCGCGACATTGGCCCGCACTGCCGTTCCTGCCTTGGCGAGGTGTCCGCCCACCGACAGCTGATACGTGGGAGTCGGCTCGCCGTCCACGAGCATCGGCACGCGCACGATTGTCCAGTCCAGCCCGGAGTCGGCCACCACCGTCTCCATTCGGGCCAGGTCGGCGTGGATTTCACCGTAGACGCGTGCTGCCACCAAATGGGTGACCTGGCGTTGGAGGAACGGTAGGTGGTCGGTGGACAGACCTGCCGACGACATGACGATCAGCCGACGCGTCCCAGCGTTCTGCGCCGCAGCGACGATGTTGCCGAGGCCGTCGGAGAACAGTGTCGTGCGACCGCGACCGAGCACGCCAAGTGCCACCGCGACCGCGTTCTGCCCCGCCATGGCTGTCGCCAGATCGGCCGGATTGTGGACATCGCCGCGCACTGTGTTCACACCAGGCCGGGTGGTCACCCGACTCGGATCGCGAGCCAGCCCTGTGACCGTGTGGCCATCCTGCAGTGCTCGATCAACCAGCAAGCCCCCCGTGCGACCCGCGGCTCCTACCACCAGAACGTTCATGTGCTTGCCTCTTCGTTGCCCTGCACGGTCGGGTGACCGGCGTCGAAAATTTATTCAATCAGATAGTGTGTATGAATAATAGCTCGGCGGACGTGCTTCGGCGCCGAACACTGACGAACTCAGGGAGAACTCATGGGCGCGCAATATCCGGATCTGAAGGGGCGCGTGGTGGTGGTGACCGGCGGCTCACGCGGTATCGGGGCCGCCGCGGGCCGCGAGTTCGCTCGACAGGGAGCAAGGGTCGCGGTGATCGGCCGGGACGAGGCGGCGCTCGCCGCGGTGGTCGGTGACATCGAGCAGGACGGCGGCACGGCACTGGCGGTGCCGGCCGACTGCACCGAAGAGGACGCGCTCGCCGCGGCCGCCACCACCATCACGAGCGCCTGGCAACAGCCCGCATCTGTATTGCTCGCCTTCGCGGGCGGTGACGGCCGACCGACACCAACGATCGACCTGGAGCCGCAGCGTTGGCGCGCGACGTTGGCAGACAACCTCACCGCGACCTTCCTGACCGTGCAGGCATTCCTGCGGCCCATGGTCGATGAGGGGCGCGGTTCGATTGTCACCATGGCCTCCACGGCAGGGCGGTTGCCCGGCGGGGCAAGTGCGGCTTACGGGGCAGCCAAGGCAGGCGTTTTGATGTTCACCCGACAGCTGGCCTTGGAGGTGGCCAGTTCCCAGGTCCGGGTCAACTGCCTCGCCCCCGGCGCGGTTCGCACCGAACGGACGGCCGTGCAAATGTCGGCTGATGTCCAGCGGCGGGTCGCAGCGGCACACCCGCTCGGTCGCCTCGGCGAGCCGGCCGACGTGGCGCAGGCCGCGCTCTTCCTTGCATCGGACGCGTCCTCATGGATTACTGGTCAGACGATCGATATCAGTGGCGGCCGGGTGATGATGTAGCGTTCTTCGCTGGTCGATGCCCCGATCGGGGAGGCGATCGATCGGATGCGGTGTCAGCGATACTGCTCGCAAGCCCGCCCGCTCGGCGACCGGCCGAGCAGGTGAGAGGTACGGATGAGCCCAAGGCCATACAACATGGGTCGTCGACGCGAATTGGTGGACGAGACCCGCGCCCGCATCCTCGCAGCCACCCGCGATCTACTGGTCACCAAAGGGATGGTCGCCATAGATGCGATCGCTCGCCAGGCTGATGTCTCGCGTGCCACCGTGTACTACCAGTTCGGTACCAAGATCGGCTTGTTGGAGGCGCTGTGTGACGAGCTGGCCGAGGGCGGGGGCATGCAGCGGATCGCCGAGGCATTCGGTCAGCCCGACGCACGTAGGTCCCTTCATATGTTTGTCGAGGTCATGGCCGACTTCTGGGCGTTCGATCGGGAATGCACACGCCGCCTGCGTGGGCTCGCCGCCCTGGACCCTGATGTCGGCGAGGTCGTCGCGGGACGCGCCGCCCGGCGTCGCGCCGCCGCCACAGCTATCGCTACCCGGCTCGACGCCGGGCCGCTCTTCGCTCCCACCCTGTACACATTGACCAGCTTCGAGGTCTTCGATTCCATGGCGGCAGACCGTCCCATCCCCGAAGCCGCCACAGCCATACGGGCGCTCCTCGATGCCGCCTTGGCGATTCCGCCATCGCCGTCGACGTGTTGAGGCCGGCGGTATCGAAGCGCACATCCCTTCCAGCGCAATCGGTAGTGTGCGCGTTCAGGTGACCTGTGGCGTGGCAGCACTGTCGTTTGTCGGGCTTCGGCAGTCACGCTCAGTGGATGACGGTGACCAGGGCGTCGGTGACCGAACACCAGACCACTCCGACTTCCAAGAATCCCGCCGTCCGGCAGCGGGAGTCACGCGAACGCGCCTGAGCCTTCCTCACAGCAAAAACATGTCGCCATCGAGCCGAATCTTGCGACCGACATAGCAGGTTCATTCAATGATCAGCTGCTGCTGGACGATTGATCGCGATGCAACCAGGCCACGCCCGCATCGCCCAACTCCGCCCCAACCGGGGATCGAGAGATACACCCTCAGAAGGTAATGCGAGGTCCGGGCCTTTCGCACACCATGATCAACGGCGCTCAGCACCTGGTTCCTGTTGACCGCTGGCCGGACAGAGCTCGAAAACCCTGCCCGCCCTGTGGTTTCCTGCGGAGACGGAGGGATTTGAACCCCCGGTCGCTCTCGCGACGCTCGCTTTCAAGGCGAGTGCATTCGGCCGCTCTGCCACGTCTCCAGGCCAACGAGCGTACCCGGCGCCGTGCGCCGGCTGCCGAGGGGTCAGTCGGTATTGCCGATCTCGTCGTCGACACGGGCGAAGACCTCGCCGACCACCGCGAGTTGTTCCGGATTCAGTAGGTCGATGAAGTTGCGGCGGACCGCTTCGACGTGACCGGGGGCGGCGGCCTCCAGCCGACGCAGACCTTCCTCGGTGAGTTCGGCGAGTACGCCGCGGCCGTCCTCGAGACAGGTATTGCGGCGGACCATCCGCTGGATCTCCAAGCGGCGGATCTGATGGGTGAGTCGGCTCCGCGAGGACAGCACGCCGTCGGCCAGTTCGCTCATGCGCAGTGAGCGGGCGGGGGCCTCGGAGAGCAGGACGAGGATCCGGTATTCGGCGAGGGTGAGGTCGGAATCGCGTTGCAGTTGACGGTTGAGTACCGTGGCCAAGCGTTGGTTACCGTCCATATAAGCCCGCCAGGCACGCTGCTGCGACGACGAGAGCCACTTCGGTTCGACGGGCGCGTGACTGTTCGGTTCGGCTTGCACGGGTCCATTCTAAGCCCGCTTGAACAGGGCAAACCCTGCCCTAGCGGGCACCAAAGACCTGGACAAACGATCATTCAACCCCGCGAAACTTGCGCCGGGCTCGGCATGCGGGCGAACCTGCGCGCGGTCGTTGAAACGCGGATCTGTGCAGGTTCCGAGGCCGGAGCTGGAAGGCTCAGCGGGCTGTCGCGATCCGCGAAAAGACCTACCCTGGGCTCGCAACCCGACGACTGAGCGAGCTGACACGTGATTGCCACGCGGATCTGGGCAGGTTCCGAAGCCGACAGCAGAGGCTCAGCGGGCCGTCGCGATCAGAAGACCTTGCCTCGGACTCGGCGTGCAATCCGATACTGAGCGAACCAGCGCGCGATCATTGCAATACCGAACGACGCAAGTTCCAAGGCCGGAACCCGAGGCTCAGCGGGCTGTCGCGATCAGTGCGCGGCCGAGCGCGGCCGGGCTCGCGCATCCGGACAGGCCCATCACGGAGTCGAAGTCCGCGAGCAGGACGCGCAGCGCGTGACGCACCCCAGCTCGGCCTCCGATGCCGAGACCGTACGCCCACGGGCGGCCGTAGAGCACCGCCTTCGCGCCGAGTGCCAGCGCTGTGACCATGTCCGAGCCCGTGCGGATGCCGGAGTCGAACAGCACGTCCGCGCGGTCGCCGACGGTGGCGACCACGGCGGGGAGGGCATCGAGTGCGGCGATGGCGCCGTCGACCTGGCGGCCGCCGTGGTTGCTGACGACCACCGCGTCGGCGCCCGCGTCGACCACTTGGCGGGCGTCGTCCGGATGCAGGATGCCCTTGACCGCGATCGGTAGATCGGTCCACTCCCGGAGGCGGGCGAGGTCGGCGGGCCGCAGGGCGTGGTTGCCGAACAGGTCGCTCCAGGTGAGGATCGCGGCCCGCATCGCATCCGCACTCTCTTCAGGTGGCGCGGGAAGCTTCGCGCGGAAGACCGGATCCGACAGATAGTTGGTGATGCCCTTGCCGTGCAGGAACGGCAGATGTGCGAACTCCAGATCGCGGGGTCGCCAGCCGAGACTCGGGGTGTCGACGGTGACGACAATGGCCGACGCACCCGCCCGCACCGCGCGCTCGACGAAGGATCTGGCCAGCTCGTTATCGGCGGGCCAGTACAGCTGATACCACCAGCTACCGGCCGCCGCGCCGACATCCTCGATGGTGGACGAGGCCAGCGTCGAGAGCACGGTACCGATGCCGAGTTCCTTCGTAACCTCCGCGACGATCACCTCGCCGCCCTCATGCAGCAGCTCCAGCACCCCGATCGGCGCGGTCAGCACCGGCGCGGCCAGTCGCGTCCCGAGCACCTCCACCGACAGATCGCGCGCGCCCGGCCCCGAAGTGCCACGCAACATCCGGGGCATGATCCGGTACCGGTCGAATGCGGACCGATTGACTGCCGCCGTGCGCTCCGCCGACGCGCTCCCCGCCACATAGGCGAAGGCTTCGCTACCCAGCAACTCGCGCGCCCGCTCTTCCAAACCCGCAGCCGTCAACGGCAATTCGGGGACCGCACCACCCAGTCCCGCCAGGTAGATCTCGTTCTGGAAGTCGACAAAGCTGCCCACGTCAGAAACGCTAGTCCGCCGCCCCCATCCCCGCAGGCAGCTCGCCATATTGTTGCCCACGAGGCAGGATGGGACGGTGCGCGCTATCAAGCTGAACGGGTTCGGGGGACCCGAGGTGATGGAGTGGGTCGAGACGGCGGATCCGGTGCCAGGGCATGGGGAGGTGCTGATCGAGGTTGCCGCGGCGGGGGTGAATCGCGCGGATCTGCTGCAGCGGCGGGGGTTCTATCCGCCGCCGCCCGGGGCCAGTGAGGTCATGGGGTTGGAGTGTTCGGGCGTCATCGCCGAGGTCGGTGCTGGGGTGCGGGATTGGCATGTCGGCGATCGGGTGTGCGCGCTGCTGTCCGGGGGCGGGTATGCGGAGCAGGTTGTCGTCGCCGCGACGCAGGTGCTGCCGGTGCCCGACGGACTCGACCTCGGTGCGGCGGCCGCGCTGCCCGAGGCGGCTGCGACGGTCTGGTCGAATCTCGCGATGACCGCCGGGCTGCACGTGGGGCAGTTGGTGCTGATTCATGGCGGCGGCAGCGGAATCGGTACGCACGCCATTCAAGTCGCGGTGAGCCAGGGTGCGCGTGTGGCGGTTACCGCGGGCTCGGCGCAGAAGCTGAAGCGGTGCCGCGAGTTGGGCGCGAGCGTACTGATCAACTACCGCGAGGACGACTTCGTGGCCGCGATCCGCGCCGAGGACGGTGCGGGCGGTCCCGGCGCCGACATCATTCTCGACATCATGGGTGCGGCCTACCTGTCCCGAAACGTCGAGGCGCTGGCACCGCACGGCCGCCTCGTGGTGATCGGCATGCAGGGCGGCGTCAGCGCGGAGCTGAATCTCGCTGCGCTGCTGTCGAAATGGGGCACGATCCACGCCAATAATGTCCGCAACCGCCCCGCCACCGGCCCCGAAAGCAAGGCCACCATCATCGCCGAGCTGAACCGCCGCATCTGGCCCTTGATCGCCGACGGCACCATCGCCCCGGTCATCCACGCCGAACTCCCCATCACCGAAGCCGCCGAGGCCCACCGCCTCCTGGACTCCTCCGAAACCTTCGGCAAGGTACTTCTGAACATCCACGATGCCTGACCCGGTCGTTCAGAACTAGCCGCCTGGTGGTGGATGCGACTCGAATCTGGTTGGCATGGAACGGGTTTCCTGCAACAGACCGATGCCGGCACTCGACCGCCGCTGCGCGTCGAACTGGCGGCTCGGATGATGTATGCAGCTCTGCTGGCCACCCGGGTGGGGCAACACGAAGGCGTCGGACGCGCTTTCGGCGTTCGCGGCCGGAGGTGGCGAACGGCTGGTCTACATCGGAGAGCCGAAGGGCGGAAAGACCGGCGATGACGCGTTTTTCGATGGCTCGCAGCGCGCTGGGAGCTGAAATCCGAAGATACGCAGTTTGTTTCGTGGTGGAATCTGGCCGACCGCGTGCAGTGGTGGATCCGATGCTGACCTGACCCGACTGGATGAAGCGGTCCGGTCGTCGGCGACTGCGTCTGTTGGCTAGTCGTAAATCTGGGTGGTCTTGCAGCAGGGTTCCGGTGGCCTGGTCGTTTCATGTAAAAAGCGGGCCTGAGCTGTGCATACCCGCCGCGCTACTGCTCGGCGGACTTGGCCGTTCGAGGCGTGCGACGGCCTAGAGGCGGGCTGGCAGACCACCGCATTACGAGATCGCGCGACCAGTCACGATGTATCGGCGGAAGTGGTGTAGTTCGGGGAGTGAAGATGCTCGGCTGTCGTCATCGTTGGCGTCGTGGATGTCGTCATGAACCGCCGGGGTGACCGGGCCGCGAGGCACCGGCAGCCAGCCCGACCAGGCACGATGCTGTGGTAGGGACAGCCAGGTCGGCGACCGCATCATCGACACCCGGTCCGCCATAGCGGTCTACAGTGGGAGGGGGGCATTGATCGTCGTGAACGACGACACCGGAATCGACACCGAGAGGGGCCTTCAAATGGTAAATCTCTCCGAGCAGTTCAATGACCTGTCCAAGCGCGCGAAGAAGACCGAAGACGTTATCGACGCCGCCGCAGCGAAAAACCGGACACGGCTGCAGAAACAGCGGGACACGATGACAGCCGCCATGAAGTCCCACCGCGCCAAGGCCGACCAGAAGATCGCGAAGGCACAGTCGGATGTCCAGTCGAGGGGGCAGGAGCTGCGCACCGCAGTTGACAGCCACTTCGCCACTGTCCGTACCAAGGTCGCAGAGCACAAAGCCGAACATGACCGCCGGAGCGCAGAACGCTATGCCGAGAACGCCGAGAACGACGCCACGGTCGCGGTCGATTTCGCGCTCTACGCGCTCGACCAGGCCGACTACGCCATCGTCGAGGCTGCCATCGCCCGCGCGGACGCCGACGAGTTCGCGGCCCACAGCTGACCACGCGGGGTGGCGTAGCCATCGACCGACGGCTCAGGGCCGAAACTGCACTGAATACGGATGAATTGGAACTGATCCAGCGGGTCGCGGGCATCTCGGTGGCCTACTTGCGCACCGGCAGGCACGAAAAGCCCCGCCCAGCCTTGGGTTCACGCCGTCGTCACGACACTCTCGATTGAGAGGCGACCGTGTCGTTTTCGAGGATGTGGCCCGGTTCGGTGACCACCTGATCGGGTTGGTCGGTGCTGGGGTGGCGGTGGCCGAAGCTGCTGCGGTGGAAGTTGCTGTGGTGTCGGGGATTACGCAGGCGCGGTTCCCGCTACGAATCGAACCCATAGCGCACCGGCTTTCCTTGCGCTATGGACCCGAATCAGGAGATATCTCGCGATTTCCCCTGGTTACGATGCGGCGCCGCAGACGCGATTGAGTTCGTCGGTGTAGGGGTTGAGATCGGTGATGTTCTCATCGATCAGCGCGTCGGCGTAGGCGGTGATGGCAGCCTTCTCCTCGCCCTGGGCGAACTCAGCCGGGACCCTCAGTCGGTCGGAGAGATTTGTCGCTATCTCGACGTCCAGGTTTCCGCCGCTCACATCGATCGCGGCGTTGACCAGGTTGACGGCCCTGGCGCAGGGAATGGACTGGGCGTGTGCGGGTGCGGCGGGCAGAAGGATTAACGCGGCGGCTGCTGCAGAAACCGCAGCGGTGTAGGCCGTCGACTTGGCCATGATTCCTCCCGGAGAGACATGCGATGCCACAGATCTGGCATGGCTCGAACAAACAGGCCTGGTTGAGCAATAATGCTCGACCAGACCTGTAGTTCCTGTGCGCCCGAAGGGATTCGAACCCCTAACCTTCTGATCCGTAGTCAGATGCTCTATCCGTTGAGCTACGGGCGCATGCCTGTGTTCAGTTGTACAACCCGGCGAACCGGGGTGTGGCGGAGGCGAGAGGATTTGAACCTCCGGTCCCCGTGAAGGGACAACTCATTAGCAGTGAGTCCCATTCGGCCGCTCTGGCACGCCTCCTGGAGCCTTCTCTTCGAGGGCACCGGTCCTTTCGAACCGCCGAACAGGAAGGTTACAGTAGCCGACGTCCAGATCGCAAAACGCCAGGTAATCACCGAAGATTGCTGTCGAACCAATCGAAAATCCGGGCCTGGGAATCGACGAGATCGAAGTCTTCGTCGCCGCCGGATCGGTAGGCGCGGTAGTGCAGGCCGGGATAGGTCACCACGAGGCTGGCGACCGCGGCGCGGGCGGCGGCGTCCCGGAGTTGATCGACTTGGGCGGGCGGGGTGTCCGGGTCTTCGGCGCTGAAGAGTCCGAGCCATGGCGCCTGCAGATTCGGGGCCGCGCGGATGAGGGCGTCGGCTTCGTCGGTGAGCGGTTCGACGATGCCGGATGCGGCGACACTGACCGCGGCGCCGACGGGGCGATTGGTCGCCACCAGGAAGGCGGCGGTGCCCGCGTGGTCGAAGCCGAGCACGCCGATGCAGTCCGGGAAGACGCCGCGGCGGGTGAGCCAGTCGAAGCAGGCGTCGAAATCGTCGAAGAGTTCATCTCCGAAAACCTCCTGCGCCGGCTCGCTGCTGCTGCGATGGAACAAGTTGGGCGTCACCACCATCCAGCCTTCGGATGCCAGGGCTTTCATCAGTTCCAGCAATGACCCGGTGAACTCCCGGGCTTCGTGCAGCACCACGATGCCGCCCCGCGCATTGCCCTCCGGCTCCGCCACCGTGATGGGCACCAGGGCGCTGGCGATCCGATGCCGATTGTCGGTTGATTCTTGTGCGTCCGAACCGGAAATAATGTCGTCGCGACTACGTAGCGGCGCAATATCGTCGTAAATGCCCGACATGGAACCAGCGTAGGTGGATCCGCTGATCTGCGCGAGAAATTGCACGTGAGCGGCCCTGTCGACCCGATTTTCCGGTACCGGGCCTATGGTTGAAACTGTGACAGCGCACATCCGGCCGGACCTCGATTCGATCCCGGCGTACGTCCCCGGCCGCAACCATCCTGGCGCGGTCAAGCTCGCCAGCAACGAGACCACCTTCGGTCCGCTCCCGGCCGCCGCCAAGGCCATCGCCGAGGCCGCGGAACTGGCGAACCGCTACCCGGACAATCAGGCCACCGAGCTGCGCGCGGCCATTGCGGACTTCCTCGGCGTCTCGTCCGTGAATGTCGCGGTCGGCTGTGGCAGCGTCGCGCTGTGCCAGGAACTGGTGCAGATCACCTGTGCTGCCCCGACCGACGAGGTGCTGTTCGCTTGGCGCTCCTTCGAGGCGTATCCGATCGTCACCCAGGTCGGCAATGCGACCGCCGTGCGGGTACCGCTCACCCCGGAGCACGTGCACGATCTGGACGCGATGGCCGCCGCGGTCACCGAGCACACCAAGTTGATCTTCGTCTGCAATCCGAACAACCCGACCGGCACCGCGCTCGGCGAGGCCGAGCTGGTCCGCTTCCTGGACGCGATCCCGGAGCGCGTGCTGATCGTGCTGGACGAGGCCTATTTCGAATACCTGCGGCTCACCCCAGGGCAACGCCCGAATGGTGTCGAACTCGGGCGTGATCGGCCCAATGTCGTTGTGCTGCGGACCTTCTCCAAGGCGTACGGTCTGGCGGGACTGCGTGCCGGTTATGCGGTCGGCGATCCGGCGGTGATCACCGCGCTGATGAAGGTGCACATTCCGTTCAGCGTGAACCGGGTTGCCCAGGCCGCCGCGATCGCCTCGCTGGAGGCGCGGCACGAACTGCTCGATCGCACCGATACGCTCGTCGCCGAACGCGATCGGGTGCGCGCGGAACTGCTCGCCGTGGGCTACGAAGTGCCGCCGAGCGAGTCGAACTTCCTGTGGCTGCCGCTTGGCCCGCGCAGCGCCGAATACGGCGAGCTGAGCGCGGAGGCCGGGGTGCTGCTGCGGCCGTACGGCACCGATGGCGTGCGGGTGACCATCGGTGATTCGCACGAGAACGAACAGTTCCTGCGGTTCGCGACCGATCCGGATGTGTCGGCGCGCTTCGGAATCGGCTAGACGCCCAACGCCCCGGAGATCGTCGGCCAGGACAGACCCAACTCGTCGGCCCAGTACGGCCACGAATGCGTCCCGGTTGCCCGGAAATTCGCGGTCAACGGAATCTCGAGCTCGGTGAGCCGATCGGCCAGCCTGCGGCTGCAGGCATTGGTCGCGGCCTCCAGCGGACCGCCGAATCCGATGGTGCTGACCACATCCGGGTTGTTCGGGGTGTCGTATTTGCCGGGTAGTCCGCTACCGACCGACAGATAGATCGCCTTGCCGCGCAACGCTTCCGCGTGCAGCAGCACGTCATGGTCCAGCCAGGCGGGATTGTGCTGATCGCCGAACATATTGTCCGGTCCGCCGCGGTAGGTCGCGATGACCGCGCGGGCCTGTGCCTGTCCGAGATCGGTTCCCATCGAGAAACATCCGCTGTGCGCGGCAATCGCGGTGTACAGCTTCGGCTGCCGGAAAGCCAGCATCATCGCGGCCTCGGCGCCCATGGAGACGCCCATGACGGCATTGCGTCCGTTGCCGTTGAACTTCGCATCGATCAGCGGCGGCAGTTCCTTCGTCAGGAAGGTTTCCCACATGTTGGTGCCGAGCACCGGATCCGGGTGCTGCCAGTCGGCGTAGAAGCTGGCCGGTCCGCCGACCGTCAGCACCACGTTCACGTCTTTATCTTCGAAGAACTTGTCCGCGTGCCCGAGCTCGGTCCAGTTATTGCTCTCTGCCTCGGCACTGCGCCCGTCGAGCATGTAGACGGTCGGTCGCGGATGGTCCTGCGTACGCGGCAGTAACACCTGCACCTCGACGGCGCGACTCATCGCGGGTGAATTCACCCAGACCCGCAGCCACCGGTCGTTGACGGGCACGATCCGATCGATCGAAGCGTGCGTCACGCCGGGCACGGTCGGCTCCGCGGGCGAGGGACCATCCGCCGATCCGGTATTCGGGCGGGGCTGATCGCCAGGCGCGGCTAGCACCTGGGGTGGGCCGAATCCCGCCGCACCGGCAATCAGTGCGACGCTGACTATGGCGCTGGAGACCCAACGCCGCACCTCGCGCCGAGACAGCATGCGGACCATCCTGCCAGAAATGCCAAGGTGGACGTGCAGCCATGACCATGCCGGTCGGTATGTGATGTAGGCCACCAAGTCTGGCTACTTTGTGGCAAGGGCACTTGTCAGCTGTGTTCCGTTCCGGCGGAGCGCTGAATCGCCGCCCGCCATCGCCAGCGGACCGACCTCGGTCACGGTGTCGAATTCGGCCGTTGTCCACCAACAACTTTCGGGTGGGTGTTGTCGATCGCAACGTACAGGTCGGTCTGGTTCAAGTGGGCCGGTGAACAGTTGCGAGCGACTGTCCACGGGTAGGCAGATTACGAACAGGCATTATGTCGAATTCGAGCACACGGTCAGCACACCGGTCTTACCCTTCGGTGCGGGCGTTTTCAGGCGTCGATTGGGGCGAGCATGATCACGGACAGCACACGGCAGCAGCCAGGTAGTGCTGCCATGTGCGCGCCCGGCAACCCGACAGCCTGCCCCACTGCGCTTGCGGAATCGTCTGCCCGATCCGGATTTCCCGCAACGCGGAGGCTACCGCGCGGACCTCCGCCGTGGCCCGGTGTCAGCCGCGCTCCGCGCGCGAATTCTCTGCTCGATCAATGCCTGTCTGTTCAGCCGCAGTATCTGATGTCCGACCGGAGAACACCGTGAATCAAGCGTCACCCGACGTATTGCTCGAAAGCGCCGCTGATACAAAGCCTTTCGGTCTCGATCCGAATAGACGGATGCGGGAGTGCGATGAGTTCTTCCGATCGCCCGAACTCGCGCATCTATCCGCGCACCGCCGCCGAACCGCATTGGAACAGCTCCAACAAACCGGCAGCTACGTGCAGACCGCCGAGGAGATCCTCGTCGGCGCCAAGCTCGCATGGCGCAACCACGCCCGCTGCGTCGGGCGAAAGCACTGGCGATCACTGAAATTGCTCGACGCACGGCGGGTGCGCTCGGCCCGCGATCTGGCCGAGGTCTGCTGGCAGCACCTGCATATGGCGACCAACGGCGGCGCCATCCAATCGATGATCACTGTCGGCCCACCACGTCAGGCCGATGGCCGCGAATTCCGGATCGTCAACCCACAGCTCATCCGCTATGCCGGTTATCGCAACGGCGACGGCACTGTCACCGGTGACCCCGCCAATATCGCGATCACCGAATTCGCTAGGAAGCTCGGCTGGCGCGGCGCGGGCACGCCCTTCGATATTCTGCCGGTGCTCATCAGCACACCGGACGAGTCGATCCGCTGGTTCGACGTCCCGCCCGAACTGGCCCGCGAGGTCGAACTCGAACATCCCGAATTGGACTGGTTCGCCGACCTCGGCCTGAAATGGCATGCGCTGCCGGCCGTTTCGAATATGAACCTGGAGATCGGCGGCATCACCTACCCGTTCGCGCCGTTCAACGGCTGGTACATGGGCGCCGAAATCGGCGCACGCAATCTCAGCGACACCACCCGGTACAACATGTTGCCGCTGATCGCCGACATGATGTGCCTGGATACCAGACACGAACGTTCACTGTGGCGCGATCAGGCCCTGGTCGAATTGAATCGCGCTGTGCTGTACAGCTTTCGGAAGGCTGGGGTGTACATCGTCGACCATCACACGGTCGCCAAACAGTTCTGCGACCATGTCGATCGGGAGCAGGCCGCGGGCCGCAAATGCCCGACCGATTGGAGCTGGATCAACCCGCCGATCTCGTCGGGCGTGACCCCGACCTTCCACCGTTACTACGACGAACCGGAGCCGGATCTGCGCCCGAATTTCGTGCGCAGGGACTTAGGTGACGAAGGTGATGTCTGATCTTCGTTCGGCAGCGGTAGTGCGGTCGATGGACGAGAATGAGGCCATGGCACGGCGTCCTATGGACTCGAAATGGGAAGCATTCGGTGCGCATCTCGCGGATGCGCCGGGGCGGCTGCCGGTCGAGGTGCGGCGGTCGATCCGAGCGCGGGCCTCGGGTGCGCAAGAGGCGGCCGGGGTCCCCGACGACCTGGCCGGCTTCGTCGAATTGGTCGCCGAACGCTCGTATCGGATCACCGAAAAGAACATTGCGACGCTGGCCGCGGCGGGCCGCGGCGACGACGAGATCTTCGAGGCCGCAGTCGTCGCGGCCTACGGTGCCGCCGACCGACGGCTGCGCGCCGCCCGCCGTTCTTGGGAGGAGCGGTAGAAATGTGGCTCGACGCGGTGGAATCCGGTCAAGAACTCCCGGCCCGAATCATGTTCGCGACCATGCGGCGGTTGGGCGGCGTCGAGGCGCCCGCGATCATGAAGGTCTGCTGCTACCGGCACCGCTACTTCGGCACCCCGATGTCGGACCTCATCCAGGACGCCATGCGCGGACCGTCGTGCTGGACCGTCGCCGAACGCGAAATCTTCGCGATCAGGACGTCCCAGTCCAATGAATGCCCCTTCTGCCAGTCCGCCCACCGTGGTATCGCGGGCGCCTATATGGCGGGCGATCTGGTCGACGAAGCCCTGGCCGACGGCGATAACTCGCCCCTGCGCCCCGAAGCCCGCGCCATGCTCGAATTCGTCGGCAAAATGGCCCGCGACCCCGACGGTCTCACGCCCGGCGACGCCGAGATGGTCCGCCAGGCCGGTGTCACCGCCGAGGCGTTCGACGAAGCCGTCTGGGTAGCCACCCTTTTCAATGTCATTACCCGAGTCATGAACACCGTCGGCGCCGAAGCGCTCGAAGCCGGCCAAGCGCAGGTCGGCGCCCGTTTCATCAAAGCTTTCGGTTACCGAACCCCACCGCCTGTGCGCTTCCTTTCCCGCGGCGCTTGAGCAAGGCGCGACGGAGTCCGCTCCCGGGATCGTCACTGGCGGTAGGTAACAGGCGCGTCCGCCCCGAAGTCTTTCGGGACTCGGGGGCGGTCCAGCGCTGCTTCTCGTGCTGTCGTCGGCCGTTGCGGGCATATCCGGTTCGCCGCGCTGACCGAAACGACACCGGTCCGGGATCGTGACAAAAGTCTGACGACCGGGCCGGGTTGCGGCGATTATTGCGGGATTGGCCGCAGAATCGGGGACATGACCTCGCAAAACAATGGAGTGGCTTGCGCGCGGGTGGCACACCGAAACCTGGGGTGGTGCTGATATGCGGGTGTTACTGACCGGTGCGGCCGGGTTTATCGGGGCGCGGGTGCATCAGGAGTTGATCGGTGCCGGACATGAGGTGGTGGCGGTCGATGTGATGTTGCCCGCGGCGCATGGGGTCGGTGCGGCTGTTCCCGAGCGGGTGCGGTTGGTTGATGTGCGGGATGCGGCGGCGCTGGATTCGGTATTGCGGGGGATCGATGTGGTTTGTCATCAGGCCGCGGTGGTGGGTGCGGGGGTGAGTGCGCAGGACGCGCCCGCTTATGCGAGCCACAATGACCTGGGGACCGCGGTCTTATTGGCGGCTATGCATCGGGCAGGGTGTCGGCGGTTGGTATTGGCTTCGTCGATGGTGGTTTATGGGGAGGGGCGGTATCGCGGGGTTCGGGCCGGGGCGGTCGAGGTCGGAGTGCGCAGGCGCGGGGATCTCGAGAATGGGATGTTCGAGCATCGGGATCCGGATTCGGATGAGGTGTTGAGTTGGGCGGCGGTGCCGGAGAATGCGCCGTTGCGGCCGCGGAGTCTTTATGCGGCGGCGAAAGTGGCCCAGGAGCACTATGCGGCCGCGTGGGCGGCGGTAACCGAGTCCGGGGTCATCGCATTGCGCTATCACAACGTCTATGGCCCCGATATGCCAAGGGATACACCCTATTCCGGAGTTGCCGCGATCTTCCGATCGGCGCTGGAGGCGGGTAAGCCGCCGCAGGTTTTCGAAGACGGACGGCAGGCACGGGATTTCGTGCACGTCAGCGATATCGCGGCGGCGAATCTCGCGGCGGTCGAATACGCGCACACCGGGTTCGTTCCGCTCAATATCGCCTCGGGACGTCCGATGACCATCGGCGCGGTTGCCAGCGCCTTGGCCGCGGCGCGCGGCGGTCCCGAACCGGTGATCACCGGACGCTACCGCCCCGGTGATGTGCGGCATATCGTCGCGAGTCCCGAACAGGCGCAACGCATTCTGGGATTCACCGCGCGGGTGGATCCACTCGAAGGTCTTGCCGGGTTCGCCTTCGCGCCGTTGCGCGCGGTCGCGGGGGCGGGTGCGCCGGTGGCGTAGCTCAGTGTCCGCTGAGTGGTAGCCGAACTTCGAAGCGGCAGCCATGCTCTCGATTCTCGGCGGTGATATCGCCGTGGTGTGCCTCGACCAGACCGGCCGCTATCGCGAGACCCATACCGCTCCCGGAGGACACCCCGTCGGACGCGACGGGGGAGCGGGCGGCGGTGCCGCGATAGGCGACTTCGAAGATTCGCGGCAAATCGGCCTCGGCGATGCCCGGACCGGTGTCGTCGACGCGCGCCCACGCCTGGCCGCCGGAGGTGCCCGCGGATATCGCGACCTGGCCGCCGGGCGGGGTGTGCGCGATGGCATTGGACACGAGGTTGGTCAGCACCCGGCCGAGGGCGCGATCGCTGGCCGCGACAACGATTTCGGAGTCGGGTAGTTCCGCGCGCAGCAGAACTTCGGCGCGTTCGGCATTCGGTCGGTTGGCGGCCAGCACCTCATCGATCAATTCGCGCAGATCGACCGGCTCCAGTTCCAGACGCAGCGTACCCGCGTTGATCTTCGACATCTCGAACAGATCGTCGACCATGACCGACAGCCGATCCGTTTCGCGCACAATCTGTTCCGCGTAGCGCGCCACGTCGGCGGTGCCGGTCACCACGCCGTCGGAAAGTCCCTCGGCCATCGCGCGGATACCGGCCAGCGGGGTCCGCAGATCGTGGCTCACCCAGGCGACGAGTTCGCGGCGCGAGCGCTCCGCGATCCGTTCCTGTTCACGGATCTGCTTCTCCCAGACCGTCTTTCGGGCCTGCTTTCGTCCGAGCAACAGGGCGGCGGGTATGGTGACCGCCGCGACCACCCCGAGCACGACGGCCGTGCGCTCGAGTTCGTCGGTGAACATCAACCCGCTGACCCCGATGATGCCCGCGAGCGTGGACAGCGTCGGGATCAGCACCAGCACCGCCATGCTCGTGGTCATGGAGCGATCGCTGGTGGCGCGCAGAATCGCGGTGCCGATGGCGACGATCGGAAGCGAACAGGCCAGCGTGTAGCCGATCAATTGGAGGGTGTTCTCAGCCACTGGATTCTCCATTCCGGCCCCAGATATAGCCGCGGCCCCACACCGTCTCGATCCGGTGCCGGTCCCCGAGTTTCGCCCGCAGACGCTTGATGTGCACGGTGACCGTGGACAGGTCGCCGAAATCCCAGCCCCACACCTTGGCCAGCAATTCCTCCCGGCTGAACACCTGGTGCGGGTGGCGCAACAGGAAGACGAGCAGATCGTATTCGCGCGCGGTCAGATCGACCGGCCTGCCGTCCACCAGCACCGACTGCGAATCCCGCCGCACCTCGACCGCGCCGTCGCGCAGCACCTCCGTGCTCGGCTGTCGCGTCGCCTGCGAACGTCGCAGCACCGACGCGACCCGCAACGCCAGCTCGCGGGCGCTGAACGGCTTGGTGACGTAGTCGTCGGCACCCGCCTCCAGCCCGAGTACCCGATCGTCCTCGTCGCCGAGCGCGGTGAGCAGGATGATCGGGGTGTCCGGGCGAGGGCCGGAACGCACCGCGCGGCAGATCTCGATGCCGTCGGGCGCGGGCATCATCACGTCGAGGACGGCCAGCTCGACGGGGTCGCCGGTGGGTTCGATGAGTTGCGCCAGGGTCGACGCGCCGTCCGCGGTTTCGACAACGGTCAGCCCGTCGCGTTCGAGATAGCGCCGCACCACATCACGGACCAGCGGGTCGTCGTCGGCGATCAGAATGCACATGGATTACCAATTCGTCAGGATCGTGTGGGCCAGTACGAGGGTGCCGAGCGCTTGTACGAACAGCCAGACTCGGGCGGTGGATCGCGGCAGAAACGCGGTCGCGGCAAGCAGCCAGACGTCGAACGGCAGCCAGATGCGTTCGGTCTCTGCCTTGCTCAGGCCACTGAGGTCCGCCACCAATATCGCGCATATCGCCGCCGCAACCAAGAGCGCGGTCGCATCGCCGGGTCTGCGTTGGTGCGCGAGCGCGCTCGGTAAACCGGCTGCCGTGGCCAGGCCGACGGCACAGACGGTGGCCGCGAGATTCGCCCAGACCCAGTACGCGTACGGCCGCTCGGCGGCGATGCCCTGGTAGTAGCGCTCGACCACCAGGTGATAGCCATCCAGCCACCAGAAACCGGCCAGCGTAAAGGCCACCACGATGATCAGCGCGCCGAATACGGCAGGCAGTAGCGGCCGGACGGTTCGGCCCACGATCAGGACCGCGACGGCGGGGAGAGCCATGATCACGAGGCCGTAGCTGAGGTATATGCCGAGCCCGAAGAGCACACCGGCGGCGACCGCGATCCACGGCCGCCGGATCGCGAGTGCGAGCAGCGCCACCGCCCATGCCGTGACACCGGCGAACATGGCGTCCGCTGAAACCGCGATCCAAATCGCGGCGGGCGCTATCGTCAAGAACGGCAATGCCTTTCGGGCCCGATCCTCGGCACCGAGTGCGCGCAACGCGACCGCGACCGCGACGATGGCGCTGGATCCGATCAGCAGACACGCCAGTCCCGCCCACGCTCCGCCGCGCAGGCCGATGCGATCGAGCAGGACGAAGAACAGCAGTGCGCCCGGTGGATGCCCGGAGACGTGGGTGGTCCAGGAATCCGGTTGGAAATCCGGAATGCGGCCGGCGAAACCGCGCAGCATGGCCGGGATATCACGGACGCCGGGGACCTCATGCAGATATTCGTGGGAGTCGGTGAGTCGTCCGGCGAAGCCGCGCTGCCAGCCGTCGATCATGGCCAAAGCGAAAGCCCAGGCCAGAGCGGTTATCCAGGACACGGCGAGCAGTCGTCGCCAGGGCAAAAGGTTGGCCATCGCGGGCCCGAACCGGATCACCGGTATCGCGATCGCGATGGCCGGTACCGAACCCCAGCCGACGTGCGTCAACCAATTGCCGAAAAGAGGGGCGGCACCCGCGTAGAGCTTGCTCCGCCACTGTTCGCTGGCGATTCGCGGAACCGCGAATGCGGCCAGGGTGAGTGCGGCGGCGATACCTGCTCCCAGATACTCGCCGCGTACCCGGCCGCGTGGCCGCGCCACGGCCTGCGTCACGTCATGCACGAAGCTCACGATAGGGCCGCAGCGCGGGTAAAACCGGTGCTCTAGCGCTTCTGCGCGCGGACGTCACTGTTTCGTCACCAGTTTTGCGGCCTCGATTCGGCCGGGCTGGCCTAGCGTCGACAAGGTGACCGAGACCCTCCACAACCCGGACGGCGTGACTGTGGTCATCCCGTGCCGAGACGAAGCTGAGGCGTTGCCAGGTGTGCTCGCGGCCATCCCGGCCGGCTTCCACGCGCTGGTCGTGGACAACGGTTCGACCGATGCGACGGCCGCGGTGGCCCGCCGGTGCGGCGCGGCGGTCGTCTCCGAGGCGCGACCCGGCTACGGCGCCGCCGTGCAGGCCGGGCTTGCCTCGGCCAGCACAGATGTGGTCGCCTTTCTCGATGGTGACGGATCGATGGATCCGGGCGAGTTGCCGCCGCTGGTCGCATTGGTGCGTGCGGGTGCCGATTTGGCGGTCGGACGGCGCAAGCCGGTACGTCGGGGGGTGTGGCCGTGGCATGCGCGGCTCGGCAATCTGGTCATCGCCGGGCGACTGCGTCGCCGATACGGGCTGCCCGTGCACGACATCGGTGCCATGCGGGTGGCCCGCCGAGCCGCGCTGCTCTCCCTCGGACCGCTGCATACTCGCTCCGGCTATCCACTACAGCTATTGATCGGTGCGGCGGGGGCGGGATGGCGCGTTGTCGAACGCGATATCGCGTATCGGCCACGGGCGGGCGGTGTTTCGAAGGTATCGGGATCGTGGCTCGGCACTCTGCGCGCGACCCGCGACTTCCTGGCGGTGTTGCGATGAAATCGTTCCGACCGTCGCCAGTGGCCGCGACACTGCTCGTGCTGGCCAAAGCCCCGATTGCCGGACTCGCCAAAACTCGTCTGACACCGCCGCTTTCACCGCATGAAGCGGCGCAGGTCGCCGCGGTGTCGCTGCTGGATACCTTGGAATCGATGTCGCGCAGTCCGGTCGCGCACCACATCGTCGCGTTCACCGGGGAGCTCGCGGAGGCGGAGTGCGCGGATGAAGTAGCAAGGGCGTTAACCGACTTCGAGGTCATCGCGCAGCGTGGCGCATCGTTCGGTGAGCGCTTGGCCAATGCACACGCCGACGCCGCGCGGTACGGATTGCCGGTACTGCAGATCGGTATGGATACGCCGCAGATCGGCCCGGAGGTGCTGACCTGGGCCGCCCGCGAACTCGTCTTACGCGGCGACGCACTGCTCGGCCCCGCCGACGACGGCGGCTGGTGGGCGCTCGGGCTGCCGGCACCACAGGCCGCACGAACCCTTGTCGACGTTCCCATGTCGACCGATCGAACCGGCGAACTCACTCGAGATGCCATGCAGTGCTGTGACCTTCGTGTGCGCGCGCTGCCGCACTACAACGATGTCGACACCTTCGCCGACGCACTCCAGGTTGCGCGTGCCTCCGGCGGCCGGTTCGCGCACTTGATCCAGCAGCTGCACAACGCCCTGTTGGCACATCGATGAGCGGTACCGATATCGTCGATCTCGCGCTGGCGGGCCGTGCCGCCGCATCACCCCGAGCACTCCGGCGTCCGGCAAACGGATGCTGAGTAACCCCACCGTCTTGGACCGCAACTACCTGCTCGGACTGGCAGTCGCCCTGATCCTCGTGTGAAATGTCATTTCCACGCGGGCAGCGTCGGCAGTGCGCCACTGAGCCCCGCGCCCTCCGAACGACCGAGCAGCCACGCCAGCAGGGCAGACGCGGGCCCACTGATGGTGTGGTCCGGGGATCCTCTGCCGATGGTCGTGGCGAAGCCCGTATCAATGGTTCGCACCTCGAACGCAGCCGCGGAATCAGCCTCATCGGCATACCGCTCGGTCAAGTCGGCGACAGCCCGCGGCAGCAGCCGAGCGACGAAATCCATTGGCCAGTCGCCAGGTTGGTAACCGGCCGCCAAATCGACATGATGGATCTCCACCTCTTGCAGCCGCATCCAGATGACCTCGGCCGCCGGAATGGGCCTACCCTGCCTGGTCCGAACGGTGGCCGTCCAGGCCTGCTCGGGAGTGGTCTGCGCGAGCGCCAGCCAGCGATTCGCCGCCGCTTCGTTATCGGCCAATTGCTCGGCCAGTGGCCGCGGCGCACCCGCCTCGATATCGGCATCTCGGATGAACATGCTCGCGTACTGCGGTGTTTCGATCCCGGTCCGCGCCCAGAGCAACAAATTGACCAGACTGTCGGCGTTGCGCGCGATATGCGCGAGCAGATGCCCCCGCGTCCACCCGGGCAGCAACGACGGCACAGTCACGTCATCGTCGAGCCCACGAATGGTGTCGAGCAGACGGTTCGTCGCCTCGGCGACGGTTTCGAGTTGAACGGTGGTCCCCGGCGCCTCGGTCACAAGATCGAGACTAGCGATCCGAACCCGGAACCGTCACCCGAACTGCTACACGTCGACGATTGCGTCGGCCTCGATCTCGACCAACAGCGCGGGCGTGATCAACGCCTTGATCTCGTACATGGATGCGGCCGGGCGGATATCGCCGAATACCTCGGCGTGCGCCTTCGCGACCTCGGGCCAGCGCGCGATATCGGTGACGAAGATGCGCGTCCGAACCACATCGGCCAGGCGGGCACCGGCCTCGGTGAGCGCGGTGCCGATGCGGCGCAGCGCTTCCCGGGTCTGCTCGCCGATATCGTCGCCGCCGACCGCATTGCCGCCGGGCAACGAGGCCGTGGTACCGCTGACGGCGACCGTATTGCCGACGCGCACCGCCCGCGAGTAGCCGACGATGTCCTCGAACTCCGAACCCGACGCGATATTCATCCGATCACCCATGGCGACAGCATGGCTTGATGTCCCCGCACGGCTGAAGCCGGGGGCCCGCCACCCGCCGATCGTTCCAGCAGCACGCGGCTCGGTCGAGATCGCCGTGCAGCACGCCGATCTCGGCCCCAGCCGTCCCGCAAGGCAACTAGCTGCCCATCCCGGCATCCGGTCCCCGTTCTCACTCACCCTGCGTCTCTTTGCACCGAAATTACAAGTGGCACAAGATGATTGGAAATCTTACCGCTGGAAATCGTTCGGCTGACAGTTGGTCAGTCAGCGAGGGCAGCGACGAACGAGGCGGCCACCGCCTGCTGCCCCGCCACCGAGGCGTGTACACCGTCGTCGAGCAGCAGCGGCGCCTCGCCGGCCGACACGGTGTCGTCCTCGACGTCGATGGTCCGATCCGGCAGCTCCCGCGCCAGCATCGCGACATCGGCGATATCGGCACTGGTCCAGGTGATGCCGTTGCGGCGGAAGGGCTCGTAGTCCGCGACCCGGTCCTCGTCGATGGCGGTCGGGGTCAGCCAGACCCACTGCGCGTTGGTCAGCACGAGACCCCGGTCGCGCAGCACGCGCAGATTGCGTTCCGTCTCCGGCCGGCTGACCAGGCGCTGGCCCTCCCGGCCGCCGACGCGCTGCACATCGTTGGTGCCGAGCTGGCAGAACACCCAGTCGGGGCGATTGAAGCCGAGGACGGGCAGGAGGTTCAGCGTCTGCGTGGTCGTCGCGCCGGATATCGCGAAATTGCTGAGCCGGATGCGATCGGCGGGCCGCCGCAGCTCGATCAGGTGACGCAGGATCTCGAACCATGACAGCCGGTCGGCAGTGGAACTCTCGCCGAGCGCCAGCACGTGCTGGCCGGGCTGGAGCGGCAGTGCGTCGACCGCGGCTGCGACCGCATCGTCGTCGAGGAGGGCTCGCGCGGCCTCGCGCGCCTGGTCGTCGAAGGACTGGCAGAGCTTGTCGTATTCGACGATGTCCAGTCCGAACAGCGGCGCGATGCGGTCGGAGCCGAGGCCGGGCAGGTACGGCAGCGAGCGTTCTGGACGCTGGAAGCGGACGAGTTTTTCGGTCAGCGGATTGGTCATGTCATCACTCCGTTTCGGTAGCGGGGGAATTCGAGGCGAGGAAGCCGGCGGCGATCAACCAGGCCATGCCGGTGAACCGCGCGATCGGCAGCAGGAAGGCGACCTCGGTGCGCATCAGCGTCGCGGTGGTGGCCAGCGCGACCACCGCGATGGCCAGGCCGATGCGAGGTAGCCAGGTCCGGACCGCGCGCAAGGGGAAGGCGATGCCTGCGATGAGCAGTCCGGTCGGCACCACGTTGGCCGGTCCGCCGGCCAGGAAGGCGAGCGTGTGCACCGCACGGACCAGGGCCGGATTCTCGACGGTGGCCGGCATGGTGAGGACCCAGGTCATCACGGCCGACATCAGCAGCGCCGCATTCGCGAGCACGCCGCCGATCAGCGCCAGGGTGCCGAGCTGGCGCAGCCGCAGCACCGTCAGTGCGAGGAAGAGCGAGGCCGGAATCACCGAGGCGAATTGCAGCGTCGCGCCGATACGGACGGCGTCGGCGTGGTCGGTGAAGTAGGCGAGCGCCGCCGCCGGATCGCTGAACGGCGAGGGGAAGACCGCGCCGCCCGCGACGGCGATGCTCGCGAGCAGCCCGGCCACGAACAGTCCCGCCGACACCGCCGCGAAGACACCGGGTGGACCGAAGGTGCGGCCGATGGGCGGAGATGCGGAGGCGAGGGCTTGTGTTGTCATCAATTTTCCCTTCCCTTACGTGAATCATTCATCATCGTGAACTATTCTGGGGTTGTACGATATATCGGTGATGGCATTCGAGCAAGCGGGTGGGAACCCCGCACCGCAGCGATCGGGCGGACCACAGGTCGCATTCCTCCTCGCCCAGCTCGGATCGCATGCGGCCCAGCGGTTCAGCGAGCGCATCGCCTCGCTGGGACTCACACCCCCCGACGTCGGCGTGCTGCGGATGATCGCGATGGATCCGGGCGGCAGCCAGCGCGCGCTGGCCGAGAAATTGGGTGTGGTACCGAGCCGCGTGGTCGCTCTCATCGACCGCCTCGCCGACAAGGGCCTAGTCGAACGCCGCCGCAGCACCACCGACCGGCGCAATCAGGAGCTGCATCCGACCGCGGCCGCGCGCGAGTTGATGATCAGCCTGTGGCCCGTGCTTCAGGCCCACGAGGCCGATTTCACCTCGGCCCTCACCCCCGAGGAACGCGACCAGCTGGCCGCGCTGCTGGTCCGCATCGCTGCACAGCAGGGACTCGACAATGATGTGCACCCCGGCTACCGCAGGTCCTGAGCTGCCGGGGATTCTCCCGGGTATTCGCCGACGATTACGTCGGCCTCCATCTCGACCAACAGCGCGGGCGTGATCAGCGAACCTTATCGGCCAGGCCGGCGCCCTCTCAGTGCGCGCGGTGCGGCGCTTCCCGGGTCTGCCCGCCGATATCGTCACCGTCGACGCATCGCCGCCGGGCAACGAGGTCGTAGCACACCGGCGAAATCTTCGAGGTCGATACCACCGAACTGCCGGCGAAACTCGACACCCACGCGGTCGAGATCAAAGTCGGCTAGCCCGAATCACTTTCGACCCACTCGCGGCCTTCCAGAATCACCGCGGCCGCCAACGTGATCAGCCACAGCGACATCGATGCGACCTGGATTCGCTGGGCGATTCCGAGCGCGTAATGGCCGGTCAGGTTGTCGGTGACCAACATCCACACGGTCGCCACCGACCCGATCACCAGCACCACCACACCGGTCTCGCGCAGGATCCGCCAGCGCTGATAGCGGAAGGCGGCCACGCTGAAGGCGAAGGTCGCGACGGCGATCGCGGTGACCGCGATGGTGCTGGTCAGCGCGTGCGGCTGATGCAACTGCGGGAACAATTCGCTGCCACCGCCGCCGCATTCGGAGTTGTTCTGCGGGGTGCAATCGCGCAGCGGGAGCAGTACGTCACCGATGGTCGCCGCGCCGAAACAGAACAGTGCGACCCAGCCGATGGTGGTGTATTTGCGGCGCGGAAATAAGAGCAGCCCGGCGAGCGCGGCCGGCATCAGCAAGGCGCCGACGATCTTGTCGGCGGTCGCGAACACCTCGCGATGCGGTTTGCCCTCGGCATCGAGCTCACTCAGGAACGAGTTGACCGGATCGACATCGATCTTCAGCACGAACTCCAGCAACCACGACGAGTAGCAGATTCCGGCGATCGCGATCGCCGCCGCGATGAGCGCGCAGGCCACCCGGACGTGTCGTTCGGGTAGCCTCCGGCGATCAGTCACTGGACCATTCTCCGTCTCCTCGTTGGTCCGGCGTTCAACAGTAGGTCTGTGTGTCCGGACCGACAGGTCGTTCACACCTCATTACCATCTCGAACACAGGGTTCTGTCAGGTCCGTCGGTGATGGTTGGTAGGCCTAAGGAGGTCCCATGAGCGGAATCGCAACGGAAATCGCCGGAATGCTGATGCTGATACTGATGCTGACGGTAATGGCGGTATCCGGGTACCTGGCCGCGCACGCGCCGCGCTCGCTGGTGCGGGTGCGGGAGCACCGCTAGCGATTGCTTGCAGGTCGCTCGAAAGGGTCAGCTAGCGATTGCTTGCAGGTCGCTCGAAAGGGTCAGCTAGCGATTGCTTGCAGGTCGCTCGAAAGAGTCAGCTAGCGCCGTTCGGCCAATACGGCCTGGATACGGTTCGCCGCCACGATGGGGTCCTCATGTTCCCACACGCGGATCACCAGCCAGCCCGCGGCCGCCAGTGCCGCGTCGGTAGCGCGGTCACGGGCCACATTTCCCGTCAATTTTTCTGCCCACCACTGTGCGTTGTTCTTCGGATCGGTCGCGTGCTGCGGGCACCGATGCCAGAAACATCCGTCCACGTACACCGCGACGTGCAGCCTGGGAAACACCAGATCCGCGCGCCGACGCTGCCCGCGCAAGGGTGCGCGATCGACGAAATAGCGCAATCCGCGTCGATGCAATTCCCGGCGCAGCGCGAGTTCGGGCCGGGTTCCGGTCCGCCGCTGGCGGGCCATCCGCGCACTGGTCGCGGCGTCGGTGCGTGGCCGCCGAACCGGGTTCATGACGTACCGAACCTCATGCCGCCCAGCCGCCCATGCGATCGAGATGACTCTCCACATCGGCCAGAAATCCGGGCGGGAACCGTAGATTGCCCATTCCGGTGCGCCGCAGGAACCCGGCGGTCGCGCGGGCCGAGAGCAGTCGCGAATCGGTCAGGAAATGCTGCAGATCCTCATACGGCTCGTGCACCGGCCAGGTCGAAACCGGCACCCGGTAGGCGCTACCCGCGCGGCCCCAGGCGGCGACCGGCCATGGCTGTCCCGGCGGTAGTGGTTCAGCGGCCGGAATCGGGTCCAGTGGTTCGGCCAGCCGGGAGCCGACCCAGGACGCCATCCGCACACTCACCGCATTCCCGATCAGCTTCCACCGATGCCCGTGCCGAATTCCGGGCGCCCTGGTCGCCGGTTCGGTCCAGTCGGCGTCGAAGCCCTGTAGCCGCTCACCGTCGACGATGCCGGGCGTGACGATCTCACCCGATGGCAACCGCACCGCAGGCGGACTCGCGATGCCCAGCGCCGAACCGCCCTTGAGGGTGGGGACCGCATTCACCGCCCAGCCGAGCCCGCGCACGCCCTCGGTCCAGTAGAAGCCGCACGGATCCTGTTCCGGGTCACCGAGATCGAGCGGTCCGGCATCATCGCCGAACAGCACCCGGCGCGGATCCTCGGTGCGCGAGGCCAGCATCAGCACTCGCTGACGGCGCTGTGGCAGTCCGAACGCGCGCGCGTCCACCACCCGGTATGCCCAGGTGTAGCCGAGTTCCTCCAGCGCGCTGGTGATATGCCGCATGGCGGCCCCGCGGCCCAGCTGCAGCATGAACGGCACATTCTCGATCAACACCCAGCGCGGTCCACGCTGACGGCGCACCAACCGGAACACCTGGTCCACCAGACCGGAGCGCTTGCCGGTGATGCCCGCGGTGCGTCCGGCCTGCGACAGGTCCTGGCAGGGAAATCCGGCGGCGACCAGCTCGGTGCCGGCGGGCAGGGCACGTAGCCGAGTGATGTCCCCCTGCAACGGAATTCCGGGAAAGCGCGCGGCGAGCACCGCCTGCGCACCGGGATCGATTTCGCAGAGCAACTCGGTATGCCAGCCGTGGTGGCCAAGGCCGAGCTCCAGTCCGCCGATTCCGGCGAACAGCCCGACCATCCGCCCGCCCGTCACAGTCATCCCTTCTCGCGGTTGCTCGCGGATCGCGCGGAGCCACCAGCGCTGCGTATCCGCTCAGCAGGTTACTCGAGCAGTGAATGCAACGGCCAGCGACGGCCACGGTAGTGTGTCGAGCACCAGATCCGACCGGATGCCCCCAATAATGCTCACGGTCGAGTAGCGGTTTGCTCCGTCGTTCGATGACCTTCCGGCGCTTCAGCGTCGACGCGCAGTTCCCGGTTTACCCCGAAGAGTGACGCCAGGAAAGTGAGCGAAATGCAGATTCCGTCTACCAAGAACGGGAACTATCCCAACGTTGTCGTGACCAGTCTGGCGGCGACCACTTCAATCGCGGGTGATGTCGACTCCACCTGGAGGGGGCTGCTCAACGGCGCGAGCGGTATCGATGTCCTCGACGACGGTTTCGTCGAGCAATTCGAGCTACCCGTGCGCATCGGCGGACATCTGAAGGTCAAGCCGTCGGATTGCCTCACCAGACAGGAGGCGCGCCACCTGTCCTATGTGGAGCAGATGGCCGTGGTGCTGGCCCGTGAGGTCTGGCGCAATGCGGACAGTCCGGAGGTGGACAAGAACCGCCTCGGCGTCTCCGTCGGCACCGGCCTCGGCGGCGGCGAATTCATCACGGCCGCACGCGACCGGCTGCAGAACGGCGGCTACCGCAATGTGTCGCCGCTGACCGTGCAGCGCATCATGCCCAACGGCTCGGCCGCCTGCGTCGGCATGGAACTCGGTGCGAAAGCGGGGGTGATGACACGGGTCTCGGCCTGCTCGTCGGGTTCGGAGGCCATCGCCAATGCCTGGCAGATGATCGTTATGGGTGATGCCGACATGGTGGTGACCGGCGGCGTCGAGGGCTCCATCCAGGCCGTGCCGATCGCGGCGTTCACCATGATGCGCGCCATGAGTACTCGCAACGAGGACCCGAGGGCCGCCTCGCGACCGTTCGACAAGGATCGCGACGGATTCGTCTTCGGTGAGGCCGGCGCGATGATGATCATCGAAACCGAGGAGCACGCCAAGGCGCGCGGTGCGACGATTCACGCGCGGCTGATGGGTGCCGCAATCACCTCCGACGCCTTCCATTTGGTCGCGCCGGATCTCGACGGCAAGGGCGCCGCGCGAGCGATGACGAGGGCCATCCAGAAGGCAGGGATCACCAAAAGCGATGTCGGCCACGTCAATGCGCACGCGACCGCGACCCCGGTCGGCGATACCGCCGAGGCACTGGCCATCAACGCCGCCGTGGGTGATCATGTTTCGGTCTATGCGCCGAAATCCGCACTTGGCCACTCGATCGGCGCGGTCGGCGCTCTCGAATCGGTGCTGACGGTGCTCTCGGTGCGCGAAAGCATCGTTCCGCCGACGCTGAATCTGGACAATCAGGATCCGGAAATCGAGCTCGACGTGGTCAAGGGCCGCGCCCGACCCGGACGAATCGACTACGCCGTGAACAACTCCTTCGGTTTCGGTGGACATAACGTCGCGATCGCCTTCGGGCGGTACTGAGCAAGTCGGGAAGGCGCACCTGCTAGCCTTCCCGACGTTTCGTTATCGACCTGTGTTCGGTGTAATCGCATGGCCTGAGTGCCTGCGTTGGCAAAAGGATAAGGCGATGATCGACGAGACCTTCGACGACTATTTAGACGATCAGGGCAATATCAAAATCCGTGGCGATAGGACCCTGATCGACTTCGTCGACAAGCACAGCGCGGAGAACGGCGACGGCCTCGCCTACCGCTACATCGACTACTCGCGCGAGCGCGACGGCGAGTACATCGAATTGACCTGGCACGAATTCGGCGTGCGGCTGCGTGCCGTCGCGGCCAGGCTGCAGCAGGTGACCCGGCAGGGTGAGCGGGTGGCGGTGTTGGCCCCGCAGGGGCTGGACTACGTCGTCTCGATCTTCGCGGCAATCTATGCGGGCAATATCGCGGTCCCGCTGTTCGATCCGGACGAGCAGGGCCACACCGATCGCCTGCACGCGGTGCTCAATGACTGCACGCCATCGGCGATTCTGACTGTCGGTTCGGCTGCGGCGGGGGTGCGGAACTTTTTCCGGCACCTCCCGGCGGCGCAGCGTCCGCGCATTATTGCCGTGGACGCGATTCCGGACAGCGTCGGCACGACCTGGGTGCGACCGGACATCAATATCGACAGCGTCGCCTATCTGCAGTACACCTCGGGTTCCACGAGGATCCCGGCCGGTGTCGAGATCACCCACCGTGCGGTCGGCACCAACCTGCTGCAGATGATCGATGCCATTGGGGTGCAAGAGAATTCGCGCGGCGTCACCTGGCTGCCGCTGTTCCACGACATGGGTCTGCTTTCCGTGATCCTGCCGACCGTCGGCGGCGGGTTCATCACGATCATGTCGCCGAATGCGTTCGTGCGGCGGCCGTATCGCTGGATCAAGGAATTGGCCGCGGCCTCCGATGGCGCCGGAACCTTCGCGGCCGCACCGAATTTCGCGTACGAGCATGCCGCCGACCGGGGTAAGCCGAAAGACGGTGAGGAACTGGATCTTTCGAATGTGATCGGGTTGATCAACGGCAGCGAGCCGGTTTCGGTGTCGTCGATGCAGAAATTCAACGAGGCGTTCGCGCCCTACGGTCTGTCCAGGACCGCGCTGAAGCCCTGCTATGGCATGGCGGAGGCGACGCTGTTCGTCTCCGCGACCAAGGCCGAGGACGAGGCGAAAGTCGTCTATGTCGATCGCAAAGAGCTCAATGCGGGTCGGATGGTGGAAGTGCCGAAGGGCACAGAGAATTCGATCGCGCAGGTTTCCTGTGGCTATGTGGCGCTATCGCAATGGGCGGTGATCGTCGATCCGGAAACCGGCATCGAACGCGGTGACGGCGAGGTCGGCGAAATTTGGCTACACGGCGACAATATGGGTATCGGCTATTGGGACCGGCCGGACGAAACCGCCGCGACCTTCCACAACACAGTGACGCGGCGCGTGCCGGAGGGCAGTCACGCACAGGGCACCGATCCGGACGCGAAGTGGATGCGCACCGGTGATTTCGGCGTCTACCTGGACGGCGAGTTGTATATCACCGGCCGGGTAAAGGATCTGGTGATCGTCGACGGGCGCAACCACTATCCGCAGGACCTGGAAATCTCGGCGCAGGAATCCAGCGCCGCGCTGCGACCCGGATTCATCGCGGCATTCTCGGTGCCCGCGAATCAATTGCCCCAATCGGTATTCGAACAGGGCAGCCGTTCCGGACTCACCTTCGATGCCGATGACACCTCGGAGCAATTGGTCATCGTGGCAGAGCGTGGCACCGGTGCGGCGAAGCTGGATCCGGAGCCGATCGCCGATATCGTGCGGGCCGCGATCGCACAGCGCCACGGTGTCGCGGTGCGCGATCTGCTGCTGGTTCCGGCGGGTTCGATTCCGCGCACGTCCAGCGGCAAGATCGCTCGACGCGCCTGCCGCGCCGCGTATTCGGAGGGCACCCTGCGCGGCGGCTATCAGCAGCAAGACTTCCCGGACGTGCCGGTGGAGCAGGCACATTCGACCGTCTGAGCTGGGGTTATCGTCGGTACAATGCAAGCGGCGGCCATCGGCGCCCGGGATCCGGGCGCCGATGTCGTGTGCGGTCGGTGAGTCTGTGTCCCTGGCGCGGCTCCGGGGTGTTGCCGGGGGTTCTTGACCTCGAGGTTACTCGAGGTTGTTGGCTGTGGACGTGGCGAAAAATCGGTTGGCCGATCCCGGAACCGATGCCACGCTGAAATGTCGGACCCCGGTGCGAACATCACTGGGAACCGTTCGCGACACAGCCGAGCTACGCCGATCACGAGGGGGAGCTTTGTCACTCACGCTCGATACGCCGTCGGCCGACACGGAGGTCGAGAGACCGGAGCGGCCCGCCGCGGCGCCGGTCCGCCTGCATTCGCTCCGTCGGTTCTGGCCGTATCTGCGGCCGCATCGGGCCGCGCTGCTCGGCGCGACAACGTTCGCGGTGCTCGCCACCCTGACGGCGATCACGATTCCGCTGGTCATCGCGCGGATTATCGACGGCCCGATCCAACGGCGCGATTTCGGCGGCGTCGTACTCCCGGTGCTGCTGGTGTTGTCGCTCGGTCTGCTGGAGGCATGGGGAGTATGGGGTCGGCGGTGGCTGATCTCGAAGCCCGCGGCCCAGTTCGAGATCGATATGCGCGCCAAGATCTTCCGCAAGTTGCAGACGCTCTCGATCGGGCGTCATGATGCCTGGGAATCCGGCCAGTTGCTCTCGCGCGCGGTCGACGATATGGGCACCATGAAGCGGTTTGTCGCCTTCGCCGGGCCGCTCCTGATCATCCATTTCATCGTGATCCCGATCGGTTTGGTGGTGCTGTTCGCGCTGAGCTGGCAGATCGGGCTGACCTTCGCGGTCATCGCCATCCCGCTGTCCTACATCTGCCTGCGGTTCGAGCGGCGCTACAGCGTGGCTTCACGGCGCTCGCAGGATCAGGCCGGCGACCTGGCCACCACCGCTGAGGAGTCCGCGCAGGGTATCCGGGTGCTCAAGGCCTTCGGTCGCGGCGCGTTCTTCGGCGGGCGGTTCACCGCGCAGTCGCGGGAATTGCAGCAGACCGAACTGCTCAAGGTACGGCTGGATGCCACGCTCTGGTCGGCAATGGTGTGCCTGCCGAAGCTGGCCATCGCCTTCGCGCTCGGCTACGGCGGTTACGCGGTCGCGCACGACATGATGACGCTCGGCACCTTGGTCGCATGCATCACGCTGGCGACCTTCTTGCAGTGGCCGATCATCTGGACCGGCTTCCTGCTCGCCGAGTGGAACGACGCGCGCACGGCGGCGGACCGGTTCTGGGAGATCATCGACACCCCGGTCGAAATCACCGATCCCGCGGATCCAGTGGCACTGCCGGAGCAGGTCCGCGGTGAACTGACCATGCATGGAGTGCGTTTCGCCTTTCCGGACGCGAAGGGTGAAGTACTGCGGGATATTTCACTGAAGGTGCGACCAGGTGAGACGGTTGCGCTGGTCGGCGCGACCGGTAGCGGAAAGACCGCGCTGCTCAACCTGATTCCGCGGCTCTACGACGTGACCGAGGGCGCGATCACCATCGACGGCATAGATATCGCATCGATGCGGGTGTCCGATCTGCGTTCGCTGGTCTCGGTGGCATTCGAGGAGCCGGTGCTGTTCTCGGCGAGTGTGCGGGAAAACGTCGCGCTCGGCGATCCGGAGGCCACCGACGACGATGTGCGGCGCGCGTTGGACGTCGCTCAGGCCACCGATTTCGTGCACGATCTGCCGTGGGGACTGGATACCCGAATCGGCGAGCAGGGGCTGAGCCTGTCCGGTGGTCAGCGTCAGCGGCTGGCCCTGGCCCGCGCGGTACTCGCGCGCGAAAGTGCAGGGGAGCGGACTCGGATCATGGTGCTCGACGATCCGCTGTCCGCACTCGATGTGGAAACCGAGGAGCGCGTACAGGAGCGGCTGCGCACGGTGCTGGCCGGAGCCACCACATTGCTGGTGGCGCACCGACCTTCGACCGCGGCACTGGCCGACCGCGTTGCGCTGCTCGCCGAGGGCCGGATCGTCGCCGAGGGCGCCCACGATCAACTACTCGAAACCAGCAGTCGCTACCGCGAACTGATGGGGGGTGAATCATGACCATGACCGAAACCACCGTACCCGCCGACGATTCGGCCGACCGCGACGAGATCGCCGATTGGCGCGGCATCGCCAACGAGGACAAGGCGGTCACCGAGACCGGAAATCTGGTGCTGGCCGGTCGATCTCGGCGCTTGCTGCTGAGCCTGGTCCGGCCGTATCGCAAACTCGCGGTCTTCGCCATGCTGCTGATCGTGCTCGACAATGCCGCGATGGTGTCGGCGCCGCTGTTCGTCGCGCACGGACTCGACGTCGGCATCGCCGAGGGGGGCGCGGGGAACTGGGCGCCCTTGGCGCGCACTGTCGCCGGTTATCTGGGCGCCGTCGGCCTCGGCGTTTGCACCACCTTCGTCTTTCTGCGGATCTCCGGAAGGCTCAGCCAGAGTGTGCTTTTCGATCTGCGGGTTCGGCTGTTCGCGCATATGCAGCGGCTCAGCGTGGCATTCCATGAGCAGTACACCTCCGGCAAGGCAGTCGCGCGGCTGACCGGTGATATCGAGACGCTGCAGCAGCTGCTGGAGAGCGCGCTGAATCAGGCGCTGAGCGCGATCCTTTCGGTGCTCAGCATCGCGGTGCTGCTGATCTACCTCGACCAGACCCTCGCCGCCATCGTGCTGCTCGGATTCGTGCCATTGGCGCTGGTCACCCGCTGGGCGCAGCGCAGGCAGCGGGCGGGCTACCGGCGCACCCGCGGCGCCATCGCGAAAGTGGTTGTGCAGTTCGTGGAGTCGATGGGCGGCATGCGCGCGGTACAGGCCTTCCGTCGCGAGGGCCGCAACGAATCGGTACTGGCCACCGAGGATGCCGAATACCTCCAGGCGACTACCGCCGCGATGCGCGGCATGGGCGACTATGCCGGTCTCACCCGGCTGCTCGGCAATCTGACCACGGTGATCGTCATCATGGTCGGCGCCTGGCAGGTGATCGAGGGCAATCTCGCCGTAGGTGTCCTCGCGGCATACCTGTTGTACCTCAACGAGTTCTACGGCCCGCTGGACGAACTCGCCCAGGTATTCAACGCCTACCAGTCCGCGGCCGCGGCGCTGGAGAAGATCTCCGGCGTACTGGAGGAGGAGCCCTCGGTCCGGGAACCAGAGCAGCCGATCGCGCTGGCGAAGGCAACCGGTGCCGTGCGAATGGACACAGTGTGGTTCGGCTACGGATCTCCAGCCCCGCCATCCTCCGAGTCGCCGGATGCGGTGCTTGTTCAGTCGGATTCCGGCTCTGTGGCGGTGGGCTCAGATGTGGTGTTGCCGAGCGAGGTTGGGTCCGCGGTGGGCGGGATTGCGCTGGTCGATCTCGAGCTGCCGGATTCGGCCGCTGTGGTGGTGGGCTCAGATGTGGTGTTGCCGAGCGGGGCTGGGTCCGCGGTGGATGGCATCGCGCTGGCCGATCTAGAACTCTCGGATTCCGCTGGGCGCTCGCACGCGAAGGTCGTTTCGGAGAGCCCTGGGGCGGCACTGCCGAGTTCGGCTGGGGCGACGCTGGGCGGCCCGGCGGCTGCCGAGATCGAAAGTGTTGTGCCGCAACCCGGGGAGCGTGGGCGGGCGCGGCCGGTGCTGCCAGAGTTCTCGCTGGAGATTCCGGCCGGGCAGGTGATCGCCCTGGTCGGTGCGACCGGTGCCGGCAAGTCCACGCTGGCCAAGTTGCTGACGCGGTTCTACGACCCATCGGGCGGCGCGGTGACGTTGGACGGTATCGACCTGCGGCGGTTGTCCGACGCGGATCTGCGGCGCAATGTCGTGATGGTCACGCAGGAGTCGTATCTGTTCTCCGGGTCGGTGGCCGACAACATTCGGTTCGGTCGGCCGGAGGCCAGTGATGCGGAGGTGTTCGCGGCGGCGCGCGCGGTCGGGCTCTACGACTTCGTCACCGCGTTGCCCAAGGGCTTCGACACCGATGTGCGCAAACGCGGTGGGCGATTGTCGGCGGGCCAGCGTCAGCTGGTCGCGTTCGCCAGGGTGTTCCTCGCGGATCCCGCGGTGATCGTGCTGGACGAGGCGACCTCGAGCCTGGACATTCCGAGCGAGCGGCTGATCCAACGGGCACTGGAGACGGTGTTGCGCGACCGCACCGCCGTGATCATCGCGCACCGGCTCTCCACGGTCGCCATCGCCGACCGCGTGCTGGTGCTGGAATCAGGTCGGATCGTCGAGGATGGCACGCCCAGCGAGCTCATCGCGGGCACCGGTCGGTACGCCAGTCTGCACGCGGCATGGCGTGAGTCGCTGGTGTGATGCTGGTTCGGCGCCCGCGTCGCTTACGGTAGATATGTGACGAACCCAGACTTCGGCCCCGACAGCCAGCCGGCGACATCGCGGTGGCCGGCGATCCTCACGTGGCGCGCACACAACGCGTCGCGGATGGAGTCCGTCCGCGTGACCCTCAATGGCAACCGCATCCGCGCCGCCGGTCGCATGATCGGCGGCGACTGTGCGGACCATCCCGCCTTCAGTGCGTCCTATGACCTGGTTACCGACGAGAACGGCGTCACCAAGCGGCTATCCCTGCGCAGCACCGCCGCCGCCGGGGAACGCCATGCCTCGATCGCCAGAGACGAGGAGAACTACTGGCTCATCGACGCCGGTGGCGGGCACGTCCGCTCCACCTTCGCGGGCGCCCTCGATGTCGACGTAGTGCTCAGCCCGTTCTTCAACACCCTCCCGATCCGCCGCTTCGGCCTCCAGAACGCCGTCGATGACATCCAGGTCCCGGTCGTCTACGTCCGCCTCCCCGACCTCCTGGTCCAGGAAGCCAGCCTCACCTACAGCAGCGGCGCGACCGGCATCAGTGTGCTGTCCCCCGTCTCCAGCGCCACCGTAACCGTCGACGCCGACGGCTTCCTCCTCGACTACCCAGGTCTCGCCGAACGCATCTGACCCGACGCCGCGCACATCACTCGCCGCGTTGGCCTATCGCGTGCACCGTCTCGAGCCAGTGGGGTTGACCGTGATTTCTCAACGCTGCATGGCTTCATGACGTTCGCGTGTGTCGTGTCGGCCGCCATGGGGTCGCCTCGTGTGTCGTATGGAGCACCGACCGCTGCGTTCAGCCCAGTTCGGTGATCACTCCGCCGCGTTGGCCTGCCTCACGCAGCGCCTCGAGCCAGTTGTGGTCGCCGGGGTGGATATCGGTGATTTCCCAACGCTGCGTGGTTTCGTAGCGTTCGCGGGCGTCGTGTCCGGCTTCGACGAGGTCGACCAGGGTGCCTTCGGCGCGGAGGCTGTCGCGGGCCGCGCTCAGTACGGTGAGAGTCTCCTCCAGCACCTCCAGCAGGGCGGTGGCGTTCGGTTCGCAGATGGCGCGGACCAGGTCGGGGGCGGTGGCGGCGACCCGGGTGCCATCGCGGAACGAACCCGCCGCCAGTCCGAGCGCCAGGTTGCCACCCGCCGCACCGGCCACGGCCAGCGCCTCGGCCAGGACATGCGGCAGGTGCGAGATCCGGGCCACCGCCCGGTCGTGCTCGTCCGCGATTACCGGGGTGACCACCGCACCGCAGGCCAGTGCCAGCCGCACCACTCGACGCCATGGTTCGGGATGGGTGCCCGCATCCACGCCGACCGCCCACACCGCATCCCGGAACAGGCCGGGATCGGTAGCCGCCCAACCGGATTCGGAAGTACCGGCCATCGGATGCCCGCCGACGTAACGGGCCGCGAGCCCGTGCCTACGCACCGCCTCGGCCACCGGTGCCTTGACACTCACCACATCGGTGAGCGAGCAGCGCGGCGCGAAGGTGGCCACCTCGGCGAGGATGTGGTCCACCGCGGGCATCGGCACGGCGACCACGATCAGCGCATCGGTATCGGCGGCTCGGGTCAGCACCCCGAGTAGATCCCCCGTGATATCGAATCCGTCCGCCCGCGCGGCCCGCGCACCCGCCTCTGACCTGTTGTAACCCCACGCGTCATAATCCGCGCCGACGGCGGCGCGCAGTATCGAGCCGCCGATCAGGCCGGTCCCGAGGACACACACCGGTGCTTTCTGGTGAGGAGTCATCGGATCAGATTCGCATACGACTTCAACATTTCGGCTCGAGCCGACTACCGTTGCGGCCATGGCAGCACAGCGCTCGGGGACGAACAAGGCTGCGTCGGAGGATTACGACGACGTGGAAGGGTTCGCAGTCGCGGTTGTCCGCGAAGACGGAAAATGGCGATGCAGTCCGCTCACTCGAGCCGCGCTCAGCGATTTGTCCGCCGCGGAAACAGAACTCAAAGCATTGCGCAGTTCCGGTGCGGTGTTCGGATTGCTGGATATCGATGACGAGTTCTTCATCGTGCTCCGGCCCGCGCCGAGCGGCACCCGGATGCTGGTCTCGGATGCGACGGCCGCGATCGATTACGACATCGCTGCCGACGTACTCGAGGCCCTCAATGTCGAAATCCCTGACATCGATCCGGACGAACTCGACGATATCGAGCCATGGGAGGAGGGCGACCTCGGCGTTCTCGCCGACCTCGGCCTGCCCGAACCTGTGCTCAGCGTGATCCTCGCCGAGACCGATCTCTATCCGGATGAGCAGCTCGGCATGATCGCCCAGCGGCTCGGCTTCGCCAACGAACTTTCGGCGGTGCTGGACAAGCTGCCCCGCTGACGTGGGTCTGCGCATCGACGACACCGATATGGTTCGCGCCGCGATCGCCGCCGCGGCCGATGCGGGCGATCGCGATGTGCCGGTCGGTGCCGTCGTCTTCGATGCCGACGGCCGCGAGCTGGCGCGCGCGGCCAATGCCAGGGAGGCCCTCGGCGACCCGACCGCGCACGCGGAGATCCTCGCCCTGCGCCGCGCCGCCGCGGTCGTCGGCGACAGTTGGCGGCTGGAAGGCACCACGCTCGCGGTAACCCTGGAGCCGTGCACCATGTGCGCGGGCGCGCTGGTGCTCGCCCGCGTCGGCCGCTTGGTCTTCGGCGCATGGGAGCCGAAAACCGGTGCCGTCGGCTCCCTTTGGGACGTAGTCCGTGACCGTCGTCTCAATCACCGCCCGCAAGTCCGCGGCGGCATTCTGGAAGCCGAATGCGCCACCCTCCTCGACAACTTCTTCCGCACCCAACGGTGACCGTTCTCCCCCGGAGCCCAGGCGCTCTGCGCAACTACCCACCGGGTGTTTACGCACGCCTCAGCGCCCGGAAAGCATCCCCGCCACCGGCCTCTGCAGGCGATTTAGCGATCCGACCCGGGTCCGGTATGGTTGTCGGCGGTGGCGTGTCCGAGCGGCCTAAGGAGCACGCCTCGAAAGCGTGTGAGGGGTAACCCCCCTCCGAGGGTTCAAATCCCTCCGCCACCGCCAAAGCCCTTCATCTGTTCGTGCAGGTGGAGGGCTTTTTCTATAGCGCTGGCTCCTCCGGTTCGGCGTCCGCGGGCACATTTTGGGCGTAGCCGTATGCCTTGTCTATCGCGTCGGCCAGCTTATCCAGGTCGTCATCGAACAAATCCGAGTACGTGTTGAGCGTTCCTTGGCATCCCTGTGTCCGAGCAGTCGGGTTCGGCAGCATCTGCGAGATCGGCTTGCCGCGGGCATGGTTCTTCGGGATGAGTCGCTTCGGCTCCACGGTCATATCCAGAATGCTCGCCAGAACGCCCTACGCTCTCGTCGCGCCCTCGAAAGCCAAGCTAGGCCTGGGCTACGATCCAGGCCGCGATCTGCGCGCGATTGGTGAAACCGAGCTTGCTCAGAATGTTCTCGACATGCCCCTGCGCGGTTCGTTGCGAGATCACCAACTTGGCGGCGATCTGCTTGTTGGTGAGTCCCTGGGCTACAAGGTCCGCGATCTGCCGCTCACGTTTGGTCAGCTCCGCTGCCGGAGCCGACGCCAGCGCCCGGTTGAGTGGCTGTTCGCCCAACGCGTAGGCGACCGCAGCAGTCATCCCCAATGCATGGCCGCGACGGAACGCCACGTCGAATCGTCGGTCACCCACCGCGCGACGCACCATACGCTCACGCTCGTCGTGAGCGTGGTACAGCTGCGGGGAGAAGGCCGAAACACCGGAGTCGGACCGCAGCAGATTTCCCGCGGCACCCATCAGGACGGCCGCGCGCTCACCTTCGCCATCGGCGGTGGTCCAGGCCAGCCCCTCGAGATCGAGCGCCGCGATGAAGGGGCTGCGCACGCGCCGGTTGACCCGCAGCGATTCCTGCAGCAGCTGTTGTGCGTGGGACCGCTGGCCTTGCAGCGCGACGACCATACCCATCCCCCACAGCGCGGTCGACCGGAGCAGCGACTCGCCGCATGCTTCGGTGATGGAAAGTATTTTCTCGTAATACTCGATTGCCCGCCTGGTGTCGCCCAGCGCGGTGTGTGCCCAGCCGAGCGTGCTCAACGCACCAACATAGAGGTATTCTCGCGTGCTCGAGCTGAGCATCTCGAGGGCAGGCTCGAGGAAGAAGACGGTGCGAGCAGGTTCATCTCGATACAGCGCCAGCGTGCCGTCGGCGTAGGCAAGCATTGCCTGGTTTTCGGGAGTGGGATCCTGTTCGGCCAGTGTGCGCGCCTGCTCCAACAAGGTAGCCGCCACCTGAAGGTCTCCCTGCATCGAGGCCATGACACTGCTGGTATGAAGCGCTGAGAAACGGTCGGGTACCGAGCGCGCGCCGGGGTGGGCGAGGACACGATCGAGCCAGCGCCGGCCTTCACCGTACAGACCCCGGAAGATCCAGAACGGCAACAAAGCGGC
Source organism: Nocardia sp. NPDC049707 (assembly GCF_040674855.1). Taxonomy (NCBI): domain Bacteria; kingdom Bacillati; phylum Actinomycetota; class Actinomycetes; order Mycobacteriales; family Nocardiaceae; genus Nocardia; species Nocardia sp. NPDC049707. The sequence continues at coordinate 14,433 of NZ_JBFANN010000040.1, read as the reverse complement.
GGCGGTACGCAGCCCGGCCTCGGCCGAGTCTGCGTTGTCGTCGGACAGACAGAATTCGAACGCCTGTCGCATATTCGGTTGCTCACGCTCTAGCTGAGCCAGCCAATCGGGCTGCCGGTCGCTGATCCACCCGTCCGCCGCGTCCAGCACCAACCGCTGGTACCAGTCGATGTGCCGGCGACGCAGATCCTGGTATTCACCGGACTCGTTCAGCTTGTCCCGTCCGTAGTCGCGCACCGTCTCGAGCATTCGGAAACGCACGACACCATCGAGTTCCTCCCGCAGCACGATCGACTTATCTACCAGCGACGACAACGCGTCCAGCAGACTCTCCGGCGCCAGGTCGCCGCCGCACACCTGTTCGGCGGCGTCGAGTTCGAAACCGCCGGCGAACACCGACAACCCGGCCCACAACCGCTGCTCGACCGGCGTGCACAACTGGTAGCTCCAATCGATGCACCACCGCAGTGTCTGCTGCCGCCGCGGCGCCGTGCGGCTGCTACGGGTGAGCAGAGCAAACCGGTCGGCCAATCGCGCCAGGATCTGCTCCGGCGACATCGTGTGCATCCGCGCCGCGGCCAACTCGATCGCCAACGGCAACCCGTCCAACCGGGCACAGATCCCCGCCACCGCCGCCTTGTTGTCCTCGGTGACCTCGAAACCCGGCACCACCGCCATGGCGCGCTCGGCGAACAACGTCACCGCATCGTATTGGGGCAGCCCCCGCAGCGTCGCCGCACCGTGGGAGTCGGGTACGGCCAGCGGCGATACCCGTAGCACCGCTTCCCCGGCGACATCCAATGGTTCCCGGCTGGTCACCAGAATCCGCAGGCTCGGGCACGTCAGCAACAATGTCTCGACCAGCGCGGCCAATGCGTCCACCACCTGCTCGCCGTTGTCGAGAACGAGCAGCGCTTCCCGGGGCCGCAGGAACTCGACCAGCATTTGCTGCATCGGCCGCGTCGAATCGTCGCGCAGGCCCAACGTTGCCGCCACGACGTCGATCAGCAGTGCCGGGTCCCGCACGTCGGCCAGCTCGACCAACAACACCCCATCCGCGAAACTCGATCGAGCATTCGACGCCGCCCGCAATGCCAGCCGGGTCTTGCCGACACCACCGATCCCGGCCAACGTCACCAGTCGAGACACGGGCAGGAGGTTCTTTATCTGCGACGTCTCAGCGCGGCGGTCGACGAAAGTGGTCAGCTCGTCCGGCAGCTCACCGGTACTGCCGCGACTCCCAGCCGTTGACGGCCGAGTCGGTTCCCGCACCGGCGGTATGTGGTCCCGTAGCCCTCGAGCCGTCGCCGGTTTCCCGTGCAGGGCCATCGCACCGACCTGGTATCCGTGGTCCCGGTGCACCTGCCGGATCAGCTCGCCCAACCCCGCCGCCGACGGCCGCTGCCGCGGATCCTGGTTCATCGCCGACTCCACCACCGCCGCCAGGTCGCTGGGGATACCGCCCTCGCGCAGGTCCGGCACCGGCTGACCGGTGATGCGCAAAAACTGAGCCACCACCTGATCACCACTGCGCCGCTCGAACGCCGCATGTCCGGTCAACGCGCAGAACAAGGTCGCACCGAGCCCGTACACATCCGCAGCCGGCGTCGCGGCATCGCCACCGAGCACCTCCGGGGCGGTGAACGCCGGGGAGGCCGTCAACACACCCGTGGTTGTCTCGAATACGCCCGCGATGTGGGCGATACCGAAATCGGTCAACGCCGGTTCACCGCAGTCGGTGAGCAGGATATTGCCCGGCTTGACGTCGCGATGCACGATCCCGAGCTGATGTGCGCTGTCGAGCGCACCAGCGATCTTCACCCCGACCCACAACACCGTCTCGATCGGCACCGGGCCGTTCCTGCGGATCCACGCATCCAGCGAATCCAACTCGTGATACGGCATCACCAGAAACGGCCGCCCGCTGGCGGTGACCCCCGCCTGCAGCACCGTCACGATGTTCGGATGCCCGGTCAACCGGCCCATCGCCCGCTGCTCACGGAAAAACCGCGCCTGGTTGTCGGCATCCAACTCCGCGGTCAGCACCTTCACCGCCACCGTACGATCCAGCGCCACCCGCGTGCACCGGTACACCACACCGAAACCACCGCGACCGATCTCTTCGGCATCCTCGAACCCGCACGCGCTCATCTCCCCCGCGATGGGCACACTCACGTCACGGCGGGTCCGCAGCGGATCATCCTCGACCATCAGCGGCGGGCAATCCACTCGGCATATATACGAAACCCAGGCGGCATACGCTCACCTTTCCGACAACACTCAGCGTATCGCCAACCACGGGAAACGAACCACCCGTTCGGTATTGCGAATGCTTGGTATCCATATCAGCCGCTACCGGCCGAAAATGCGGCTGGATCCAGCGCCGATGACGCGGGGTGATTCAAATCCCTCCGCCACCGCTCCAGTCCTCGCCTGCTCACCAAGTGGTATTGCAAGCTTCGAACGGAGCCGGGCAGTCTGAGATCGACCGGGACTAACTGAGTGGAACGTTCAAATTGGTAATTACTCCGCCTGAAAGGACTCGCCATGAACCGTTCCCCCGCCGACCTCATGCGACGCAACCTTCTCGACGTATTCAACGAACCCGGCCCGGCCCGTCGGGCTGTGGCCATCGCCGAGACCTATCACGAAGACGTGGTGTGGCACGAACCGGGCCGAATTGTCCACGGGCGCAAGGACCTCGAACGCCGCGCCGCAGAGGTGCGTGCCGAAAACCCGGACTGGATCTTCCCCCCTTGGGCCCAGCGTCGGAACTCGACGATATCGGCCACCTCGGGTTCCAATACGGGCCCGCCAACCAACCGTCGGTGGTCAACGGCATGGATATCGCTCGTATCAAGGACGGCGTCATCATCGAGCTCTACACCATCGTCACCGAGATCCGTCAGCCCTCGTAGATTGCCGCCGAGGCGGCCGGACGGCCCTCCGATGAACAAAGGCGCCTGTAATCGCCGCTGCCGCAGCTGATTCGGTATTGGGCATGAGTTCTCCCGCGGGCCCGGCGCACCCTTTTCGGGCCAGGTCCGGTGGATCGGTCGCTGCTAGTCCACGTTCGGGAAAGCCTGGCGCACACCGATGGTGATCGCTCCAGCTTCGGACATCCGGCGGCGCCGCAAGTGCGCCAGCGCTTCCAGGACGCTCGCGGTCCGATTGTCGCTGTGCGTATCGATGAACGGGGCCATTTCTTGTGGACGTCGGACGGCAATCCGGATCCTCATACCACCCATAACACGATGGTATGCGCTTGGCTCCGGATATGTTCGCAGTGCGGGGTCGCCTGGATTACTGCTCGGGATCCTGCCGACGCAGGACAGCGGCCTGACGTTCCAGGTCGACGCCGACGCGAGGGGGAGCGCCCTGGTTCTGTTCGTCCCGCAGCATCGACACCGAATCGCGGTGGTCCAGTTCCATGCGCTTGGTCCCGTAGAACATGGCGGTGAACTCGTCGGTGAAGGTGCCGGAGATGGGGGTCCGGCGTGTGCGGCGTTTTCGGGTCAGGGCTTCGTAGAGGGCGACGGCCAGCAGTAGTAGGACCCAACCGGGAATGGTCCAGCCCAGCAAATCTGCCATGTCGCACAAACGAATCCGTCGGCGGTGGAGTTCCTCGGAAGGTGGGCCGCGGGCGGTATACGGCGAATAGGCGCGACATACCGCGCAATCGGGCACGCCCGACCGCGCGTGCGATATGCGCCGAATGACCGAGTGCGGGCCGGACGCGATGCGATAATTCGCCGAACGACCAACCGCGTGCGCGTGATCCGCGGGAGAGATTGGGCGAGATGAAACTTGGCAGCGTGCTTATCGTGATCTGGTTTGTCATCGGCGTTGTCGCGGCGGGGCAGCGACACTATTTCGACAGCGGTCCGATCAACTGCGCGGGCTTCGGCACGATCGCCCTGACCGTACTGGCCGGCCCGCTCAACTACATGGGCGTGAATCCGAAGATCGCCGACTGCAACGTCCCGCAACCGAGTCCTTAGACCGGTACCGACTCCAGAACCTGCTGTGGTTCAGTAGCTTTCGTCGAAACACTGTCGGCAGCGCCCGCCGAGGCGATGATGACGAGGCCGATACCGGCACACTGGACGAGCGCGAGATCTTCGCCGGGCAAAGCCGCGGCCGCCGGTTCCGGACTCATCAACACACCGAAGGTGCGGCCGAAATCCGGTGCAGCGCTTCGAGTTCGATGGCGTGCGGCACCAGTGACGCGAGCACCGCGACACCGGCGAGCGCCACAAGCACCAGGGGATCGAACAGTGCTGGACCCGCGTTCGCGAAGGCAACGGGTAGCGCCGGCAAACCGCCGGACGCCATCGCGAGCGCCAAACTGTCGTGCCCTGACGCATACCTTCCGACCGCCTGGGGCACGCGATATAGGTACCCCACCCCGCGCCCGCGGCCACCGCGAACAACACGCCGGTCAAGAACACCGGACCACCGGTTTTCATCATCAGCACCCCCAGCCCGGCCAGCAGTGTCCACACCAGGTCGCGGGAGCGGTGCGAGGCGATAACCGCGACGGTGAGCGGTCCGAGAAGGTCCAGGGTCGCTGCCGAACCGAGCGGCATCCGTTCGAGGGGCAGCACAGATTCATCCCGGCGAGGGCCGCACCGAGCCCGATGATGCCGGACAATGTCGCGCGATCGACGCGCAGCGAGGGTCACCACAGCAGCAGCGCAATCGAGACGGCCAACCGCATGCTCGCCGCAGTGCTGACGCCTATAACGTCGAACAGGTACTTGGCCAAGCCCGCACTCAGTTGGATACTGACCATAGCGGCGAGGATGAGGGTGGGCGCTGGCACCGCGCGAGCCGTGCGTGGCTGAATCTGCACAGCCCGAAAGCTAGGTGTCCTAAGTAAATGACGATGGACCGGTCGGATTCTCGAAAACGCTGCATACCTTGCCGGTCGATGTCCGATATGCGGTGGTCGGTACAGGTACTCACCGGCCGGAAGAGTGTTCGTCTCGTGTTCGGGTATTCGGAGTGGTACGCGAGTGCGAAAGGAAGCGATGACGATGCGCGAGCGGGTGCCCGACCGGAGACCAGCGCCTTCTGCTGGGACCCGACTGCTAGGACTGCTCCTGCTGGTCTGGCTGGCCATCGGCGTTATCGCCGCGGTTCAGCGCCATAACTTCGACAACGCCCCGATCAACTGTGCTGGTTTCGGCACCATTGCCGTGACGGCGCTGGCCGGTCCACTCAACTACCTGGGTGTGAACCCGAAGGTCAATGAATGTGATCTTCCGCAGCCCAGCCGTTGATGCCCTGGTTCCCACCGGAATTCGGTTCGTAGTGGGAGCGTTCTGAATTCGAAGCTCAGCATGTCACGAACTGCCGCACCGATCACACACGTCGGCTGGAGCTGAAGAGTCGAACTTCTCCGAGTTTGCTGCGCACCGCCCACAAGAACAAGACGCGGCCGTCGTGAAAGCGCGGTCGCCCCGAAACGCACTCGGCCCCGCACCCGAATCTCCGGGTGCGGGGCCGAGCGGCTGGTTCCGATCAGCTCACGCCGACCGGCACCTGCACCGTCTCCGCGGACCGCTGCTGCAGCTCACGCAGCTTCGTGCCCTCGATGTCGATATCCGGCAGGATCCGATCCAGCCACTTCGGAATCCACCAGGACCACTTGCCCATCAGCACCAGCAGCGACGGGATCACGAGCATCCGGACGATGAACGCGTCGATCAATACGCCCGCCGCCAGCGCGAAGCCGAACGACTTCGCCGTGACATCGGTTTCCAGCAGGAAGGAACCGAACACCGAGATCATGATGACCGCGGCCGAAGTGACGACCCGGGCGCCGTGGTGATAACCGGCGATCATCGCATCCTTCGGCGACTTGCCGCTGACGAATTCCTCACGCATCCGGGTCACCAGGAATACCTGGTAGTCCATGGCCAGACCGAACACCAGGCCGATCAGCATGATCGGCAGGAAGCTGATCAGCGGATGTGGATCCTCGATCAGCCCGAGCTTGCCCTCCTGGAAGATCAGCACCGTCGCACCGAAGGTGGCCGCCATGGAGAGCAGGAAGCCGAGCGCCGCGGTCAGCGGCACCAGGATCGAGCGGAATACCAGGATCAGCAGCAGGAATGCGGCGCCGGCCACGATCGCCAGGTACGGCACGATCTTGCTCAGCAGCACATGGTCGACATCGGCATAGATCGCCGTGGTGCCGGTGATGCCGTATTCGATGCCGTACTCGGACTGCATCTGCGCTTCGGCATCGCGGGCGTCACTGACCAGATCCTTGGTGGCCTGGTTGTTCGGCCCCGACTTCGGCACGCCGTCGAGCAGCGCGCCCGCCTTGTCCGCACCACTCCACTTGGGTTCGGTCACATAGTCCATGCCCGAGTAGGAGGCGAGCTTGGACCGCAGCGCGTTCACCGCGGCCTCGCGCCGGTCGGCGGGCACGTTGGCGAGGTCGACCGCGACATTCAGCACGCCGTTGCTGCCCTCGCCGAAACCCTCGGTGCGCAGCTCGTAGGCCTTACGGATGGTGGAGGTCTTGGGCTGGCTGTCGTCGCCGGGCAGGCCGAGGTTCAGACCGGCGGCGGGTGCCGCGAGCAGACCGAGTACGACCACGCTGAGCAGCAGCGTCACCGCGGGCGCCTTGCCGATCAACCGGCCGACGCGCATGCCGTTGGTGACCGACTTGTCATCCTCGGGATTGTGCTTGGCCACGATCGGCAGCTTCGGCTTGAACAGGAACCGGCCGAACGCACCGAGCAACGCGGGCATCAGCGTGATGGCGGTGAGCACCGCGAACGCCGCGGCAATCGCACCACCCAGCCCCATGAACGTCATGAACTGCACGCCGACGATGCTGAGTCCGCCGAGCGCGATGATGACGGTCAAACCGGCGAACACCACCGCGGAACCCGCCGTACCGAGTGCGGTACCGGCCGCCTCCTCCGGCGAATCCTGCACTGCCAGTTCGTGCTTGTAGCGCGACACGATGAACAACGCGTAGTCGATCGACAGGGCGATGCCGATCATGGACGCGAGGAAGGTCGTGAAGCTGGGCACCTCGATGATCGAGGTACCGAGGAAGATCAGCGAGGTGGCCGCGCCGAGGCCGACGATCGCGGTGATGATCGGCACAAAGGCGGCGACGATGGCGCCGAAGGCGATGATCATCACGACCAGTGCGATGCCCATACCGATCTGCTCGGACTTACCGCTCGGGGCCGCGTTCTGCATCGCGATCGAGCCGCTCATCTCCACCTGCAGCCCGGCATTGCGGGCATCGCTGGCGATGGCGTAGGCCGCCTGGCGCTGCTCGTCGGTGACATCGGTGAACGACTTGATGGTGAACGGGACGCTGAAGAAGGCGACGGTATCGGGAGCCGTCTTGCTGAGCACGTTCAACGGTGCGCCACTGCACTTGGACGGGTCCGGGTCGGCGATGCAGCCCGACTGTTCGGCGGCCTCGACCGGATTCAGCACCGGCTTGCTGTGGTCGACGATGTCGAGCGTGCCGAGCTTGTCGATGAAGGCCGTCAGCGCCGCCCGGTTCGTCGGATCGGTCAGCTTCTGGCCATCGGGTGCGGCAATGACGTAGGTGCCGGTGACGGCGTCGAATTTGAAGGCGTCGGAGGCACCGGGGAAGTGCTTGTCGAGAATGTCGTTGGCACGGGCGGAGGGCAGGGCCGGCATGCTGAAGTCATTGGTCATCGGCTCCTTCAACTGCGTGCCGAGTCCGCCGAGCAGCAGGAACAGGACAAGCCAGACCGGAAGCACTATCCATTTCCTGCGGAAAGCGAACTTTCCCCATCTGTACAGATAAACGGACACGAAAGGGTTCTCCTAGCTGACCTTTTCGAGCGACCTGCAGGCAAGTCGCTAGCGGGTGGCTGAGTTACGTGCTGGTGCGCGGCGCGTAGACAAGCACTCGCGGGGATTGCCCTGCCGACCCCGCCTCCAATTGACGCTTCCCGCCTACCGTGCGGTAGGTAGACTACCCAGGGGCTAAGCGGAGGTACAACCTCAACTCTGGTGGCAACATTAGCTCAGCGCATAAGTGATGAGAGGATCATCCGATGACCGTTCGTGAAGCGGGAGACGCTGTTGTCGCAGCTGGCGGCACAAAAATGGCAATTCGCGACGCCGCGGTGAGGCTGTTCGCGGCCAAAGGATTCGAACAGACGAGCCTGCGCGAGGTCGCGGATGCGGTAGGAATCACAAAGGCTTCGCTCTACTATCACTACGCCTCGAAGCTCGATCTGCTGCTGGCGATCGTCGATCCGATCATCGATCACCTGCGCTCGGTGATCGAGGATATCGATGCGGTCCCGCACGATGCCGAGGGCGTGCGCGCTGTGCTGCGCGCCTATCTGCGCGGCATGATCCGCCATCGCGACGCCGGTGCGCTGTGTGTCCGCGACACCGTCGCGATCATCAATGTCATGGCCGACCGGTATCCCGACATGCTGGATTCAACTCGGGTGCTGCGCGAATGGCTCGCCGGACCCGGCGCCGACGCTGTCGCCGAGCTGCGTGCGAGTGCGGCGTTGGAGGTGCTCGGGGTCGCGCTGTTGTCCGACGAAATCGTGCCCGGCGTAGAGGATTCCGTGGTGGAGCGCACACTGCTGGATGCGGCCACCTGTGTACTCACCGGCTGTCAGACCGCGTAGATTCGTTCGAACACCGAAGAGGCCAGGGAGTAGCCGCCGTGCACATCACCGCGAGGGTCGATTACGCGGTGCGAACCCTATTGGAGATCGCCCGCGCACCACAGACCTTCGGTGCGTCGGATCGGGTCGCCGTGCAGGTCGCGCCGGTGGTGAAGGCCGAGGCGATCGCGACCGCGCAGCATATACCGCCCAAGGTGCTGGAGACCGTACTCGCGGAATTGCGCAGAGCTGATCTGGTGACAAGTAGGCGCGGCCCGGATGGCGGCTATTGGCTGGCCCGCCCGGCCGCGCAGATCTCCATCGCCGACGTGATCCGGGCGATCGAGGGTCCGCTGGCCTCGGTGCGCGGCGAGCGTCCTGAGGATGTGCGCTATTCGGGTGCGGCCGAACCATTGCAGCGGGTGTGGATCGCATTGCGGGTGAATATTCGTGCGGTGCTGGAGAATGTGTCCATCGACGACATCGCGCGGGATCGGCTGCCCGAATTCATCCGCGCGCTCACCGAGGATCCTGGTGCCTGGGCGCGGCGATAATTCGCATCGAGTCATGCGGGCCGAAAACCTCACGCGCCAATATCGCTGCTGGTCACGAATGCTCACGACGTACCGGGCGGAATGACGGTAGCCTCCTTTTCATTATGCTGATCAGACTGCTTCGCACTCATCTGGCCCCCTATCGGGCCCAATTGGCGGGCGTCGTCGGCCTACAACTCATCTCGGTCATCGCGATGCTGTACCTGCCGACCCTGAACGCCGACCTGATCGATAACGGCGTTACCAAGGGCGATATCGGTTACATCTGGACCACCGGACTGTGGATGCTCGCGGTAACCGGCGTGCAGATCATCGCCTCGGCCTGTTCGGTCTATCTCGGCGCGCAGGCCGCGATGGGTGCGGGTCGGGATCTGCGCGCTGCGGTACTGCATCGAGTCGGCACCTTCTCCGCGCGCGAGGTCGGTATGTTCGGCGCGCCCTCGCTTATCACCCGCAATACCAACGACATTCAGCAGGTTCAGCTGCTGATCGTGATGTCGGCGACCATCTTGGTGATGGCGCCGATCATGTGTGTCGGCGGCATCTTCATGGCGCTGCGCGAGGATCTCGGCCTGTCCTGGCTGCTGCTCATCGCGGTGCCCGCACTGGCCATCTCGATGGGTGTCATCGTGGCGAAGATGGTGCCCGGTTTCCGCGATATGCAGCACCGGATCGATGAGGTCAACCGAGTGCTACGCGAGCAGATCACCGGTATCCGAGTGGTGCGCGCGTTCGTGCGCGAACGGCAGGAGACCTGGCGCTTCGGACTGGCCAACACCGAACTCACCGAATCCGCGCTGCGGGTCGGGCGGCTGATGGCGCTGATGTTCCCGCTGGTGATGCTGATCAGCAATGCCACCGCGGTCGCGGTGATCTGGTTCGGCGGACATCTGATCAACGACGGCGAGATGCAGATCGGCTCGCTCACCGCGATGCTGTCCTACATCATGCAGATCCTGACGGCCGTCATGATGGCCTCGTTCCTGGCCATGATGGCGCCGCGCGCGGCTGTCTCGGCCGACCGGATCGGTGAGGTGCTCGAGACCGAGACCTCGGTGGTGCCGCCGCGGCTGCCGCAGCCGTTCAAGACCGATCCGGCGCAGGTCGATCTGCAATTCGCCGAATTCGCCTTTCCCGGTGCGGAGAAGCCGGTGCTTTCGGCGATCCGGTTCCAGGTCGAGCCGGGTACGACCACGGCGGTCGTCGGTTCCACCGGTGCGGGTAAGACAACGCTGGTCAATCTGATTCCCCGGCTCATCGACGTGACCGACGGCGCGGTCTACGTCGGCGGCACCGATGTCCGTCATATCGACCTCGAAGTGCTGCGCGCACAGGTCGGGCTGGTGCCGCAGAAGGCATATCTGTTCTCCGGAACCATCGCCAGCAATCTGCGCTACGGCAATCCGGACGCCACCGACGAGGAACTGTGGCGCTGTCTGGAGATCGCGCAGGCCGCCGACTTCGTGCGCGATATGCCGCAGGGACTGGCGACGCCGGTCGCGCAGGGCGGCACCACTGTTTCGGGCGGACAGCGTCAGCGATTGGCCATTGCGCGGGCGCTGGTGAAGAAGCCGCGGGTCTACCTGTTCGACGATTCGTTCTCCGCACTCGATGTCGCCACCGATGCCCGACTGCGCGAGGCATTGCGGCCGGAGACCAGGGACGCCTCGGTAATCATTGTGGCGCAACGAGTTACCACCATCCGCGATGCCGATCAGATCGTGGTGCTCGAGGACGGCGTGGTGGCCGGGATCGGCACCCATGAGCAGTTGATGCGCGATTGCGGGGAATACCAGGAGATCGTCGCCTCGCAGCTCGGCGCCGATGAGGCCGCGGTCGTCTTCGCCAAGCGCAACGGATCGCCACCCGATGTGAGCGGAGACGGGCACCAGACCCGGCGGGAGGAGGTCCGATGAGACCCGGAGGGGTGAATCCCGGTGCGCCGGACGCGAAGGCGAAATCGTTCGGTCCGTCGCTGAAACGGCTGTTGCGCAGGTTGGCGCCGGAGCGCGGATACGTCGGCGTGATCGTCGGGCTCGCGATCGTCTCGGTGGTGCTGAATACGCTCGGTCCCTACCTTCTCGGCAAGGCCACCAATGTGGTCTTCGACGGTGTGGTCGGCCGCCAGTTGCCCAGTGGCATCACCAAGGAAGAGGCGATCCAGCAGCTGCGGGCCTCGGGGAACAACACCTTCGCCGACATGCTCGGCGCGATGCATGTCACCCCGGGTGTCGGTGTGGATTTCGGCGCGGTCGGCCGGGTGCTGATGCTGGTATTGCTGCTCTATATCGGCGCCGCGGTGTTCAGCTGGTTGCAGTCCTTCCTGCTCAATATGGTCATCAACCGCACGGTGAAGCGGCTGCGCAGCGAGGTCGAGGACAAGATCCATCGACTTCCGTTGCGCTACTTCGATTCCACTCCGCGCGGTGACCTGCTCAGCCGCGTCACCAATGACGTCGACAATGTGTCGCAGAGTCTGCAGCAGACCATGAGCCAGCTGATCCTTTCGCTGTTCTCGGTGATCGGCATCCTGATCATGATGTTCTGGATTTCGCCGCTGCTCGCGGTGATCGCCCTGCTCACCGTGCCCGCCGCGATCGTGGTCACCACGCAGATCGCCAAACGCTCCAAACCGCACTTCGTCAACCAGTGGAAGTACACCGGCATGGTGAACGCGCAGGTCGAGGAGGCCTTCACCGGGCACGAGGTGGTCAGCGCATTCGGCCGCAACCGCGAGGTCGGTCAGGAATTCGATAAGCGCAATAACGACCTCTACGAGTCGAGTTTCAAGGCGCAGTTCATCTCCGGGCTGATCATGCCCTCGATCATGTTCCTCGGGAATGTGAACTTCGTGCTGGTGGCGCTGGTCGGCGGTCTGCGGGTCGCGACCGGCAATCTGTCGCTCGGTGAGGTACAGGCCTTCATCCAGTACTCACGACAGTTCAGCCAGCCGCTGACCCAAATCGGTGCGATGGCCAACCTGCTGCAATCCGGTGTCGCCTCGGCCGAGCGGATCTTCGAGATCCTCGATGCCGAGGAACAGTCGCCGGACCCGGTCATGGAGAACACCCGTCCGGTCGATCGCGGCCGGGTCGAGTTCGAGGCGGTGTCGTTCCGCTACGAACCCGAGACGCCGGTCATCGAGCGGTTGTCGCTGGTCGCCGAGCCCGGACATGTGGTCGCCATCGTCGGTCCGACCGGTGCGGGCAAAACCACCCTGGTGAATCTGCTGCTGCGGTTCTACGAACTCGATGCGGGCACCATCACCATCGACGGTGTCGACATCACCGAGATCACCCGCGATCACCTGCGTTCGAGAATCGGCATGGTGCTGCAGGACACCTGGCTGTTCAAGGGCACCATTCGAGAGAACATCGCTTACGGCAATCCGAATGCCAGCGAGGCGGATATTCTCGAGGCTGCGCGCGCCGCCTATGTCGACCGCTTCGTCCACGCGCTGCCGCACGGTTACGACACGGTCATCGATGAGGAGGGTTCGGGCGTCAGCGCGGGCGAGAAGCAGCTGATCACCATTGCCCGCGCCTTCCTGGCCAAGCCGTCCATCCTGGTCCTGGACGAGGCGACCAGTTCGGTGGATACTCGCACGGAGGCGCTGGTCCAGCACGCGACCGCGGCGCTGCGGCGGGACCGCACCAGTTTCGTCATCGCCCACCGCCTCTCCACCATCCGCGACGCCGACCTGATCGTCGTCATGGAGGCGGGCCGCATCGTCGAACACGGCAACCACGAGCGCCTGCTCGAAGAACGCGGTGCCTACTACCGCCTCTACAACGCCCAGTTCGCCGCGGCAGCCGCCGAGGCCTGACCGGAACATCGGCCGGGTGCCTGGTGCGTCCGGCCGATTGTGGTCCTGGGAGGATACTCGCGTGTCTGATCCTGATAGCTTCTCGTTCACCGTCGGTACCCGTCTCCCGGGACGACATGGTCGATCGGGCGTGATCAGCACAGCGCACGGTGATATCGCGACGCCGGCATTCATTCCGGTCGGTACCAAGGCGACGGTGAAAGCGGTACTGCCCGAGACCATGCGGGAACTCGGTGCACAAGCGCTGCTGGCGAATGCCTACCACCTGTACCTGCAGCCCGGATCCGACATCGTGGACGAGGCGGGTGGGCTGAGCACATTCATGAACTGGCCCGGCCCGACCTTCACCGACAGCGGCGGCTTCCAGGTGATGTCGCTGGGAGTCGGCTTCAAGAAGGTGCTCGCCATGGAGGCGGTCGACGTCCGAAGCGATGACGTGATCGCCGCGGGCAAAGAGCGCTTGGCCACCGTCGACGATGACGGCGTCACCTTCCGCTCCCATCTCGACGGCTCGAAACACCGGTTCACACCAGAGGTTTCGATGGGCATCCAGCATCAGCTCGGCGCGGACATCATGTTCGCCTTCGACGAGTTGACCACACTGCTGAATACCCGTGCCTACCAGGAGAAGTCACTGCAGCGCACGCACGAATGGGCGCAGCGCTGCATCGACGAACACGAACGGCTGACCGCCGCGCGCACGCATCGCCCATATCAAGCGCTGTTCGCGGTGATCCAGGGCGCGCAATACGAAGACCTGCGCCGCAAGGCTTGTCGGGAACTGGAATCACTGCGCGGTAGTGCCGGAACGGGGTTCGACGGCTACGGCATCGGCGGTGCGCTGGAGAAGCACAACCTCGGCAGCATTGTCGGCTGGTGCTGCGACGAACTGCCCGAGGATAAGCCGCGGCATATGCTCGGCATCAGCGAACCGGAGGACATCTTCGTCGCGGTGGAGAACGGCGCGGACACCTTCGACTGTGTGAACCCGTCCCGGGTCGCGCGCAATGCGGCGATCTATGTCGCCGACGGCAGATTCAATATCAATAACGCCCGATTCCGCCGCGATTTCACCCCGATCGACGACACCTGCGACTGCTACACCTGCGCGAACTACACCCGGGCCTACATACATCACCTGTTCAAGGCCAAGGAGATGCTGGCCTCGACCCTGTGCACAATTCACAATGAGCGCTTCACGATTCGGCTCGTCGACCAGATTCGCGAGAGCATCGATGGCGGCTATTTCGATGAGTACAAAGCCGAAACCCTGGGACGCTGGAAGGGCTCTGTCTGATTTGCCGCGCCTTCGGCGCGGCGGGTTCGCGGCCCCCTTCAGTCTCGCGTCCGAGTCGTCGAGACTCGCGACATAGTCGCAGCAACAAGCAACCACCACCCCGAACAAATCGGA
>NZ_JBFANN010000039.1:78805-78909 GCF_040674855.1 Nocardia sp. NPDC049707 | reverse complement strand
GTCGAGACACGCGAAATCGTCGCATGCGCTTCGACGACTCGGACGCGAGACGGGCCGCGAACGGGTCGCTCGTAAGACTCGCTCCGTTGTGGTCGGTTAGGGCT
>NZ_JBFANN010000039.1:0-78708 GCF_040674855.1 Nocardia sp. NPDC049707 | reverse complement strand
GCGGGTCGTTCGGCACCTGGTGCGTGCGCGTCGAGACTCGGCGTGTGGTGCATGTGCTTCGACGGCTCGGATGTGAGACGGGGCGCGAACTCCTCGCTTGTAAGACTCGCTCGGTGGTGGTCGGTTAGGGCGGGTCGTTCGGCACCTGGTGCGTGCGCGTCGAGACTCGGCGTGTGGTGCATGTGCTTCGACGGCTCGGATGTGAGACGGGGCGCGAACTCCTCGCCCGTAAGACTCGCTCGGTCGCGGTTACGTGCCGAGCGGGTCTGCGGCGTCACAATTTTCAGCTCAGGATCGCGGTGGTTTCGCGTGGCGCGTAGCTCGGCTCATGCTTCTTCAGGAAGGCGATCACTCGGTAGGTGATCGGCAGCACGATGATCTCGGCGAGGGTCTTCCAGATGAATCCGACGATCACGTAGTTGATGAACTGTCCCCAGCTGTCGATGCCTATGGCGGTGGCCGCGATCGAGCAGAAGATCAGCGTGTCACCGAATTCGCCGACGATCGTGGAGCCGATCAGCCGGGCCCACAGGTGCTTTTCCTTGGTCTTCTCCTTGATCAGCACCAGCGAGGCCGAATTGAGCATCTCGCCGATGAAGTAGCCGGCCAGGCCCGCGGTGACCAGTTGTGGCGTGGTGCCGATGACGGACCGGAAGGCTTCCTGATTGTCGTAGAAGGTCGCGGCGGGCAGTTCGATGGCGATCTTGAAGCAGACGACCGTGAGCAGCAGAATGGCGAAGCCGTAGTAGATGGCCCGGCGGGCGGCCTTGAAGCCGTAGACCTCGCTGAGGACGTCGCCGATGATGTAGGCCAGGGGGAACAGGAACCACGCACCATCGGTGGAGATCGGCAGGATCTCGATGGGGCCGACCTGCACCGAATGATCGGTGAAGAATTGGACGCCTTTGGTTGCGCAGATATTCGAGATGATCAGCGTCGCGGTGAACAGTGCGACGACGGGGGTGTAGTAGCCCCGCGCGGCGACGGCGAATGCCGCGTGGGCCACCGCGGGGCCCCCAGAATCTGGGTGTTCTTCGATTGTTTTGGACTCACTCACGCGCTTCATCCAACCAGGTTGTGGAATAGGCTGTAGCAATGACGAATCCCGGCGATTCCGACGAATGGTGGAAACAGTACAGCGGCGAAGGCGTGTCGCCGGACGCTGGCGCCCAGGGGTCGGTCCCGCAGCACCCCTCGGCACCGCAGTATCCATCCGCACCGCAGTACCCGCAGCCGCCGGCCGCGACGCCGCCACCGCAGCCGCAATACCCGCAGCCGCAGCCGCAGCCGCAGCCGCAGCCGCCGGCCGCGACGCCGCCACCGCAGCCGCAGTACCCGAGCTACCCGCAGCAGCCGTACCCGCAGAACCCGGCCTATCCAAATGCGTATCAGCCGTACGGGTATCAGCAGCAGGCGCAGGGTACCAATGGACTCGCGATCGGTTCACTGGTCGCCTCAGTGGTCGGGCTGTGCACCTGCATCGGTTCGATCGTCGGGATCGTGCTCGGTGTCATCGCGCTGAATCAGATCAAGGAGCGCGGACAGGAGCGCCGCGGCATGGCGCTGGCCGGTATCTGGGTGGGTGCGGGCGGCATCGTGCTCGCCATCGTCTATCTGATTCTCAATATCGCACTGTCGACGAGGTAAGACTCGAAAACATCAGGGGCGCTCCCGTTTTCGGGAGCGCCCCTGATGCGTACCTAGGGTCTGCGACCTGATCAGGCCTTGACGACCTGGGTGCCGCCGGCGAACTTGTCGTGCCAGCCCTGCTTGTTCGGGTCCTGCGAGGTGGTGATGATCATATAGATGACCAGGCCGAGCTCGGCCAGGCCACCGATGCACGGAATGATGCTGAGGGCGACATAGAGGTTGCGCTTCAGCGAAACCTCCGGGGTGATCTTCGCCGCACCGCCGGGGGCGACGACCTTGAGGCCCAGGATCTTCTTGCCGAGGGTGGTGCCCTGCGAGGTCTCCATGCCGACGAAGTACCCGAGCGCCGCGATCGCGCCAACCAGACCGGTCACGATCTGCCCGCCGAATCCGGAGCCCAGGATGAAGAAGATAATGATGTAGACCGGGATGCTGATGATCAGGTGATCGATGACGCGGGCGCCGATGCGGGTTCCGATATCTCCGGGCTGTCCGCCGTTTCCATATCCCGGCTGCTCGCCATAGGGCTGCTGGGGGTAGGGCTGCTGCTGGCCGTAGGGATCCTGCGGCGGCTGCCCGTATTGGGGCTGATCATATGGTTGCTGTCCGTACTGGGGCTGCTGGCCGTATTGCGGTGGCTGCTGTCCGTACTGGGGCTGCTGTCCGTACTGAGGCTGCTGTCCGTACTGAGGCTGCTGCCCGTACTGAGGCTGCTGTCCGTACTGAGGCTGCTGTCCCTGCGGGTACTGCTGTCCACCCTGCGAGTACTGCTGTGCATCCGGGTATTGCTGTCCGCCGGGGTATTGCTGCCCGCCTTGCGGATATTGGTTGGGGTCGTACCCACCGCTTGTCATATATCTGTCCTCGTCAGTGATCAGTAGATCGGTCGATTGCGTACGTTACGGACATCGCGCGGGTTGCAACAACCCATTCTCATCGAGTATCCACGGCTCTCCGGTCAGATCCGCCGGGTCGAATCGGTCGAGTAGCTGGGCAGGCGAAACCGGGGGATAGCCCAGTGAACAGGCCAGTGCGGCCGCGACGCGGTCGGGTGGGTTGCCGAGGGCGAGCTGATCGGCGAGTGTCACCGCGCCGTCGCGTTTGGCCAGCCGCTTGCCCTCGGCATTGAGCACCAGCTGCACATGTGCGTAGTGCGGGACCGGAAGGTTCAGCAGCGTCGCGAGATATGCCTGGCGCGGCGTCGACGGCAGCAGATCGTCGCCACGGACCACCTGATCGATGCCCTGCTCCGCATCGTCGACGACGACGGCCAGGTTGTACGCCGGAATTCCGTCACCGCGGCGCAGCACGACATCGTCGACGGGGCCGCGGTAGCGCCCGTGCAATTCATCGGTGATCTCGAATTCGCGCACCTGCGCACGCAATCGCAGCGCGGCCGGACGTCCGTCGATGCGATGTGCGGCCCGCTCGGCCTCGGTCAGGTCACGGCAGGTGCCCGGATAGTGGCCGAGCGGTCCGTGCGGTGCGGTCGCGGCCTGCTGGATTTCCCTTCGGGTGCAATAACATTCGTAGGTGCGTCCGGCGGCGGTGAGCCGATCGATCGCCGCTTGGTAGTGGGGCAGCCGGTCGCTCTGCCGAACAACCGGACCGTCCCAGTCCAGCCCGATCGCGGCGAGGTCCGCCAGTTGGCGCTGTTCGGCGCCGGGCCGGACGCGATCCAGATCGTCGATACGGAGCACGAATCGGCGTCCGGTCGACCGCGCGAACAACCAGGCCAGCACCGCGGTGCGCAGATTGCCGAGGTGCAGATCGCCGGACGGGCTCGGGGCGTACCTGCCTGCTGGAGTTCTGGTTACTGGCACATTTGCCATGCTAGGGGGCTCCGGCACGGCTCACCGGATCAGCAGCCGCGGCTTGAGTCGGTCTTCGGGAATCGCGGTCCCGCCGTCGAGGGCGGCCAGCAGTGCCTCGGCGTGCGCGATCAGACCCGGGCGGTCGATTCCGTATGGCATATCGCTGTTTCGGTTCGATTGGTCGGTGTCCGGCTGGGCCGCATAGGCGCGCAGCCGGGTCACCGCACGGGTGAGCAGGGTGCGCGCGCCCTTCGGATTCGCGCGCTGGATGTGGGTCAGTCCGACCGCATATTGCGCGAGACCCTGCCACAGCATCCTTTCGGCGAACGGTCCGTTCTTCCACGCGGCCTCCAATACCTCGTGTGCGTTGAATGCCAGGCCGTCATCGAGCAGTTGCTGGGCGTAGGAAAGAGTTTGCTGGGGCGGCAGGTTCAGGTCATCCGGAATTCGCGGCACACCGACGCTGCCGACCGGCAACGGCCGCCCGAACCGGTCGCGTGGGCGGGGATTACGTGCGCGACCTGCCTCGTCGCGCGGGCGTTCGACCATGCTGCCATCATCCACGGACGGAGTCGAAGGCGTCCACCCGAGTTCGGTCGAGCTTGATAAATTAACGGATCACGGAGCAATCACATCGGCAAATGTTTGCTGCCCAGCAAACATAGGAATGAATGTCATCTGCCGGCAATGCTTCCGCAACTTTCAATCTTCGCAAGATTGGCAAATGCGATGACTGAACGGGCAAGAGATCGGCAAATTATGGATGAACCTGCTAGTGTTTAGCGCGCGGGGGCGACCCCGTGAGGTGAATTCACCTCGTAGTGCAGTGCGATCACGACGCACCGTGAAAGTCGCGTGCTTTGGCAAGGCGCACCGCGGGATTCGGCGTTCCGCGCCGGATGCCGGTGCTAGTTAGAACGATGTCAGAAGAAAATCTCGTTCTCGACGCAGCAAAGGAGCTAGTGCCGTGGAAGTTGACTTGGCGGGCGCTGTGTGGCGTAAGAGCACATACAGCGGCCCCGATGGGAACTGCGTGGAAGTCGCTTTTCTCGTCGACGGCAATATGGCGGTCCGCGACACCAAAGACAACGGCATAGGTCCGTTGTTGGCGTTCTCGCCAGGCGAATGGGATGCATTCCTAAACGGAATGTCACGGGGGGAGTTCGGACGCGCCTGAACAACAGGTACGTCCGAACCAACAGCACGGGCCCCGGGTCGGCACGGACTCGGGGCCTTCGCAGGTGTCAGCGGCCCTTTCTCAATGCTGCTGGCCGTCGGTCTGCTCCTGAACTGCGCGCAGTACGGCGAGCTGTTTGCGCTCTTCCTCGTGCTCGGCCGCCAGATTGGCGCGGGACTCCTGCCATGGATCGGGGCGGAAGAATCCGCCGGTGCCCGGCTTGCCCGCCGAACCCAGCTTGTTCATCTTCTTCGGCACCGCCGCGCCCTGGTAGGTCAGTGGAATCGGGTGACCGTGCTCGTCGACCGGACCGAGCGGCTGGTGGATCTCGATGTACTCGCCGTCCGGCAACCGCCTGATGATGCCGGTTTCGATGCCGTGCTCGAGCACCGCGCGGTCGCTGCGCTGCAAGCCGAGGCAGATGCGGTAAGCGGCGTAGTAAGCCACCGCCGGCAGGGTCAGAATGCCGATCCGGCCGACCCACGTGGTCGCATTCAGCGAGATGTCGAATTTGTAGGCGATGATGTCGTTCACGCAGGACAGCGTCAATATCACGTAGAAGGTGATCGCCATCGCGCCGATCGCGGTGCGGACCGGCACGTCACGCGGGCGCTGCAGCAGATTGTGGTGCGCGGTGTCCTTGGTCAGGCGCCGTTCGATCCACGGATAGGCGATCAGCACGGTGAAGACCAGGCCCATGGTCAGCGCACCCCAGAACGATCCGGGCACGGTATGGGGGCCCGGATACAGCTCCCAGGGCGGGATCAGGCGCATCAAGCCGTCGGTCCACATCATGTAGAAGTCCGGCTGGGTGCCCGCCGATACCTTGGCCGGGTTGTAGGGGCCGAATGCCCAGATCGGGTTGATCTGCAGCAGGCCGCCCATTAGCGCGACGACAGCGAGTGTGAACGCGAAGAACGCGCCCTGATCCAGCGAGAACACCGGCACGATGCGAGTGCCGATCACATTGCGTTCGGTGCGGCCCGGACCTGGGAATTGGGTGTGCTTCTGGTACCAGACCAACGCGATATGCGCGGCGATCAGCGCGAGCATGATGCCGGGGAACAGCAGCACATGCGTGATGAACAGGCGCGGAAGGATGATCTCGCCCGGATAGTCGCCGCCGAACATCAACCAGTGCATCCAGGTACCGATGATCGGAATGCCCAGTGTGATGGACGAGAACGCCGCCCGCAGGCCGGTGCCCGAGAGTAGGTCGTCGGGTAGCGAGTAGCCGAAGTATCCCTCGAATATGGCCAGGATCAGCAGCAGTGAGCCGAGCACCCAGTTCGCCTCGCGCGGCTTGCGGAACGCGCCGGTGAAGAAGATCCGGAACAGGTGCACGATGATCGAGGCCGCGAAAAGTAGTGCGGCCCAATGGTGGACCTGGCGCACGAATAGACCGCCGCGGACCTCGAAGGAGATGTTCAGCGCCGTCTCGTAGGCGCGAGTCATGGTCAAGCCGCGCAGTGGTTGGTAGGCGCCGTTGTAGGTGACTTCGGCCATCGATGGGTCGAAATACAGCGTCAGATAGATACCGGACAGCACCAGGATGATGAAGGTGTAGAGCGCGATCTCGCCGAGTAGGAACGACCAGTGGGTCGGAAAAACCTTGTTGATCGACCGCTTGACGAATGCCGCGGCCCGATATCGCTCGTCGAAGGAGTTGGCCTGTTCGGCTGCCCCACGACCTATGTCAATAGCCATGGCCGACACCTCGCTTTGGGTGAGAGGTGGTACATGTTCTACTACAGACGGTAGCAGGGGATCGGCCAGGAATCGATAGCTTTCCGGATCGCAATGTGGAACAAGATCATTCACTTTTTTCGATGCTGCCCGCTCCCGCCGGTAACCGGTGCCATATCGTCGAGCCGTGAGTACGGTGGCCGCCCAGGACGCGACGATGTACTGGCTCTCCAGCCGTACCCGAAATGACCTCTTCATGCTGTATTGCTTCAACGATTCCGGGCGTTCCGGTGCGGAACTGCGCGAGTTCGTCGCGCGGCGCAGTGCCGACATTGCCGATCTGTCGGTGCGGCTGCGCGCGCTGCCCGCCGATCTGGACTATCCGGCATGGGTTCGATGCGAATTCCGTGCCGAGCAATTTGTGGAACATTTCCTTCCGGAACCGAATTGGCCGGGTGTGTGTACGGTGCTCGGCAAACTACTCGGCACCGGAGTGGATGCCGCGGTGCGTCCGTGGCGATTGCATGTGTTCCGCGGGGTCGACGGTGCTCCCGGGGGTGCGGGACCCGCGACGGTGGTTGTGCTGCAGATGTCGCACGCGTTGGCGGATGGGCGGCGGGGTGCGGAGATTGCCAGGGCACTGTTTACCGAGGTCGGTGAGGGTGCGGCGGTCGCGTCGGGCGAGTTGATTGCGCGGGGCGGGGTGGCTGTGCGGGAGGGACCGGTTGCGGCCGAGAGGGCGGTTGCGCAGGACGGATCGACTGCGCTGGATGAGCAGTTCGTGACGTCCGAGGGGGTCGACGGGGCTGCGCCGGTCGGCAGCGCCGCGTCGATTGTCGATGCCGCCCCGGTTGTTGCGTTGCGGGATTCAGTTGCTCTGGCCGAGGAGTTCGCTATGTCCAGGCAAGTCGCCGGAACTGCGCCGATTGCCGGTGCTGCCTTTGGTCCTGCGCGGGTTGCTGCGTTGCAGGATTCGGTTGCTCGGGCGCTGGGTGGGCAAGTTGCCAGCATCGGTCGACGCCTCGGTGCGGCAGTGGTCGAAGCGGCGCCGGTGGATCCCATACACGTGCATTCGGGGCTGGCGCTGCTTCGAATGCCGATTCAGTTCGCGCGCACGGTGATTCGCGGATACGAGGCATTCCGGGCGCAGCAGGAGTTGGCCGAATCGACTAGGGCGGGAAGGATTCCGGGGCCGGGGCCCGGGTTCACGCCGAGTCTGGTGAACCGGACCGATTCGACAGCTCGGCCTGCTCATCAGGTGCGGATGATCGTTTGCGATGCCGAACGGATGCGGATCCCGGGCCACACCGTGACCGTGGTTGCGCTGACAGCCGTGTCGATCGCGCTGGATCGCTACCTCACGGCGCGTGATGCGCGAATGGACCGTCTTGGTGCGCAGGTGCCGATGGCGTTGTCCGACAATCGGATAGCGGCTCGCAATAACTACCGCAGCCTCGGCATCGACCTGTTCATCGACGAACCGGATCTACCGGTCCGCGTGAACAAGATCGCCGCCGCGCTTGCAGACCGCCGTACCCGCGCGCGCCACCCGCTGCTCACCGCGCAGGACCGCGTCACCGCCGTCACTCCCGCCCCACTGCTGCGCCGTGATATCGAGCGTTACCCCCTCGACACCGTCCCCGACTCGATCGCCGGACACACCGTGGTCTCCAGTGTGTACCGCGGCCCCGCCGACCTGACCTTCGGCGGCGCACCCGTCCGCTTCACCGGCGGCTTCCCCGCGATCGGCTCGGTCATGCACCTGACCCACGGCGTTCACGGCCTCGGCGACACCGTCACCGTCTCGATCCACGCCGACGCCGACGCCCTACCGGACATCGATACCTATGCGAACCTGCTGCGCGATGCGTTGAACGAGGTATTCGACTGCGCCACCGGAGAACTGCGATAGCTTCCTGAATCTCGGCTGGGTGATTCGGCGCAGCCCGATGCAACACCTCTACTCATGTTCGCGCGACATCGGCGTGTTCGGAACCGGCAGGCGTTGTTGGCCCGCGCCCCATCGGTGGTGGATGTGATCAGCCGCGGATTCGACCATTCGGGCGCTGGTCGTAATCGGCGATGAGGCGTAGCGCCTGTGACAGCTCCGTGGGGGTCGGGGCCCGGTCAGGGTCGATGAGGCGTTGCACCACCAAACCGGTCAGGACCGTGAGATGGAATGAGCCGACCGCGCGCCGGGTCTGCTCCGGGAGCGGATCTAGCGGGGTGATGAGCCAGTTGCCCAGTTCGAGACGGGCCCTTTCCTGTGCTCCGGCCAGTTCTCGACGGAGCAGCGGGTGGCGTTCGGCTTGGGTGGACACCTCGAGGCTCGTCACGAATACCGGGCGATCGAGATCCAACGTGTGAATCACGCTGCGCCACAACGATTCGAATCGGCTTTGCGTCGGATCGGCATGCGCGGCATCGCTGGCCAGCACATGTTTGAGCTTGTCGGCCCACTCGGTGGTCGCCTCGAGCATTGCCTCGAACAACAGCGCGTCTTTAGAGCCGAAGTGGTACCCGATCGAGGCCAGATTCGCGCCGGAGACCTTGGTGATGTCACGCACTGTCGTGTGCGCATAGCCGAGTTCCTGCAGGCAGCGCTTGGCGCCATCGATCAGCTTGTCTCGCTGTCCCATGCGCGGACACTATCTCAAGCTTGAACGTGCGTGCAAAACCACTGTTACTAACAAACGTATCGCACAAATGTATCAAACATGTGTTAGCTTCGAGGCGTGACTCAAGCAGTGGCCTCGTCCTCACCCCCTCTCCGATCACCCTCGGTAAGCGACTTCGGTCGATTACTCGCCGACGTCCGCAGAGCCGGACTGCTCGACCGGCGCCCGCTCTACTACACCGCCCGGCTGGGAATCGTGTTCGCCCTGTTCATTTCGGGTTGGGCGGCTTTCTTTGCGCTGGGCGATTCGTGGTGGCAGCTCCTGCTGGCCGCCTTCTTCGCGATCACCTTCACCCAGATCGCCCTGGTGGCACACGATTTGGCGCACCGGCAGATCTCCGGTAGCCACCGCGTCGGTGATGCCTTCGGACGTTGTGTCGGCAACCTGGCGATCGGCGTCGGCTACGGCTGGTGGATGAACAAGCACACCCGTCATCACGCCAACCCCAACAACGAGGACCTCGACCCCGATGTGGCGCCGGACGTTCTTGTCTGGTCGCACGATCAGGCCCGCAAAAGTCGTGGGCTGGCCCGCTTCATCGGTCGCCGCCAGGCGGTGCTGTTCTATCCGCTACTGCTATTGGAGGGCGTGAACCTGCATGTCAGTGGCGTCCGCGCATTGCGCCAGCCCTGGATGAAACACCGCCTGCTGGAAGGAATTCTGCTGTTCACGCATTTCGTCGGCTACGCCGCGGCGCTGGCGTGGGTGCTTCCGGCCGACAAGGCGCTGCTCTTCTTCGCGATACACCAGGGACTGTTCGGCGTGTACATGGGTTGCGTATTCGCCCCGGGACACAAGGGAATGCCGACCCTGACCGCGGACACCCGGCTCGACTTCCTGCGTAAGCAGGTCCTCACCACCCGGAACGTACGCGGCAGCTGGTTCGTCGATATCGCCATGGGCGGGCTCAACTATCAGATCGAGCATCATCTGTTCCCCGCCATGTCCACCCCGAACCTGCGCCGTGCCCGTCCGATCGTGCGCGCCCACTGCGCCGAACTCGGATTGCCTTATCACGAAACAGGTTTCATTGCCTCACACATCGAGGCCCTCACCCACCTGCACCGTGTCGGTGCTCCCATCAGGAAGGGAGATCAGCCATGACCCGGACTGTTGCCACCCGGCGGGCGGGCCGTGGGCAATGGATCGGACTAGCGGTGCTGGTGCTGCCGGTCCTGCTCATCTCCGTGGACCTGCATGTGCTGTCGTATGCGCTGCCGTTCATCAGTGCCAGCCTGTCTCCGAGCGCCTCCCAGCTGCTGTGGATCATCGATATCTACCCGTTCATGCTGGCCGGGCTGCTGCTGCCGATGGGTGTGCTCGGTGACCGCATCGGGCGTAGGCGACTGTTGCTGATCGGTGCTGCCGCGTTCGGCGCCGCCTCTGCGGTGGCTGCCTTCGCCACCGACGCAGGCGTACTCATCGCGACTCGAGCGTTGTTGGGGATCGGCGGGGCCACTCTGATGCCGTCCACCTTGTCGCTCATCCGCAACATGTTCCATGACGACCGGCAGCGCCGCACCGCGATCGCCGTCTGGACCGGGGCGTTCGCCGGCGGCGCCATGCTCGGGCCGTTGATGGGCGGCGCTCTACTGGAGCAATTCTGGTGGGGTGCTGTGTTTTTGGCGAATCTGCCGGTGATGGCCGTCCTGTTGGTGCTGGCGCCGCTGCTGTTGCCCGAGTCGCGCGACCCGCGGCCGGGCCGATTCGACTGGCCTAGCGTGGCGCTGTCGCTGGCCGCGATTCTCCCCACCATCTACGGCGTGCAACACATCGCCCAGGACGGCCTGTCATGGCTACCCACGCTGGCCATCGCGGTAGGGCTGGGCCTCGGTGTCGCGTTCGTCCGCCGTCAACGCGTGGTGCCGGATCCAATGCTCGATGTCGGTTTGTTCCGCAGCGGTGCCTTCTCTGCCGCGATCGGCTCGAACACGCTCGGTGTCTTCGCGATGGTCGGTTCCAGCCTTTTCACCACTCAATATCTGCAAATGGTCATGGGTGCAAGGCCTTTGGTCGCGGGCCTGTACGCCCTGCCCTCGGCCGGCATGGCGATGCTGAGCGCCGGATTGGCTCCGATTCTGGTTCGCAAACTCCGGCCCGGATTCGTCGTCTGCGCCGGAATGCTCATCGGTGCAAGCGGTTTCGCGGTCTTGGCGCAGCTCGACGTGCATGGTGACGCCATACCGCTGGTGCTCGGCATCATGTTGATGGCAGGCGGGATCACCCTGGTGCTCACCGTTTCCTCCGACCTCATCCTCGCCACCGCCCCACCCGAGCGGGCCGGGTCGGTGGCGGGGCTGTCCCAGGTTGCCACGGAATTCGGTGGTGCACTGGGCATTTCGCTACTAGGCAGCATCGGGACCGCGGTTTATCGTGCCGACCTGATCGCGAACGCACCCGCGGGCGTCACCGAGCAGGCCGTCACCACCGCCCGCGAAACCCTGGGCGGCGCCCTCGAAGCGGCGCGCACGACACCAGGGCCCGCGGGATCGGCGCTGGCCGACGTGGCACGGGTTGCGTTCACCCACGGCCAGAACTACGCCATGCTCACGGCCGCTGCCGCGCTGTGCGTCATGGCGGTGCTGGTGCCGATTCTGTTGCGGGGCATCGCACGCCGGGAATCCGAATCGACCGGTTCGTCGCGGCACTGATCCAGGCCTGGCGCCCGAGCGTGCTCAGGCGCCGGGCCCCATGTCCGCGGCGACGGCTCGCAAGCCCCGTGCGATATCGCTGCCGCTCGGCGCCTGATCCGGATCGATACTCCACAGCACCAACACGCCGATCAGCAGCCCGAGCAGCACCTTCCCGGAATCCTCACTATCCGCATGGCCGAACGTCTCCGACAGCTCCGCCCGAGCACGAGCCAAACCGTCCGCCACACTCGCCCGCACCGGTGGTAGGTGCCGCACCTGCGCGATGACGTCCAGATTGGCCGCCCACAGCTCCGGTTTAGCGCCAAAGGACTCGAACAGCCCGGTCCAGAACGCAGCGAGCCGGTCGGCGGGATCACCCTCGGCGTCCACCGGAAGCGTTCGAAGAATCTCCTGAACGGCTTCCCCGGTCGCCTCGATCATCGCCTGATCGAGCAGTGCGTCCTTGGACCGGAAGTGATAATTGACCGCCGGGAGATTCGCACCCGACGCGGCGACGATGTCCCGTACCGTCGTCCGGGCGTAGCCCTGCTCGGCCAGGCAGTGCTTCGCGGCAGCCAGCAGATCTTCGCGAGTCCCCATGCCACGAATCTAGACGCCACGTGCGGATCGACATCACCTGGACGACAACAGTATGAGTACGTTGAACATTTGCCAACGCCGACAACGTATTTTGAAAACGCCTCTGACCAGCCAGTAAAGACCAATTTGCCAGGATGAAGGATGGGGGATTCGGACCCATCCGTTTCCGCAGGTGAACTCTGCGATCAACCAGTTTCGTTGCAGTTCAGGCTGTTTCCGCGCGTTTGCGATGCAAACGTTAGGCCCAGGTGTTGACGCGGTCAATGCCGGTCCTGAGTGATTCGTCGCTCGGAGGCTGGGCGAGTCGTCCGGAGACCTGGTGTTCGCCATAAGCTGTTCCTGATCGCGAGACGGTCTGCACTGAGTGCGTTCCGGACCGGATCTCCATGCTCCGCCTTGTCACCGGGACGCCAGACCCGCTGGGTGGGCGACGGCTGTGGACGAGTAGTCCGGATAGTCGGACTCGCACCACGCTACGTAGTTCGGTGAGAAGAGAGATCCTGGCATTGCGGTGGTTCGTCGGCCTGGTTGCGCAGTTCTCGCCAGCGCTCGGTCGAGCGCACCATATCGAGGCCGACGTGGACGAGGAATTGACTCATCTCGGTAAGTCGATTCCCGGCCGCGGTGGAGACTCCGAGCGCTGCGGCACCGTTGCGCGCCTCCTCGGCAAGCGCGAGATTCTGCCGGGCGCTGGCCAACGTCGCGCGAACCCACACATCTTCGTCGATGATGTACCGGTCGCGGCGGCGCGGGCTATCGCGTTCGCGGGCGATGAGTTCCTGAGCTTCGAGGTAACGGACGGCGTCCGAGATCGTTGCCGGGCTGACGCGTAGCAGCGCGGCCAGTTCAGTGGCAACCAGGCTGCCGCTGTCAGTGGTGTACAGGCATGCCAGAACGCTCGCGGCGGTGCGTGGCATACCGGTCTCGGCGAACAGCGTGGCCAACCTTCCGACGATCGCGTGCGACGTTGCGTCTGCCGGACCGGTGGCCGTGCCTGGGCGGGATGGTCTGCGTCTGCGGGCCCTGTGCACGGTGGCACGGTGGGCGAGATCGGGCCGATATCGGCCGGGTCCTCCGTTACGTTTCACCTCGCGACTGACGGTGGAGGTCGGCCGGTTCAGGGTCCGGGCGATCTCGGCGTATCCGAGTCCCTGGCTCAGTCCGCCTGCGATGTCCTTACGGTCCTGCTCGGTGAGCCTGCCTCCCGGCATGCGCCTTCTCCTTCGCTTATCCGATACGCGGCCAGTATGCGTTCGCCCGCATCTCATTGCAACGCAGAGTGGAAACAAGATGCAATCAGCCGCATTGTCATTGCAACTTTGAATGCGAATTTAGCTGGAGATATGTGCTTTATCGGGCCTGAATACATTGAGGTAACAGTGAACGCAATGTAGCGTTCTGCTCATCATGGATGAACACCAAGGAGAGACCGCGATGCCTGATAACCCGCTGACCGCCCTGTTGGCCGCCCGACCTCTCAAATGCCCTTTCGATCCGCCCACCGCACTGGCCGCGCTGCGCGACGAGCGCCCGCTGACACGGATGGTCTTCCCCGACGGCCATCGGGGCTGGCTGGCCACCGGGCACGCTGTGGTTCGTGCCGTGCTCGCCGATCCGCGGTTCAGCTCCCGCTACGAGCTGATGCACTACGCGCTGGCCGACATCGGTCCGCTGTCGGCGGCGCCGCTCGGCGACCCCACCGGCGTCGACGCGCCCGAGCACACGCGTTACCGCAAGCTACTCGCCGGCAAGTTCACCGTGCGCCGGATGCGGCAGCTCACCGAACGGATCGAGGAGATCACTGCCAAGCACCTCGACGAAATGGCGGGCGCGGGCGGGCCGGTCGACCTGTTCGAGGCGTTCGCGCATCCGGTCCCGGCCCAAGTGATCTGCGAACTGCTCGGTGTGCCCTTCAGTGAGCGCGAGGACTTCCAGCGGCACGCGATGGTCGCCAACAGCGCCGACTACTCCCAGCAGGACAAGTTGGAGGCGTTCGCCGCCATCGAGGACTACGTGCGCAAGCTGGTGGTTGCCAAGCGCGCAGCGCCGACCGACGATCTGCTCAGCGACCTGACCACCACCGACCTCACCGAGGCCGAACTGGCCGGTGTCGGCGGCTTCCTGCTCGGTGCTGGCCTGGACACCACAGCGAACATGCTGGGTCTCGGCACCTTCGCGTTGTTCACCCACCCGGACCAGCTCGCCGCGTTACGCGACGAACCGGACCTGGCCGACCAGGCAGTCGAGGAACTGATGCGCTACCTGACCATCGTGCACACCGGCGCCCGTGCGGCACTGGCGGATATCGAGCTCGCGGGGCAGACGATCAAGGCGGGCGAGACGGTCGCGTTGTCGCTGCAGGCCGCCGATCGAGACCCGACCAGGTTCGACGATCCGGATACCCTGGATATTCGCCGCAATGCGGTCGGGCATCTGGGTTTCGGGCACGGCCCGCATCAATGCTTGGGGCAGCAACTCGCCCGCGTCGAGATGCGTGTGGCCCTGCCTGCGTTGGTGACTCGGTTCCCGACACTGCGCCTCGCGGTGCCCGCGGACGAGGTGCCGCTGCGCCACGGTGCAGATGTTTACGGCGTCCACCGGCTTCCGGTCGTTTGGTGAGGGGGACCTGATGGACATCATCGTGGATCGGCAGTTGTGCATCGGCGCGGGCATGTGCGTGCTCATCGCGCCGGAAGTATTCGATCAGGACGATGACGGGAAATCGCTGGTGCTCGACTCGTCGCCGCTGCACCTCGGGGCTGTCCGCGAAGCGGAGCAAGTGTGCCCGGCCGCCGCAATTCGGGTCTCCGGCACGATCAGCTAGGCCGCGCTTGCAGGGTCGGCTCGCTGGGCGGTCTGGTGCAAGGCTGGGTTGTTCATGGATCATCTCCTCGAGGCCCGTGGATGCCGCGATCTGTCGACCGCAAACCCGGGCTGAATAGCCCCGACCTGCGGGTTCTCTACGGAGGATAGGGGATTCGAGCCCGTCCTTCTCCGCAGGTGAACTCGGCGGTCAGCCAGTTTCGTTGCAGTTCAGGCTGTTTCGACGCTGCTGACGATCCGAACGTTAGACCCGGGCGTGACGTGGTCAACGCGATCCTTGGCGGACGTTCGAGTAGTTCTCTATTAGGTATCGAACGATTCCGAAATGGATTCGATGTTGTCGACCACTGAGTGATCCTTCGGGTTCGATGTTGGTTCACTCATCGAGTTGAAATCACTCATTCAGTTGCTGCCGAGCGCCGTCGCCATGACGGTGGCGACCTTACGGATCTGGTCGGATGGCTCGGCTACGGGGACGGGGGCGTTGACCGCTTGTTGACCGCAGACCGGAGGCGGTTGAAAAACCGCCTCCGGCCTGCTGGTTCTCTGCGGAGGATAGGGGATTTGAACCCCTGAGGGCGTTAACCCAACCCGCGTTCCAGGCGAGCGCCATAGGCCACTAGGCGAATCCTCCGTGCAGCAGCATACCGGGTGCCCCCGGCCGGGCGCCAAATTGGGCTGGTCGCGGCGGCGAAGTCCCAGTTCGGCCCCGTTTCTACCCGGTACGGTCCACCCGGTGGTGATCATTGTCGGAGTTGCCCGCTACACTTGCTGATGGATCCCGCGCGGCGCGCATCCTGTGAACTCCCCCAGGGCCGGAAGGCAGCAAGGGTCAACGGGCTCTGCCGGGTGCGCGGGGTCCCCTATATTCACTCCCAATTCGGAGCAACCGCCGGGTAACGTGAACACGGTCCGACCGCCATACATCGGCCCGGACGACAATCACCCCTCGCTGCTTCGAAAGGCTGCTCAGGATGCCCCGGCAAACGCAGATCGGTTTGATGAGCCCCCCGGAGCTCGTGTCCGAACACGAGACCCAGACCGCGAACTATGCGACGCTCAGGACCGAGAAGCTCACGCTGGATCTGACCAGGGGTAAACCTTCACCGGAACAACTCGACCTCTCCGCGGAACTGCTCACACTGCCCGGTCCCGGCGATTTCAAGGACGGCACCGGCACCGACTGCCGCAACTACGGTGGGCAGCACGGTCTCCCGGAATTGCGCGCGATCTTCGGTGAGCTGCTCGGCATTCCGGTCGAGAACCTGATCGCGGGCAATAACGCCAGCCTCGAGCTGATGCACGATGTGATCAGCTACGCATTGCTATACGGCACACCGGATTCCGAGCGCCGCTGGGTGGCCGAGCCCACGCTGAAGTTCCTCTGCCCGAGCCCCGGCTACGACCGGCACTTCGCGATCACCGAGGCACTCGGCTTCGAGATGATCCCGATTCCGATCGGTCACGACGGACCGGATGTGCATGCCATCGCCGCACTGGTGGCCGATGATCCGCAGATCAAGGGTCTGTGGGCGGTGCCGAACTACGCCAACCCGACCGGCGCCATCTTCTCCGAAGAGGTTGTCCAGGAGTTGGTTTCGATGCCGACCGCGGCACCGGACTTCCGGCTGTTCTGGGACAACGCCTACGCGGTGCATCCGCTGACCGATATCGCCGCACCCGTCCTCGATGTACTCGGTATGGCCGCGGCGGCCGGAAATCCGAATCGCCCCATCGTTTTCGCCTCCACCTCGAAGATCACCTTCGCCGGTGCGGGAGTGAGCTTCCTCGGTGCGTCATTGCCGAACCTGAACTGGTACCTCGGGCACGCGTCGAAGAAGAGCATCGGCCCGGACAAGATCAACCAGCTGCGCCACCTGCGGTTCTTCAAGGACGCTGACGGTGTGCGTGCCCACATGCAGAAGCATCGCGCCATCCTCGAACCGAAATTCGCACTGGTGCTGAGGATTCTGGAGGATCGGCTCGGGGCGTCCAAGGTGGCGTCCTGGACCGAGCCGAAGGGTGGTTACTTCATCAGCCTCGATGTCCTGGAGGGCACCGCGGCTCGAGTGATCGCGCTGGCCAAGGATGCGGGCATCGCGCTCACCGCGGCCGGTTCGGCCTTCCCGTACCGAAATGACCCGGAGGACAAGAACATCCGCATCGCCCCCAGCTTCCCGCAGCTGCCGGAACTGGAAAAGGCGATGGATGGTCTGGCTACCTGCGTATTGCTCGCGGCCACCGAGAAGTTGCTCCAGAAATAGCTTGAAACACAACGGGCGCATACCGAATCGGTATGCGCCCGTTGTGTTTTCGCTCGAATATCAGCGGGGTTTATGGGCCAGCACCGCGAACATGGTCACCGACAGGTGGACGTCACCGCTTTCGGCGCCCCGTTCCAGATCCGCGATCAGCTGGTCGCGCTGTGCCTTGGTGATGGAACCGCGCGCGACCGCCATGGCCGAGATGCGGTTCACCAGCGCGCCCGCGCCGACCGTTCGGTCCTGTACCAGGGCGTGCGAGCCGACCTCGTCGATCACCAGGCCCGCCTTGGTCAGCAGTCCGGGCAGCCTGCGGCCGGAGAAGGGGTTGGTGGTCGCGGCGATGAGGGTGTCGATGACTTCGCGCACCACCGGTCGGTCGCCGGGATGCACGATTGCCGTGCCCCAGTCGCTGTCCATCACCACGACGCGGCCACCGGGCTCGAGCACCCGGGCGATCTCGTTGGCCGCGCGATTCGGTGCGGTCAGATGCTGGAACACCCGCTCGCAGAGCGCGGCGTCGAAGGTGTTCGCGCCGAATGGCAGCCCGTAGGCGTCGCCGGAATGGAATTTGGCCGTCGAACCGGCCTGTTCGGCGCGGCGTTCGGCGGAGGCGAGCAGATGCGGATCGGGTTCGACGCCGACCGCGGTGCCGGTCGGGCCGACCGCATCCGCGAAGGCCATGACCTCCGAGCCGGTGCCCGATCCGATATCGATCGCACTCTCGCCGGGCTGTAGTGCCAATGCTTGATGTGCCCACGTGCGTAGTCGGCGGATGCCCGGCAGTGCTGCCTGCAGATCCCGCACGTCGACCAACTGATCCTGGCCCGCGCTATCGAAGCGATCCGGGCGTAACCCCTGCATATTCATGGGCACGATTCCGTCTCTTTGTATTGCCGTCGTCTGAGGCATGGCGCTGAGCCTACTTCGGTGCCGACCGCATCGCACGGCAGGTCTGTGAGGTCGGTCACGATTCGGTCATGCCACCGATCCGGGTGGGCCGGACCATGTGGCCGACCCTTTCTATCGACCTGCAAGCAGTCGCCAGCGGCGCCAAGTGAGATGATCGACAGCGTCTGGTACCAGCGAAAGGAAGTCCCGTGGCCAAAGCGAAGTCCGCGACTGTCAAGCTGTGCCTTGCCCAGGAACCGGCGGCGGACCAACTCCTTTCCGAGGATTCCTTCGCGTTGCTGACGGGCATGCTGCTCGATCAGCAGTTCCCGCTCGAACATGCCTTCCGCGGGCCGAAGAAGATCGCCGACCGCATGGACGGCTTCGATATCCAGCGGATCGCCGACGCCGATACCGAGGCATTCGAAGAACTGTGCGCGACTCCGCCCGCCATTCATCGCTACGGCCGATCCATGGCTCGCCGCACCCAGGAACTTGCGCGCTATGTGGTCGAGCATTACGACGGCAAGACTGAACGCATCTGGACCCAAGGCGATCCGGACGGCAAAGAGGTGCTGCGCAGACTGAAGAATCTGCCCGGCTACGGCGATCAGAAGGCCAGGATCTTCCTCGCGCTGCTCGGCAAGCAGCTCGGCGTGCAGCCGAAAGGGTGGGAAGCGGCGGCCGGCGCCTACTCCGAACCGGGCTCCCGGCGCTCGGCCGCCGATATTGTCGACGGCGAATCCCTTTTGGAGGTAAGGGCTTTCAAGAAGCAGATGAAGGCCGCCGCCAAGAAGTCCTGAGGTCGCTGTGGGCTCGTCTATTCGAATCCGACTGCATTTTTCCCTCGTGCCCGATTGAGTCCTCGTCGATGCTTCCTCTCGATAGCAATACCGAGATGAGGGACTGTAGGACATGAGGATGAGGAAGCTCGCCGTCGTCGCGGCGCTGGTGACCATGGCGACCGGAGTAGCCGCGGGCACCTCCGGCGCCGCCCCGGCCACGACCGAAAGCGGCAATGACGCAATCAATTTCACCGCCGAAGCGGTCAATGATTCATCGATCATCAAGACCGACGCGGGTTCGCTGGCGGTCGAGGGTGATGTCTTCGAGATCAAGGCAGCCGACGGCACCGTAGTCGCGGGGACCCCGCTGCGGTTCCGGATCGATGACTTCGAATTCCCCATCGCCGCACAGATTTCCGATCGCACCGCGATCTTGACCCCGCAGATCGATCGCGAACACGCGGTCTACCAGCCGGTCGCGCTGCCGTATGAGGACAAGGCGCCGTGGAAGACCGAATACGACCGTGAGGTCGCGGCCTGGACCCGCCTGACGAGCACCATCTCGGCGGCGGCCACCATCGGCACGCTGGTCGGCGGTCTCGTCGGCGGTGCGGCGGGTTGCGTGCTCGGCGGTATCGCCGGTGCGACGGTCGCCTCGGCCACCATCATCGGCCTGTTCGGCCCGTTCATCCCGGCCGCCGCCGTCGGCTGCCTCGGCGGCATCATCGCCGTCGGCGCACTCGGCACCCTGGCCGGTCAGATCCTCGTGACCGCACCGGTCGCGATCGGTGCGGCGATCCAGTACTTCACCACGGTCAATCAGCCGTTCGTTCCGGCCAAATAGGTCGTACGGCATCCGTGGCTGCACCGTCGCCACGGAAACCGGCCCCCGCCCAGTTACCTCTCGACTGGGCGGGCCTTCTTGTGTTCGGGAAGCCGGATCCGACGCGGGCTGGCATGCTCAGGCTCTTCAGACTCTGGAAGTAGAAGGGATAGTGATGAACTTCGAGATCAAGCATGTTCTGCGGATCGCCCTACTCTCCGCAAGCGCCGGTGCCACGCTGCTGATCGGAGCGGGTACCGCCGCTGCCGATGATTGGCCGTCGGGCGGCGGCGCACTGGGGGTTTATGAGACCAAGAACTTCGCGGTCCAATCCGATCCCGATTACTGGAATCCTCTTTCCGACCGGAACCGGTTGACCTCACCGTTCGGGACCAGCACCCGGATCGTTTGCACCAGCTTCCATGGGGTACAGCAGGATTGCTGGCAAGCGGACCTCGACGGCAATCCGCACAAGCTCAACATCGTCCCGCTCGACGTGCCATACGCCGGGTCCAGCGGAACCGGCCACTTCGGTCCCAAGCATTACGTCTACCCGGGCTGATCCCGCCGCCACGGACCCCGCCCAGTACCTCTTGGCCGGGCGGGGCCTCCTCGCGTGACCAGCCCTTTTATATGCACGCAATTACTTGCGTTGGTACCACGCCGATGATCACGGCCTCTATGACCTCATTCGTGATCGGGTACGTCAGTTCATCTCCTTCGGCGGTAGCGCCGACCCGACCTATGCCGTGGACTATCTTCCCGCATTCCTGTCGTTCGGCCTGGACTTCGCGCTCGGCTTCGCCTCGGTCATGGTGCAGGCCATCGAGGGCATCGCCGACCATGAGCAGGGCTTGGCCTCCGGACTGGTGCAGACCTCCGGTCAGATCGGTGGGCGGCCCGACGCGGCGGCCCCATTCGGCTTTTTCGGCCACATCGTGCTCTGGGCCACATTTCGTTCGGAACCCGGTGCGCGCCAAGGATTTCGGAACGAAGCACGCATCCGAAGAGTTCCCGGTCCGCCGACAGGGCTTGGTACGTGGCGATTTCGGTGTTAACTTTGATCCCATGTCTTCGAGCCGTCCGACCGCACTGCGGGTCACCTACGTGACCGCCGCGCTGGGGTTGCGACTGCCGTTGACTCGCGAACTGTGTTGTTCCTGCTGCAGCTGAGTCGCTCCTTCGGCTCGTGCGCTGCCCCGTCGCCGCACGTGTAGGCACGTCCCGTGGTACGGGACTTCAGCAAGGAATCTGCATATGTCCCTCCCCACCCTTGATCGATCTGCTTCCAGGGTTGTCACCGGTCGTGTCCGGGTCCAGCGTCCGGTCATCGCGCCGGAGTTGCGCATCACCGACAATCCGGCGGCGGCCGTGCTGCGCGCCGCGACCGGCGGTCCGGTCTCCCGTGACAATGCCGCGCGCACAACGGGTTTGAGCATCGCGACGGTCAACCGTCAGGTATCGGCGCTATTGGCTGCCGGACTGCTGCGCGAGCGCCCCGATCTGACCGCATCGGGTGCGGTCGGGCGTCCGCGGGTGCCGTTCGAAATCGACCACGATTCCTATCTGACCCTCGGCATCCACATCGGTGCCGCGGTCACCAAGATCGTCGCGGCCGATCTGCGCGGGCGCATCCTCGGTGGGCTGGCGATCGCGACGCCGCAGACCGGTCAAGACTTTGCGATCACGACAGTCGCGCGCAGCGCCAAGGCCTTCCTGCAGCGCTGGCATCGGCGTAGACCGCTGTGGGCCGGTGTGGCCATCGGCGGGCGGGTCGATCCCGCGACCGGTATCGTCGATCATCCCAAGTTGGCTTGGCAAGGCGCGCAGGTCGGTTCGGTGCTCGGCGAGGTGCTCGAGCTGCCGATTTCGGTCGCGCCGCACGTCGAGGCCATGGCCGCGTCGGAGCTGTTGTTGCCGACCGGCGAGCCGCGTGATGCCGAGCGCAATGGTGTGGGAACCAGTGGTGCGGGCAGCAGCCTGTACTTCTACGTTCGCGAAACCGCCGGTATCGCCGTGACTTTGGACGGCCGGGTGCATACCGGCAGCAGCGGTCCTGGTTCGATCGCGCACTTCCCGACCGGCTCCGATGTCGAATGCGCCTGCGGACGGCGCGGCTGCCTCGAGGTGACCGTCAGTGATCGGTCGCTGCACGCCAGAGCCGTTGGGCGCGGGATCATTCCGGCGCACAAGGGCACCGGCGGCACCACCATCGCCGACCTGTACCGCGCCGCCGATGCGGGCGCGGCCGATGCCAAGGAACTGCTCGCCGAGCGTGCCACCATCCTCGGGCACACCGTCGCGATGGTTCGCGACATGCTCAATCCGGATCGGGTGATCCTCGGCGGCCAAGCCTTCACCGGCTACCGACCCGCGGTCGCCCACGTCGCCCGCGCCTTCACCCAGTCCTCCCAGCTCCCGCCGACCGATATCCGTATCAGCGGATTCGGCGGCAAGGTCCAGGAATTCGCCGCGGTGGTCACCTCCCTCAGCATCATCTACGCCGACCCCCTCTCCGCAATCCGCCGCCGCACCGCACTGTCCGACTAGGTCCTCTATCGAAGTCAGTGCTGGGGTGGCAGCGCTGTGCGGTGCCACCCCCAAGTGTGAGATACACGGCTGTGCTGCCGATCGCCGCGGCCACCGTCGAGTTCGTGGCCGGGGCTGCTGGCGACCGAGTGTCGACGCCGGGGCGGCCGCTGGCGGAAGCCGGACTGTCGACCAGGCGGTGCTGGCGCTGCACTGGTTCGTAGACGGCACCCACCTGGTGCAGCTGACCTGTGACAACGGCCCCGTCTGCTCGGGAGTTCTCGATGATGTCGCTGCCCACGCGTCGACCTAGCTGGTGCGGCGTATGCTGCGCGCGATACGTGCGGCGCCTGTCCTCGCGCACCTCGGTCATTCGATAGCCCTATCCTCCGCCGGTCGGCTTCCTTCTGGGAACCTGCGTAGAAGGTGCCCTCATTCGGGAACGATCATTCTTGACTGATCATTCCCATATATCGTACGGTCAAGCCATGCCACGACCGAGAGCATTCGATGAGGAGACGGTCGTCGAATCGGCAGCGCGACTGTTCGCCCGCCGCGGTTTCGATGCCGTGTCGATTGACGACCTTGTCGGTGATCTGGGCATCCACCGCAACAGCTTGTACCGCACGTTCGGCAGCAAACGGGGGCTTTACCTTCGGGCATTGCGGGCCGCGCGGCGGCAGATCATGCAGGCGATGTCCGCCGCCGATCCCCTGCAGAACCTCTGCAGGGCAGTGACTTCCGACGAGATCGGCGCCCTCGATCTGTTGCTGATGGCGGCTATCGAGCAGGGCCGCGCCGATCCGGAGATCGCGGCGGAGGTGGCAGGCGCTTTCGCCGAACTCGACGGCTACACCGCAGTGCTGGGCAATGGAACGGTGTCGACAGCGACGTTGCTGGGACTTCGGTTGCGGGTCTGTGTCGGTGACGAGGTGGCTCACCTACGGCCGAATGGACCGGGCAGACAGACCGATCAGTGAAGATGAAAGAAGGAGAATGACGTGGCCGAGGTCGCTATCGCGGATACCGATCTGGTGATCCAACTCGAAGGCTGGGACAAACTCTGGGCCTTGAAGAGCCGCTTGGTGATCCCTTTGACGAATGTCCGCGGCGCCACCGCAGATCCAGGAATCACTAAGGAACGCAAGGGCATTCGAACGGCCGGCACCTATATGCCCGGTGTGATCACCGCCGGAACCTTTCACGTCGATGGCGAGCGCGTGTTCTGGGACATCCGTGACCCCGCCAAAGCCGTGGTCATCGAGTTGGCCGACGAACGCTACGCACGACTGGTCATCCAGGTAGACAACTCCTCAGAGGTGGTCGCCCTGATCGAACGCGCTTGCACCCACTGACGACGCGCCGAGTGGCGCCATACGGATACTGCAACGGCTGTGGGCCTGTCCCATCGAGGGCCATCGGATGATCTGGCCTGACAGCGGCCACGCCGACGCATATCTGCGCTGGCGTCGGTGTGGCCGAGTTCGGCACGGAAGAGGTGTGCCCGAGATCCTCGACCGCATCGTGCGGATCCAACCAGAACCGTTCTGGCCTCGCACGCACGACTGCGTTCGCCGCCGTCCGATGCAACCGGGATCTCCGGCTCGTCCTCCTCGGCTTTGTCACTGAGCGTGCCGATCGGTTGATACACCTCACCCGCGCGCTGGGACCAGAAGTCGTCTAGCCGACGAGTCGACTAGCCACCAAGTGGCCCGGCATCGTCACCCCGCGCTATGCGAAGAGTCCTTCAAGGGCGGTGATGAAGTAGGGGAAGTGGCCAGCGAAGCGTTGCAGGTTGCGGTCGCGTTCGAAGGTGCCGAACCAATAGAGGCCGGGCTGGGAGTCGGCGGCGAGGTTCAGGTCGCGGAAGGCGCGGATCCAGTTGTCGGCGCGGCCGACGATCACCATGAACGGCAGCGCTCTGGAGAAGACCAATTCCTGGTCGGCGGGCGGGATCTGGTCGCGGGTGGTGGCGTCGAGGCCGCGCTGCAAGCCGCGGATCTGGCGGACGAGTTCGCGGCCCTGGGCCGTGCGGACCGGTAGGAAGCGTGGCAGCAGTACGGTCGCGACGCCGGCGAGCAGGATCGCGACACCGACCAGTGCGCTGCCCGAGGTGAGCGCCAAGGCAACGGTCGCGGCGATACCGCCGACGATCAGTGCCCCACCCAACAGGACCGGCAGGCCGATGCGGGCCCGATCAATGAAGGCACCACGCTCGACCGCATCGGCCTGCATCGCGCTGCGCACCGGCTGCGACTGCACGCGGCCCGGCGCGCGCAACTGCCCGACGGTCACCGAATCGGTGCCGTCCGGTAGCACTGCGCGGTAGACCGCCTTCTCGTAATCGCGCAGTTGGTCATCGGGCGCGTTCACCCGATCGATGCGCCAATCGCTATCGCTGACCGGTGTGATCCAGATGTACCGGCGCACGGCGAGGTCGATCACCGTCGCGGCGATATCGCTCGGATCGACATGTTCGTCGAGCAATACGCCCGCCTCGCCGGGCAGAATGCCGTCCGGGGAGGTGAACTGGACCTGCCTACCGTCGCGCAGCAGCGGGTCGATCAGCTCCGAACTGGTTGCGGCGGCGGCGTTTTCCCGCCTGGTCTTGAACACGTAGGCCGCCATTGCGGCCAGTGCGAGCAGCAGCACACCGAACGCGACGAGCACCGGAGTCGTGAAGGAGAAGGCACCCGCCTCGCTGTTGTCACGAATATCGGCATTGGCGGGCACCGTGCCGGGCGGCAGCTGCAGCGTCAGGTCGATATTGTCGCCCTTGCGCAGGTCGGTCTGGCGCCAGTAGAGCACCCCGTCCGATTCGATCTGCAGATCGGAGCACTGCCGCAGATTACCGGGCGGGCCGAGTTTGCAGTCCACCACGCCCATTTCGTAGCTCGGGCTGATCAGGGATGCGTCGATCGATGCGACATCGGCATTGATGGTGCCGAGCCAGCGGAAGACCTGGGTGCCGGGTGCGTCGCTGACCGTGTTGTGGATCGCGTAGGTGAAGGTCGATTCACCCGGCTTGGCATCGATGGTGAACAGATCGTTCGCGACCGTGGCGGTGCCGGTGCCCTTGGTATCGATATCGGTGACTTTGAAGACGC
Source organism: Nocardia sp. NPDC049707 (assembly GCF_040674855.1). Classification (NCBI taxonomy): domain Bacteria; kingdom Bacillati; phylum Actinomycetota; class Actinomycetes; order Mycobacteriales; family Nocardiaceae; genus Nocardia; species Nocardia sp. NPDC049707. The sequence goes on along the minus strand of NZ_JBFANN010000039.1, from coordinate 53,251 downwards.
GTTCGACGTCTTCGCCGACCTTGAGGCGCAGTGGCAGTGTCATTTTGAAGCTGCCGTCGGCGGGGACGACCACGTTCTCGGTGACCTCGAGCACGCCCTCGCGGCTCAGTTTCAGATCTGCGACGATATCGACGCCATCGGTTGCGGGCTCGGCGTGGGCAACCGGTGCGGCGGCCAGCATTCCCGCGGCGGCGAGAAGCAGCACGCTCGCGGTGCCCCCCCGTAAAGTCAGCATGACTGCCTACTCTAGACAAGTTGCTAAGCTGCGTCAGCGGCTGTAGGCGATCATGAGATGAGGGGGTACGGGGGACGTGACCCAACCACCATACGGCTACCGGCCGGTTCCGCCTGGTGGACAATCGGTTCCGCCGCGCCCCGGCGTCGGTTCGCCGCATGGGCAGCCCGGATATCGTCCAGCGCCGGGTCAGCCCGGATATGGCCAGCAGCCGGGTTATCCGCCCGGTTACGGCCAGCAGCCCAGTCATGCTCCGCCGCCCGGTTATGGCCAACAGCCTGGTCATCCGGCGCCCGGATACCGACAGCGTGTGCCGATGCCGCCGCCGATGCCCTACGGTCCCTCCGGACATCGGCGGCCGCAGAAACGCAAGGGCGGCGGCGGATGGATCGCGCTGCTGTTGATCGTCGTCTTCGTGGTCGCGGGTGGCCTGGTACGTGGCGCGATTTGGCACGGCAGGGGCAGCAATACCGCGTCCGGCGCCGCCCCGAGCATGACCTACACCCCGGATTCGAATGGCGGCGTAGCGGAGACCGGAACGAATCCACTGCTGACCGATCCGAACGCCACCTTGATCCCGGCGAAATGCGCTTACTCGCCGTGGAGCACGCGGGTGGACACCGCGCGCAAGTTCTTCGAGACCGCCGCGAGCTGCCTGGAGGCGGCGTGGAAACCCGTACTGGCACAGAAGAATCTGCCGTTCCAATCGCCGACACTGAATGTCAGCGCAAGCACGGACGGCATAACCACCCCGTGCACCGGTTCCACCAGTAATTTCGCCGCGTTCTACTGTCCGGCGAACAAGACGATCTACATGCCACTCAGCCAGCTGCAGACCGATCTGTTCAAGGACAACTGGATCATCTACCTGTCGGTCTTCGCGCACGAGTACGGCCACCACGTCCAGGCCATGTCCGGAATCCTGCGCAAGGCCAATAGCGATCGCGTAGACGCGGGCGTGCGCAGTGAAAAGGGGCTGGAGCTGTCGCGTCGAATCGAGTTGCAGGCCAACTGTTTCGACGGCATGTACGTCGGTTCCTCAGCCGATGGCGGTTCGTTGACCACGGCACAGATCACCCTTGCCCGCCGCGACGCACACGGCCGCGGTGACCAGCGCGGCGATATGCGCGATCACGGGACCGCGGACAACGGTGGCACCTGGTTCGAGATCGGCGTGGACAAAGGCCATGCGGCACAGTGCAATACATTCACCGCATCCGCCAGCTCGGTGTCGTGAGTAGATGACGCGGCCGCCCTACGGCCCTGGTTCGCCGCCCGCGTACCAGCCGGCACCGGGGTATCAACCCGCACCCGGTTATCAGCAACCGCCGGGATATGGTCCGCCACAGGGGTATCCGCCCGGTTACTGTCCGCCGTACGCGGCACCGTACGGCCCGCCGATACCGCATCAGCGGCCGGGTTATCCGCCGCGTCCGTACCCACCGCGCCGCCGGAGCTCGGGTGCGGGACTCAGCGCACTGTTCGGTGTGCTGACGGTCAGCGTCTTGGTCGTCGGACTGCTTGTCTCTTCGGCGATTGCGGCCGATAACGAGAAGAAGCGGCACCGTCCATCGGCCTACACCCCGCCGACGCCGAGCTACACCTACAACCCGCCGACGTCGTCGACCTCCGCCCCCAGCCCGACAACGCGCGCCGCGGCGGCGACCACCAGCCGCGCCGCCGCACCGACCACAACGAAACCCGCTGGGCCGCAACCGGTTGCCGCGCTCGGGGAGAATCCGCTGTTCAGCGATGACAGCTCCGGGTTGAGCAACGTCAACTGCGACTTCCCGCAATGGGCCCCCAATGTCGAGGCGGCGCTACCGTTCTTCCGAGCGGCGTCCGAGTGCCTCGGTCAGATGTGGCGGCCCGTACTTTCCGCTGCGAACTTGCCGTTCTCGGCACCGAGTTTGAGCGTCCCCGCGCGCGCCGCGGATGCGTCGTCACCGTGTGGTGGTAGCTCGGCGAATGTAGCTGCGTTCTATTGCTCGACGAACAAGACGATTTACCTGCCTGTGGATGCGGTGATCCGGAACGAGGACCCCAACGACTGGGCCATCTTCCTGACCGTATTCGCGCATGAATACGGTCACCATGTCCAGGCACTCAGCGGCATCTTGGCTAAGGCGCACAGCGATCGGTCCGACGCCGGGGCTCGCAGCGCGGCCGGGCTGGAGGTCGCGCGGCGGACGGAGTTGGAAGCCCAATGCTTCGCGGGCATGTTCACCGGGTCGGCCACTTACGTCGGAACGATCACCATGGCGCAGGCCCAGCGCATCCTCTCCGATAACTACCATCGTGGCGACAGCCCCGGTGACGCCCGAGACCATGGCACCGAACAGAGCTACGGCAACTGGTACGCCCAGGGGAACAGGTACAACCGGACGTTCCAGTGCAATACCTGGAAGGCGCCTTCGAACGAAGTTTCCTAGCTTCGATCAGTGATCGTCACCCTGCGGCTGCCCGAAAAGCCCTTGCCGAAGCGCCGCGGCGCATGTCCGTGCACCCCTTCGGCATACGCGGTCTCCGCTACCGAATGGTCACAGCGGCCCGAGCGCTGCTGGGCGTATCGGCCGAGACACTTCAGCGCCGCGCCTTCTTGGCCAAGGCGCGCAGGCCGCGTCGTCCGGGAACCGGCAGGTCGTCCTGCTCGGCCATCCATTCGGCGGTGGTGAGCCACCGGCGCTGGATGCGGGCGTCGGCGGTGTCGTGGAAGAGCCGGCGGCCGCGGTCGTCGCGCAGGTCGTGGGCGAGGGTGGACCAGCGCGGCGGGCGGTCGTGTTCGGCCTGATAGTCGCGCAGGTACATCGCGACGATCGTGCCGATCGTATTGACCGGTCGCAGCGAGACCCGGTTGCCGTACTTGGCGGAGTAGAAACGCCTTGCGGCACAAAGGGATCCGGGATTGGCATTGGAGGCTATCCAGCCGGCGCGCTGGGCGCGTTCGATCAGCCAGAGGTGTTTCACCGCGGTCGGGGCGATATCGCCGACCCGCTCCCGGATCAGTACCATCACCGGTTCGGACTGCAGCACGTCGCGTCGGGTAGGGCCGGTGCCATGTGCGATCCAGTAGTCCTCGGCCAGCCGGGCCAGTATGCGGCCGAAATCATCGATGCTGCGCTGAGCCCGGCGGCCGAGGCGTTCGATGCGTTCGGCCTCCCGGCGCATCTCGTTCTGCGCGGTGAGGGTGCGGATGGCTGCCATGGTCGGCACCTGGCCGCGCTCCAGAAGCTCGAGGATGGCGGCGGAGGTGGACGGATCGGCGGCCGCGGCCACCGGCAGCGAATCGCGCTTGATCGCGAAGTCCTGGGGGCTGATCGCTCGGCTGAGCAGGTCGACGGCGGCGTGGTCGTCGGCGAAATCTGTGCTCGAAAGCCAGGCGGCGGCGATGTGGTCACACGACGGCACGGTGGAAATATCCTCCGGTGGGAGTGGTGTGAGTTCGGCGGAAAGCGCCGTAAATTGTGGAGCTCAGGTTGTGCCCCGGTCGGGATGAGGGACCGGCCGGGGCCACCAACCTGATGAAGGTTTGGCTACCGAAGTTGCCGATAACCACGGTAGCCAGGCGATTGCATCGATGTCATGCTGGTTGATTGATTCGTTATCTCCGCAAATAGATCTCGAACCGGGGCGTGAGTTCAGCTAATCGCCGTCAATTGCACTGGACGGGCGCCAAAATTCGCTCTTCATCCGTTCTGGATCTTCGATTGCTTCAACTTTGCCGGCTTCGGCGCTGATCAGTGGGGGCTAACAGAGATTCGAGCATCATGTGATCTACATCACATATCTGACGGGAAGTGCCTGTCAGCACGCCGCGCCCGGCCTGTTGGTCGAGGGGAATGTGCTTTGTCGGTGGGCGCCGGTAACCTCTGGCCGTGGCTCTGTACCGGAAGTACCGACCGGCAACGTTCGCTGAAGTGGTGGGTCAGGAGCACGTCACCGACCCGCTGAGTATCGCGCTCGACACCGGTCGCATCAGTCATGCCTATCTGTTCTCCGGTCCCCGGGGCTGTGGCAAGACCTCCTCGGCACGCATCCTTGCGCGCTCGTTGAACTGTGTACAGGGCCCGACCTCGACACCATGCGGCGTCTGCCCGTCGTGTGTGGCGCTCGGTCCGGGTGGGCCGGGCAATCTCGATGTGATCGAACTGGACGCGGCGAGTCACGGCGGTGTCGACGACACCCGTGAACTGCGCGATCGGGCCTTCTACGCGCCCGCGGAGTCGCGGTATCGGGTGTTCATCGTCGACGAGGCGCATATGGTCACCACCGCCGGGTTCAATGCGCTGCTCAAGATCGTCGAGGAGCCGCCGGCCCACCTGATCTTCATCTTTGCCACCACCGAGCCGGACAAGGTGCTGCCCACCATCCGCTCCCGCACACACCACTACCCGTTCCGGCTGCTGCCGCCCGCGACCATGCGCGGACTGCTCGGCAAGATCTGCGAGCAGGAGCAGGTGCCGGTCGAGGAGGCGGTGTACCCGTTGGTGATTCGCGCGGGCGGTGGATCGCCGCGCGACAGCCTCAGTGTGCTCGACCAGCTGCTCGCGGGCGCCGGCCCCGAGGGCATCACCTACGCGCGGGCGGTTTCGCTGCTCGGCGTCACCGATGTCGCGCTGATCGACGATGCGATCGACGCGCTCGCCGCCAGCGATGGTGCCGCCCTCTTCGGCACCATCGACCGCGTCATGGAGGCGGGCCACGATCCGCGCCGTTTCGCCGTTGACCTGCTGGAGCGCCTGCGCGATCTGATCTTGCTGCAAGCCGTCCCCGACGCCGCCGACCGCGGCCTGGTCTCCGGCCCCGGCGATGTCCTGGAGCGCCTGCGCGAACAGGCCGAACGCACCGGCCCGGCTACCCTGGCCCGGCACGCCGAACTCCTGCACGAAGGCCTCGGCGACATGCGCGGCGCCACTGCCCCGCGCCTCCTGCTCGAAATCGTCTGCGCCCGGATGCTCCTCCCATCGGTGTCCGACGCCGAATCCGCAACCCTGCAACGTCTGGAGCGCCTCGAACGCGGCATAGCCACCGGAGCGATCACCCCAACCGCCCCGGCCCAGCCCACCGACTCGGCGCCTGCCCCGGCCCAGCCAGCGGCCACTCAGTCGGCCCCGCCCCGCGCCTTCAACGAACCGCCACGCCGCCGAGGCGCGGAACTCCTCGCCGCCGCCCGCCGCGAAAAAGACGCCACTCGCGCGGGCACGAGCTCGGCGAGTGGCCCGGCGCAGGCTGGTGGCCCGGCGCAGGCTGGTGGCCCGGCGCAGGCTGGTGGCCCGGCGCAGGCTGGTGGCTCGGCGCAGGCTGGTGGCTCGGCGCAGGCTGGTGGCTCGGCGCAGGCTGGTGGCTCGGCGCAGGCTGGTGGCCCAGGGGCGAGCCTGCCTGCGGAGCGTGCGGCGGCTGCGGAGCAGCAGTCGACTGTTGGGCGTGGTAACGAGGCGGCGGGACCGGTGGGTGGGCAGGACGCGGCCGATCGCGAGAACGCAACTGTCGAGTACGGCATTGATAGCCAAAACTTGGCTGGCGGGCAGGATCCGGCGGTCGGACAGAGCGCTGGGGTAGCGCAGGCAGCGGAGGCTGCGGCCGAGCGTCAGCAGTCGGCTGCCGGGCAGAGCGCGGCCGTAGGGCAAGGCGATGCGGAGGCGGGATTCGCTTTCGTGCCGGGCGATTCGACCGCGGAGCGCGGTGACACACAGACAGGTGCGGCTCCGAACCGTACGGCCGTCGACCGGGATTCGAGCACCGGACAGGTCGGCGCGCCAGCGTCAGCCGGAGTTGATACTGCGGCCGGGACAAGCGGTGCAGCTGTCGATGCGGTGTCCGAGGGACAAGCACGATTCGCTGCTTCGCCGGAGGTTGGCGCTGCGCCGGTCGATGGCGCCCGAGGTGCGGCTGCCGCCTCGTCCTCGGCCGTCGAGTCTGCGGACCGAGCCGCCCGGCCCGGTCGCGTTGGGGCCGAGTTTGCTGGTGGCGCGGGTTCGGTGGCCGCTGGTGGATTGTTGGAACCCGAAGGGGTGCAGGCAGTCTCCGATACAACTGCATCGCCGGAGCGCGACTCCGCTGGTGCGGCGGCGTCGAATTCGGAAGCTGCGTGGTCGATTTCGGCCCAGCAGTCCGAGCGAGGTGCGCAGAGGCGGGTGGCGTCCGGGGCCGGCGCATCGGCGCACGCGAGCGAGCCGATGAGTGCCGCGGCGCAGGAAGACGCTGCGGTGCGTGGTGTCGGGGATCGCACCGGAGCTGGTGCGGCCCCACAAGTGAATGAGTCGACGACCGAGGCGGGCTCGGGTGCTGCGGGCGTGGGGCCTGCTGCCGTGCGGCAGGGTGGTGCGGCGGAGCAGGGCGTCTCGCAAGGTGCGGCGGCGGAGCAGGGCGGCGCGCAAGGTGTCGTACAGCAGGGTGGTTCGCAAGGTGCGGCGGCCGAGCTGAGCGGTGCGGACGCTGGACAGCGGCAGGGCGGGGATGCGGATCTGCTGCGGACGGTGGAGGGGGCCTGGGGGGAGATTCGGGCGAAGGTTCGAGAATTCGGACCAACCGTGCAGGCGTTGTTGTCGGGGGCGTCGGTGTCGCGGATCGAGGGGGAGGTGATCGTATTCGCGCATCAGCATGCGCCATTGGCGCAGCGGCTGTCGGATCCACGGAATGTGGAGGCGGTGCGGTCGGCGGTGCGCGCCGTGCTCGGTAGCGATCATCCGGTGCGATGGGAGGCTGGTGGGGCCGCGCCTCGGTCCGCGGCTGCCGCGCCGAAGGCGAACCGGGGGCGTGGTCAGGCCGGGCAGCAGCCCACTAATGCGCCGGGACGTGACTCCGGCAATCCGGGACGTGGTTCGGATGCGCTGCCGCGGTTCTCGCGGCCGAGCCAGGCCAGGGTGGCGGCCGCCGATCCGGCGGGTACGGGTCAGCGGTCCGCGCCGAGTGGTGACGCCCGGTCGTTCCGCGGCGACGACGATATTCCGCCGCCCGATTACCCGGATCTACCGGATGATCCGGGACCGATGGATTACGCGCCGATAGATGGCGTCCCGCCACCCTCCACACCGGAGGAGGAGCAGGAAATGCTGGCCGAATCGCAGACCCCGGTGGCGCCCGGGGATCGGCGCGATCCGGATGAGGTCGCCTTGGAGTTGCTCAAAAGTGAGCTGGGTGCCACACGGCTGGACAGTTGACAACCATCGTTCACAGGACGTTAAGTTAACCGGAGTTCGCGCTCGACGGTAGTATGAACGGGTAGCCGCGAGCTGCGGTGTGGCGACGTTCTATGGTATGCGCAGGCATGCGTGTCCATAGGGACTTGTTATCACCGCTGCTTGTCGACTTTTGTACAGCGTCAGGACGGTCGGTCTCCGGGTCGACCGGCGAGGTCACTCGCATGGACGGACGAATGTTCGGCCGTCGCACCCTTAAGGAAGGAAAACTCCGATATGACCACTGAGGCCTACATTTACGAGGCCATCCGCACCCCGCGCGGACGCGGCAAGAAGAACGGTTCGCTGCACTCGGTCAAGCCGATCGACCTGACTGTTGGTCTGATCCAGGAGCTGCGCGGCCGTTTCCCGAACCTCGACGAGGACCGGATCTCCGACCTGATCCTGGGCGTGGTCGCACCGGTGGGTGACCAGGGCGCCGATATCGCCCGCACCGCCGTGACCGTGTCCGGCCTGCCCGACACCGTCGGCGGCTTCCAGCTCAACCGCTTCTGCGCCTCCGGCCTCGAGGCCGTCAACCTGGCCGCGCAGAAGGTTCGCTCCGGCTTCGACGACCTGGTCATCGCCGGTGGTGTGGAGTCCATGTCCCGTGTGCCGATGGGCTCCGACGGTGGCGCCTGGGCTCTGGACCCGGCCACCAACTACGACACCTACTTTGTCCCGCAGGGTGTTTCGGCCGACCTGATCGCCACTATGGAGGGCTTCAGCCGCGATGACGTCGACGCCTACGCGGTGCGCTCGCAGGAACTCGCCGACAAGGCGTGGACCGGCGGCTACTTCGCCAAGTCCGTCGTCCCGGTCAAGGACCAGAACGGCATCATCGTGCTCGACCACGACGAGCACCGCCGTCCCGGCACCACCGCGGAGGACCTCGCCAAGCTGAATCCGTCCTTCGCCGCGGTCGGCGAGATGGGCGGCTTCGACGCGGTCGCGCTGCAGAAGTACTACTTCGTCGAGAAGATCAACCACGTCCACCACGGTGGCAACAGCTCGGGCATCGTCGACGGCGCCGCGCTGGTGCTGGTCGGTTCGGAAGAGGCGGGCAAGGCCTCCGGCCTGACCCCGCGTGCGCGCATTGTCGCGACCGCCACCAGCGGCGCCGACTCCACCATCATGCTGACCGGTCCGACTCCGGCCGCCAAGAAGGCGCTGGCCACGGCGGGCCTGACCATCGACGACATCGACCTGGTCGAGATCAACGAGGCCTTCGCCTCTGTGGTGCTGAAGTTCCAGAAGGATCTGCAGATCCCGGATGAGAAGCTGAACGTCAACGGCGGCGCGATCGCGATGGGCCACCCACTCGGCGCCACCGGCGCCATGATCACCGGCACCATGGTCGATGAGCTGGAGCGCCGCAACGGCCGCTACGCGCTGATCACCCTCTGCATCGGTGGCGGCATGGGCGTCGCCACGATCATCGAGCGCGTCTGAAAACCCAACCGACAGCTGAGAATTCGCGCGGCATGAGCGTCCGGCCCGAAGGAACCCAGGGGGGCCGTCAAGGCGGTACCCCGCAAGAAATACGCGCGCACGCAGGGCCCGCGAATGCCGCCATTGAACCGGCGGCATGAGCGTCAGGCCCGAAGGAACCCAGGGGAGCCGTCAAGGCGGTACCCCGCAGGGAATACGCGCGCACGCAGGGCCCGCGAATGCCGCCATTGAACAACAAGGAGACAAAGAGCTGTGAGCGAAACCAACATGATCGGTTGGGAGCAGGATTCGGACGGCATCGTCGTTTTGACGATGGACGACCCGAACCAGGGCGCCAACACGATGAACGAGCTGTACAAGACGTCGATGGCGGCCACCGTCGACCGGCTGGAGGCCGAGAAGGACAACATCACCGGCGTGGTGCTCACCTCGGCGAAGAAGACCTTCTTCGCCGGCGGCGACCTGAAGAACATGATGAAGGTCGGCCCGGAAGACGGCCAGGCCCTCATGGATGAGCTCGGCACCATCAAGTCGGCGCTGCGCCGGCTGGAGACCCTGGGCAAGCCGGTCGTCTCGGCGATCAACGGCGCCGCCCTCGGCGGTGGCCTGGAGATCACCCTCGCGACCCACTACCGCATCGCCGCGGATGTGCCGGGCGTGCAGCTCGGCCTGCCCGAGGTGACCCTGGGTCTGCTGCCCGCCGGTGGCGGTGTCATCCGCACCGTGCGCATGTTCGGCCTGCAGGGCGCGCTGATGCAGTTCCTGCTGCAGGGCAACAAGTACCGTCCGGCAAAGGCCAAGGAGGTCGGCCTGATCAACGAGGTCGTCGGCTCGGTCGCGGAGCTGGTGCCCGCTGCCAAGGCGTGGATCAAGGCCAACCCGGAGGGTGGCGTACAGCCCTGGGACAAGAAGGGCTTCAAGATTCCGGGCGGCACTCCGTCCAGCCCGGCCTTCGCCGCCAACCTCCCTGCCTTCCCTGCCAACCTGCGCAAGCAGCTCAAGGGCACCAACATGCCCGCACCGCGCGCCATCATGGCGGCCGCGGTCGAGGGGTCGCAGGTCGATATCGACAATGCGTCGCTGATCGAATCGCGCTACTTCGTCTCGCTGCTGACCGGCCCGGTCGCGAAGAACATGATCCAGGCGTTCTTCTTCGACCTGCAGTCGATCAACAACGGCGGTTCGCGGCCCAAGGATGTCCCGAAGAAGGAGATCCGCAAGGTCGGCGTGCTCGGCGCGGGCATGATGGGTGCCGGCATCGCCTACGTTTCGGCCAAGGCGGGCTACGAGGTCGTGCTCAAGGACGTGACCATCGAGGCGGCCGAGCGCGGCAAGAACTACTCCGAGAAGATCGAGGCCAAGGCCCTCTCTCGTGGTAAGACCACCGAGGAGAAGTCCAAGGCGCTGTTGGGCCGGATCAAGCCGACCGCGGATGTGGCCGACTTCGCCGGTGTCGACTTCGTTATCGAGGCGGTCTTCGAGAACACCGAGCTCAAGCACAAGGTGTTCCAGGAGATCGAGGACACCGTCACCCCGGACGCGCTGCTGGGCTCGAACACCTCCACCCTGCCGATCACCGGTCTGGCGACCGGTGTGAAGCGCCAGGAGGACTTCATCGGCATCCACTTCTTCTCGCCGGTCGACAAGATGCCGCTGGTGGAGATCATCAGGGGCGAGAAGACCTCCGATGAGGCGTTGGCCCGGGTATTCGACTACACCCTCGCGATCAAGAAGACCCCGATCGTCGTCAATGACAGCCGCGGCTTCTTCACCTCGCGGGTGATCGGCACCTTCGTCAACGAGGCGATCGCCATGCTCAAGGACGGCATCGAGCCCGCCGCCATCGAGCAGGCCGGTCTGCAGGCGGGCTACCCCGCCGCGCCGCTGCAGCTGTCGGACGAGCTGAACCTGACGCTGATGCAGAAGATCGCCAAGGAGACCCTTGCGGCCGCCGAGAAGGCGGGCAACCCCGTGAAGCGGCACCCGGCGCAGGATGTCATCAACTACCTGGTCGAGCAGGGGCGCCCGGGTCGTCTGGGCAAGGCCGGTTTCTACGAGTACGACGAGGACGGCAAGCGTATCGGCCTGTGGCAGGGGCTGCGTGAGCACTTCCAGACCACCGCCGGCTTCGGTGTGCCGCTGCAGGATCTGATCGACCGCATGCTGTTCATCGAGGCGATCGAGACCCAGAAGTGCTTCGACGAGGGTGTGCTGACCACCACCGCCGACGCCAATATCGGCTCGATCTTCGGCATCGGCTTCCCGGCCTGGACCGGTGGTGTGCACCAGTTCATCGTCGGCTACCCGGGTGGCCAGGCGGCCTTCGTGGAGCGTGCGGACTACCTCGCCAAGACCTACGGCGAGCGTTTCGAGGTTCCGGCCTCGCTGCGCAAGTAGTCTCGCGGTAATTCGCAACACCAAAGCCCGCCACCGCTTTTCGCGGTGGCGGGCTTTCGCCGTTTCCGCCGTCGTCACCTCGAGAACGTCATGGAGCGGATCTCATTTCGCTACGATCAGACGACGCGGCCCGCCGCCGAGCGTTGAGCGGACTGCACCACGCTGCGCGGTTGCGCGACGCCGTTTCGAAAGCCACCCACTCGGGTTGATACCGCGCTACGTTGGAGTATGCAGAGGCATTTCGGGCATCGCGAGAGCGTTTCGCGATGTCCGATGTCGGTGTGCTTCTTGATTGCCGGTGACGCCGATTCGATGTGAATTCGAGGTGGTCACATGACTCCACAGATGCGTTCGGGCAAGGTAAACGACAAGGTGAACACCGGGTCGACTCCGGCCGGATCGGACACACAGCGACAAGCGCCCATCGAGATCGTCGATGAGTTGGAGGCGATGGGCCTGTCGGGTGCTGTCGAGATCGGCCGGGGCGGGTTCGGGGTGGTCTATCGCTGTATCCAGTACACGCTGAACCGGGTGGTCGCGGTCAAGGTGCTCTCCTCGGAGATCGATGCCGAGAGCCGGGAGCGATTCCTGCGCGAGGAGCAGGCGATGGGTCGGCTGTCCGGCCATCCGAATATCGTCGACATCCTGCAGGTCGATGTCACCCCGACCGGTCAGCCGTTCATTGTGATGCCCTACAGCACCCGGGGTTCGCTCGAGCAGCTCATTCAGGAACAGGGGCCGCTCACCTGGACGGATTCGCTCCGCGCCGGGGTCAAGTTGGCCGGTGCGATCGAGAGCGCGCATCGGGCCGGGATCCTGCACCGGGACGTCAAACCGGCGAATGTCCTGCTCAGCGCATACGGCGAACCGCAACTGACGGATTTCGGAATCGCCCGGATCCCGGGAGGTTTCCGCACCTCCAGCAGTTTGATCACCGGCTCACCCGCCTTCACCGCGCCCGAGGTGCTCAAGGGCGACGACCCGACCGTTCGCTCCGATGTGTACGGACTCGGCTCGACGCTGTTCGCCCTGCTGACCGGCCATGCCGCCTTCGAACGGCAATCGGGGGAGAAGGTGGTCGCGCAATTCCTGCGGATCACCACCCAGTCGGTGCCGGATCTACACGGCCACGACCTTCCCGACGATGTCGCCGACGCCATCCAGTATGCGATGGATACCGATCCGACTAAGCGGCCCACCTCGGCGTTCGAGTTCGGTGAGCTGCTGCGCACGGTGCAGCACGACCACGATCAGATGCCCGACGAGATGGCGCTATTGGATACCTCGGTGGTGGCGCCGGACGAGGCGGAGCAGCAGAACGCGACCGAGGCGACGGTGTCGCGACCGGCGGTGACCGCACGCCGCAGTTGGCCGTTGACATTGCGTCCCGCGGTCTCACAACATCCGGACAACTCGACCGTGGTCGTGCCGACTGTGCCGCCGACGGCCGCGACCAAATTCCGCCCGCCGACTCCGGCCAGGGAGCCGGTTCCGCGCCCGCGTCTGCTGGACACGCTGCGTGCCGGTGGCCGCCGCCGGCTCGCGGTTATCCACGCACCGGCCGGTTTCGGTAAGAGCACGGTGGCGGCGCAGTGGCGCAACGAACTGACCGATGCCGGGGTCCCGGTGGCCTGGCTCGGCATCGACCAGGACGACAATAACGAGATCTGGTTCCTGGCCCATCTCATCCAGGCGATTCGCCGGGTCCGACCGGATATCGGCGAGGGTTTGGATCAGGTGCTCGAGGAACGGCCCGCCGATGCGGCCGCCTATGCCATCTCCACGCTGATCGATGAGATCCACGCCGGCGCGACCACCGTCGTTGTCATCGTGGACGACTGGCACCGGGTCAGCGATGCGGGCGCGCGGCGGGCGATGGATGCGTTGCTGGACAACGGATGTCACCATCTGCGCTACGTGGTGACCAGTCGAGAGCAGTCGGGCCTGCCGACCAGCCGGATGCGGGTACACGACGAACTGGTCGAGATCGGCTCCTCGGCACTGCGCCTGACCATCGCGGAGACCGAGGAAATCCTGGTGCAACGCAACGGTTTCGCACTCACCGATAACCAAATCGAGGAGATCCACACCGCCACTGACGGCTGGCCCGCCGCGGTCCAACTGGTGAGTTTGTCATTGCGTGGCAATGCCGATCCGGAGAGTTTGATCGCCAATCTGGCCGAGGGCAGTCACGGCATCCGCGAGTATCTCGCCGAAAACGTGTTGGACACCCTCGAACCCAAGATGCTCGACTTCCTGACCTCGATCTCGATCACCGAGCGGGTCTGCGGTTCGCTGGCCTCGGCGCTGTCGGACGAGCCGGACGGCGAATCGATGTTGGAGCAGGCCGAGCAGCGCGAGTTGTTCGTCCGGCGCATTGCCCACGATCCGGAGTGGTTCCGGATGCAGCCGCTGTGCGCCGAACATCTGCGGGCGCGCTTGGAGCGGTCGGATCCGGCCAAGTTGAAGGAATTGCACCGCAAGGCATCTCGCTGGTATTCCGAACATCAGCAGCTGCGCAAGGCGGTCGATCACGCGCTCGCGGCGACGGATCTGACGATGGCGCTGGATCTGCTCGAGAGCGGCGGCATGGACCTCATCGACAAGTCCTGCCTCGCTACGCTGCTCGGCACGGTATCGAAACTGCCGGTGCAGCAGGTCGCTTCGCGATCGAAACTGCTGATGGCCGTGGCCAGGGCGAATGTGAATCTGCAGGAGTCGAGTGCGGCGCGCCAGGCCCTTGGCCGATTGTCCAATGTGCTGGCGCGCGGGTCGTCCACCGACGCCGATCTGGACCGGCAGCGCTGCCAGGCCGCGGTGCTCGCGGCCTCGGATCAGATCGCGAATGACCACACCGAGGGGGTGCTCGACCGGGTGGCCGAATGCCTGGAAAAGCCCGATGAACTACCCGCCTGGACCGTATCAGCCGCCGCGAATCTGACCGCCTTCGTGCGGTTGTGCGAATTCGATTTCGATGGCGCGCGCGAAATCCAGGAATGGGCGGCGCCGTATCACGCCCGATCCAAGGATCCGCTCGGCGAGGTGTTCGGACTGTGCGGAAAGGGTGCCGCGGCGTATGAACAGCTCGATATCCCCGCTGCCACAAGTTGTTTCCAGCAGGCGTGGGAGACCGCGCGGGAGAAGTCGGGACCGCGCTCGCATGCGGTGCGGGTGGCCGCGGCGCTGCTCGGCGAAATGAATTACCGCCGAGGCGATCTGGATACCGCCGATCAGCTGCTCGACGACAGTCATCAGTTGGTCACCCGGATCGGGCCGGTGGACTTCCTCATCTCCACCTTCGTGATCGGCGCCAGGGTCAAGGCCGCGCTCGGCGATCTGTACACCGCGACCGTCCGGCTCGACGAAGGTGATCGAATCGCCGCCGATAACAGGCTGGTTCGGCTCGCCGCGCATATTCGCGCCGAGCGGCTGCGCCTGGGACTGCTGACCGATACCGCGACCCGGCGGGTCGCCGACGCCGCTGCCGGATACGAATCGGATATCTCCGGAACCATCCACCAGGCCCATCGGATGACGGGCGCGGCGGCATTGGCCGCCGAGGCGGAGGAGATCGCCGCGATCCGCGCACTGTTGTCCGAAGGTCAGTTGCGCGCCGATGATCGCGCCGTGCGCCGGGCCCGCGCGCTACACGGTCGGATGGCCGAACAGCATCGTCCGCGTGCGGAATTGGATACCGTACTGCTGCTCGCCGAATGTCTGGCCGCCTCCGGCTGGGTCGGTGAGGCCACCGGACTGCTGCTGCCCGCGGCCGCCACCTGCGCCGAATATGGTTGGACCATGCCACTTTTGGATGCGGGCCCCGCTGTGCTCGGCATCCTGCGCGTGCTGCGCACCGAAATGCGCACCACACCACGACAACCCGGCGAAACGACACTGCCCGCCCTATTCCTGGATGAACTCCTGGGCTAGGACGGGCCGTATCAGTTGTCGACTATGGCTGCCACCATGGGCGCAGCGGCAGATCCGATTCGCCGTTCGGGCACAGCTTGACGCCGAGCACCTGATGCAGCTGAACCACATTGCGCTGGAAGCCGAGTCGGCAACCGGCCATGTACAGGCCCCACACCTTCGCGGTGCCCTCGCCGACCTCCTCGACGCAGGCATCCCAGTTGGCGACCAGATTCTTGCACCATTCGTGCAGGGTGAGCGCGTAATGTTCGCGCAGGTTCTCCTCGTGGAACACCTCGAGGCCGACATTCTGGATCTCGGAGATGATCCGGCCGGAGCCGATCAGCTCGCCGTCCGGGAAGACGTAGCGGTCGATGAAATCCCCGGCCTTGGTGGTCCGGGTGTTGTCCGGTCTGGTGATGCAGTGATTCAGGAACAGGCCGCCATCGCGCAGTTTGCCCTTGATGTGGTCGAAGTAGAACGGGTAGTTGTGCACCCCGATGTGCTCGGTCAGTCCGATCGAGGAGACGGCGTCGAAGTCGACCTCCGGGATATCGCGGTAATCGGTATGCCGCACCTCGGCCAGATCGGACAGCCCCTGTTCGGCGATCTTCTGCTGTGCCCACTCCGCCTGCTCCGCGGATAGGGTGGCGCCGATGACCTTGACGCCGCGCTTGGCCGCGTAGCGCACCATGCCGCCCCAGCCGCAGCCGATATCGAGCAGCCGGTCGCCCTCCTGCAGCCGCAGCTTGTCGAAGACCAGGCGGTACTTGTTCTCCTGAGCCTGCTCCAGGGTCCAGTTCTCATCCCCGTAGGCCGCGCAGGTGTAGGTCATCGAGGGGCCGAGGACGTATTCGTAGAAGGTGTTGGAGACGTCGTAGTGGTGGTGGATGGCCTCGGCATCGCGAGTCTTGGAGTGCCGCAAGCCCTCCAGCGCGATCCGGCGCCAGCGGGGCAGCGTCTCCTGCGGCGGCGGCGCGATCGGTTTGAGCCGCTCCCACCCGAGCGAGCGGGCAATGGTGACAAGTGTGAGCGCCGACGGACGACGGAACTTCAGCCCGTCCATCGCCTCGAGAATGTCGTACGGGTCGCCGGGGTGCACGCCGGTGGCGGTCATATCGCCGGAGATGTAGGCGCGGGCCATGCCCAGATCGCCTGGCGCGGTGGCCAGGTAGTTGATACCGCGCGGGGTCTTGATCTCCAGGCTGTATTCCGAATCCTCCGGCCCGGTCGCGCTGCCGTCGTAGGCGGTCAGCCGGATCGGAACCGCGCCGTCGATCAGCGTCTCGAAGATCTCGGCAATGCTGAGTTTTGTCCCGAGGTCCGCGAAGACATCGGAACGGTCCTTGAATGTAGTCATTTGCGTTGCACCGCCTTCGAATACAAATCCAGCAGTCGCTGGTCCGGGTCGTAGCGCTTCTTCAAATCGGTGTAGGTCTGGCCGCCGTACAGAGCCGCGAATTCATCCTCGCCGTAATACGAGTCCGAGTACAGGGATTTGTGCCCGTCGAACTCGGTGACGGTCTGCTCGATCGCGCGGTTGGCCTTACCCTCTTGCTGACCTGCGACGGTCGGCACCGCGGACCAGAATCCGACATTGACGTAGGTACGGTTCGGCTGCAGCGGATACAGCGGC
The DNA here is from genome assembly GCF_040674855.1 of Nocardia sp. NPDC049707. Lineage (NCBI taxonomy): Bacteria > Bacillati > Actinomycetota > Actinomycetes > Mycobacteriales > Nocardiaceae > Nocardia > Nocardia sp. NPDC049707. The sequence continues at coordinate 36,444 of NZ_JBFANN010000039.1, read as the reverse complement.
CACCGCCGTCCCGCGTTCGATGCGTCGTTTTCGCGCAGTCGCAGCGGGCACAGCCAGATCGGTTCGATCGGAATTTCGCGCAGGAACCATTCGACGAAATCCGCGGTCCGCTCGACCGGAACTTCGATGTCCTGCACCACTCGCTCGCGCGGCGGATTGCCCTTGCGGGCCTCCAGTTTGTCACCGATATCGTACTTGTGATCGAGTGCGATGAGTTTCCAGTAGAAGCTGCTGCGCCGGTAGCGTTTCGGCCAGAGACGGCGGATCTTCGGGTTCTGGGTGCCGAAGGCGCGCGAGCACCAGAACCAGTCGGTGTCCCAGCGCCAGAGATAGTCGTGGATGGTCAACCGGTCGCGTTTGGGTCGGTCGGAGTCGTGCTGGATGGACCGGTAGTAGATATCCATGCCGGTGTAGTCGCTGACCGGTCCGGGTTCGTCGGTCTGGCGACCCAGCGTCAGGTAGCTTTCATCGGCGGTGAAGACCACGCCGTCGAGATAGTCGACGCGTTCGCCGTCGTAGGTCCGGTCCGTGACGATCCGGGCGAGGGTGGACTCCAATTCGCGCAGATCATGGAAGCGGATGTGCCGCAGCGCTACGTAGGGCTGGACGGTCTCCAGTTCGATCTTCAGGCGAACCGAGTAGCCGAGGGTGCCATAGGAGTTCGGGAAGCCCCGGAACAGATCCGCGTGTTCGCCATCCGGTGTCGCGGTGACGATCTCGCCCGCCCCGGTCAGCACATCCATCTCCAGCACCGACTCGTGCGGCAGGCCGCTGCGGAACGAGCTGGATTCGATGCCGAGGCCGGTGACCGCGCCGCCGAGGGTGATCGTCTTGAGCTGCGGCACCACCAGTGGGGCCAGGCCGTAGGGCAATGTCGCGGCTACCAGATCCTCGTAGGTGGTCATTCCGGCGACGTCGGCGGTCTTGGCCTCGGCGTCCACCGCGATGACCTTGGCGAGTCCGGAAACATCCAGGCCGGGGGCAGTGTTTTTGGCCCTGGCCCGGAACAGATTCGAGGTCTTCTTCGCCAATCGCACGTTGGCGTTCGCGGGTATTGCGCGGTAACTGGCCAACAGTCGCTCCACACCCGATCGATGCGCGGCGAACCCTGATTCGTGTGCGGCCGATGCGTGACCGGCCTTCCCCAACAGACTCACTGCCACTCCTCGACGCTAGTACGCACCGGTAACTCGAGCCACTGCAAGGTCACCGACGAGGGATTAATGTCACGCATCTGCTGCATCGGGAATACTCTGGACTCGCCGTGTCAGTGCGGCGGTAATCCGGGCGGTTTCGAACACCCGCTTCGCACGATGTATTGCATGGTCCCCTCCAGCGCAATCTGATCGGGAAGCCTAACAGGACATCTGATGATTGGTCGGGTGTTCGGGACGCTTGGTCCGGGATGGCCGTATGTTGCTGTGGTTATCAGGCCGGCCGGTGGTGGCGGGTTGTTGTCGGTCGACGCGCGGACCTACCTGGGCGTCACGGGGAGGCAGCGACAGGGCAGGATAGGGGTAACCGTAGCGATTGTTTGCAGTCGCTCGAAAAGATCAGCAGCCGGACAAGGAGCTCATCGTGGGACAGGTCAGCGCCAGCAGTTCGATCGCCGTCGCGGCGGATCCGCAGCGCACACTCGAGGCCATCGCGGATTACGAGAAGGTGCGGCCGCGCATCCTCTCCGCGCACTACCGCGATTACCGGGTGCTCGAGGGCGGCCAGGGCGCGGGCACCGTCGCCGAATGGACTCTGCAGGCCACCGAGAAGCGTTCCCGCAACGTGCACGCGGTCGTGTCGGTATCGGATTCCATAGTGACCGAACGTGATTCGAATTCGACGCTGGTGAACACCTGGACGGTGTCACCGGAAGGTACCGGTTCGCAGGTCACGCTGCGCACGTCGTGGAAGGGTGCGGGTGGTGTCGCAGGGATCTTCGAGGGGATCTTCGCGCCATTGGGGCTGAAGAAGATTCAGGCCGAGGTGCTCGCGAACCTGCAGCGCGAACTCTCCTGAGATAGCCGAAAAGGCCCGACCTAGGTCGGGCCTTTTCGTTATCCAGCCGCTATATCGAAGAGGTTGCCCTCCGGATCGGCCAGTGTCGCCCATTGCGTGCCGGATTCGTCGAAATCGCCGATGTGCTTGGCGCCCAGGCCGATCGCGCGATCGATCTGCTCGCGCCAGTCCGCGGCCTCCAGGTCCAGGTGGATCACATTCTTGCCGGGCGTCTTATCCGCCACCTGGATGAACATCAACCTCGGTCCCACGCCTTCGGCCAACCCGACCGTGGCGAACTCCGGGCTCGCGTTCTCGTCCAGTGGGCGATTCAACAGCTCGGACCAGAAACCGGCCAGTGTCGCGGCGTCGGCGCAGTCGAAGGTGATGTGCCCGATCGTGAGTGTCATTGCGGTTCTCTCTCTTTCAGAGCCGGCCGATTGGCCAGCAGACTTCGGTGCGGTAGGCGTTGGGGTCGTCGATTTCGCCGGGCCCGAGGACGTATAGCTCACGGACGGGCTCGGCGAGCGCGGTGTCGTGTTCGGCGACGTGGCTGCCGAGAGCGCCGTAGGTGCGGTCGAAATCGTCGAACGGCCCGGAGTGTACGGCGATCGCGAAGCGGCGCGCGGGCAGTTCGATGATCGAGAGTTCGCTCGGCGGCGCGATCCGCGCATCGGCCGGGATCGGGATGAACGCGGCGACCTCGCCGCCGTCGTTTTCGAAGAATTCCATCGAATAGGTGGCGCCGTCGACACCGGCGGGCGCGATATTGGTCGCGGCCAGCGTCTCGTGCAGCAGCGGATATGCGGCCGCGCACCAGTTGTCGATGGCCTCCGTGCGCACCGTATCGACGTACGCGAGCGCCGGGAAGGCCGCGATCGACCGGTATTCGACGGTGATCGGTGCGGTCGGGGTGAGCAGTGAGCGCAGCGAGGCAACCACCGACTGCGTGCGCCGCAACTCCGCTTCCATGCGTTCCAGGTGTGCGCGCAATGCGGTATCCCGGGATTCGGTATCCGCGGCCGCCAGCATCGCCTTGATCTCCGGGAGCGGCATATCCAGCCCGCGCAGCCGACGGATCAGATGCGCCTGCCCGACCTGATCGACCGAATACCGCCGATATCCGGACCCCGCGTCGATCGCGACCGGTTCGAGCAGCTCGACCTCGTGGTAATACCGCAGCGTCTTCACGCTGAGATAGGTCAACCTGGCGAACTCGCCGATCGAAACCGTCGCTGTCATAGCTGACAGCGAACACCTTCCCCCTACGGGAGAGTCAACCTGGCGGATGATCGCACCGCCAGCCCATGGTGGTCACCTGTCCAGTTCTGCCTCCCCCGTACGCTGTGCTGGTGAGCTACGACCACGTCTTGTTGCCGTCCGGTGTCGCGACGACGATCGCGCAAGTCGATGCGTATCTGGCCACCCAGCAGGGCAGGCCCGAGACGGAAATGGTTGCGGCGATGGCGGCGGAGCTGAACAAACGCAATGCCGAACTACCCGAGCACGACGGATTCCTGAGTACGGTTCCGGTCGGCGGCGCGTCGACCGGTGCGGTGCTGCACGTCCCGTGCCCGTACGACGCGATCGGATTCGTCCGGCAGTTGCTGTTCGACCTCGCGACTCCGCTGCACTACGCCGTCTACGATCCGCAGCTGGCCTGGCTGATCGATCCGGCCGGACATGTGCCCGCGCTGGTGACCCACGGTGGTGCCGGCGAATTTCCCTATCTGACGAAAACCCTTGCCGACCAGTGGGTTTCCGAGCTGGCGCCGCCGAATCCCTATCTGATCGTCGAGCGGGACGAACAGGTCTACATCCAGACCTACCGTGACAAGTCCGGCACATTCACGCTCGAGTATCGAGATGGCGCCCCGGACCAGCACTTCGGCCTCACCGTCACCGACTCGCAGACCGTCGCGGAGCTGATCTGGGACTGGGCGATCGACGACCGTACCCGGCTGCAGGGCCTGCCCTGGAGTCGAATCACCGTCTGACGCTTACTGATTCTGTACCGCGAGTCGACCGGCCAGGGCAATGAAGGAGGCCCCGAATACCCGGCGCATCCAGGTGACCACGGCGGGCCGGGAAACCACCTGGTTGCGCACGGCGGCCGCGCAAGCACCGTAGATCGCGAAGACCACGAATGTGGCGAGCATGAAGAGTCCGCTCAGTTCGAGCATGCGCGCTAACGCATTCGGCGCACTCGTCGGCACGAACTGGGGCAGGAAGGCGAAAAAGAAGATCGTCAGCTTCGGGTTGAGGATATTGAGCAGGACCGCCGAGGTGATCACCTGCCGGGCCGATGGTGTCCCGGCCTCCGCCTCGGGCACCGCCAGTGCACCCTTGTCCCGGAACGTATTCCACGCCATGTACAGCAGGTAGGCGACACCGAGATACTTCAATGTCTGGAACGCGACAGCACTCGCGTTGAGCAGTGCGGCCAGTCCGGTGATGGCCGCGATCATGTGCGGAATGATGCCGAGCGTGCAGCCGAAGGCCGCGATCACGCTGGCTCTGGTCCCCCGGGAGAGTCCGGCCGCCAGCGTGAACAGCACGCCGGTTCCTGGTGTCGCGACGATGACGAGCGTAGTCAGCAAGAACTCGATGCTCATCCCCGACACAATAACCGTGCCCGGCCGAACGCGAGCGATCTACAGTGCCCGCCGACCCGATAGCGCGCGGCCGAGGGTGAGCTCGTCGGCGAATTCGAGATCGCCGCCCATCGGCAGACCGGATGCCAAACGCGTCACCGACAATCCGGGAAAATCACGCAGCATCCGCACCAGGTAGGTGGCCGTCGCCTCGCCCTCGGTATTCGGGTCGGTCGCGATGATCACCTCGCTGACATCGACGCCGTCCTCCTGATTGCCGATGCGCGCCAACAACTCTCGAATGCGCAGCTGATCCGGTCCGACGCCGCTGAGCGGATCGAGCGCGCCGCCGAGCACGTGATAGCGTCCGCGGAATTCGCGGGTGCGTTCGATGGCCTGCACATCCTTCGGCTCCTCGACCACGCAGATCATGGTGCGGTCGCGGCGCGGATCCGAACAGATGCGGCACATTTCGTTATCCGACACCGTGCCGCAGACAATGCAGAACTGCACGCCGTCGCGCACCTTCTGCAAAGCGGCCTGCAGCCGGTCGATTTCGGGCGGCTCGACCTGGAGCAGATGAAATGCGATGCGCTGCGCGCTTTTCGGACCGACGCCGGGCAGCTTTCCCAACTCGTCGATCAGATCCTGGACCGGGCCCTCGTACAAAGACGTCCCCGGATCAGAAGCCGGGCAGACCCGGCAGCGAGCCGCCGCCGGCCAGCGGGCCGAGCCGCTCGGCAGCCAGCTGCTGTGCGTTGGACATGGCGTTGTTGACCGCGCCGATCACCAGATCCTGCAGCCCCTCGACATCATCGGGGTCGACGATCTTCGGATCGATGCTCAGTGCGACGATCTCACCGGTCGCCTTGATGGTGACCTTGACCAGGCCGCCACCGGCCTGCCCCTCCACTTCGGTCGCCGCGATCTCGGCCTGAGCCTGCATCACCGCCTGTTGCATCTGCTGCGCCTGGGCGAGTAGCTGCTGCATATCGAACTGACCACCGGGCTGCACGGCTTGTCCTCTCTGCGGAAAGTGTCGTTGTTCAGCCTAGTGGGCGCGGCAACAGCCGTCTCCGCAGCCCCGAGCCGCCGGTTGACAGTTCGATCTGTGACCAGATGTTGCGAGTCCACCGTCGGACGCTCGATACTTGGTCCGAGGGCATGGTGGTGAGTTCTGGAGACAGCAATGCGCGTTAACCGAGTTCTATTGATGTCCACCGCGGTGCTCACGCTGGGATTTCCCAGTCTGTTCCTCGGGGCCGCCGCTCCCGCCGCCGCCGACTCCGGCATTCTCGATTCCGAGGTTGACGACTCCGAGGTTGTCGACGCGACGGTGGACTATGGCGACGGATGCGTCCTCTATCCCGACAATGCGACCGCGACCATCGAATCGCTGCGTTCGCGCTGCTCGGCCGAACAGCAGGACGCGATCTTCCGCGATGCTCCGCGCGGCGAGGTGCCGAGGGGAGTCACGAACGGCTGGGTCACCAGGCCGCCCATCATGGAGGTGGTGGCCCCGGCCTTGTGGATCGGTAAGACCTTTTACACCGACCCGGACGGCGGTTTTCTGGTGAACCGGATCACCAGCGAGGGCATCGAGGCATGGAAGGCCGATGTCTACACCGCACCCGCGATCACGGACGGCGGGCCGACTTGGGTGTTGGACTACGCCCCATCACCGACCCCGCCGGTCTACGACGAGATCCGCGAGGTCACGCCCAATGTCTGGTTCGGCTACTCCTGGTGGCGGGGCCGCTTCCAGACCACCTTGCTGCTTACCTTCGCGCTGACCTACTAGGGCCGCCGTGCCAGGCGGTGCGCGTGACATCCGGTGCCGCGCATGCGCAACCTCCGGCCATGTCGGTGCAATCGACGACGAAGGCGTGCCGTGGGTGGTCGAAATCGATGCAGTCCGCTTCGGTGCATTTGGTCGTGCGGCCGAGGTGGACGATGAGCGTGCCGTGGCAGTGGTCGATGGTGGATTCGCAGGACGGACAGTTCAGCGCACGCATATGACCTCCAGACGAGATCGGTTCGTGAATCGGTCATATCACCGGACTCGGACAGGTGGTGGGAGATCGGTCGCGTGTCGCGCGACGGCATCGCCGCCCGGCTGTCCGGAAACCGCCTGCTCGAGCTGCGGCGCATCCGGCCAGGTTGTGATGGACTTGCTGCATGGGCATCAAGGTGTCGCTCGAACACCGGACGACCTACACCTTCGACCGGCAGGTGGAGGTCCACCCCCATGTGGTGCGACTGCGGCCAGCGCCGCATTCGCGGACCAAGATCGAGGCGTACTCCATGCGGGTCACCCCAGGTGATCACTTCTGCAACTGGCAGCAGGACGCGTTCGGAAATTTTCTCGCCCGGCTGGTCTTTCCGAATCCGGCGCGCGAGCTGTCCATCACCGTGGGGTTGATCGCCGATCTCGAGGTGATCAATCCGTTCGATTTCTTCATCGAGGATTACGCGGAGCACTTTCCGTTCGCCTACAGCCCGGAGTTGCTCGCGGATCTGGATCTGTATCTGCGTCCGGTCGATGAATCGCGTCCGGGTTCGGGACCAGGTGCGCTGGTGCGCGCATGGGTGGGTGCACATACGCCGACCGATCGGCCGCGCACCATTGATTTCCTGGTCGCGGTCGATCACGCGCTGCGCGATGACGTCGAATATTCGATTCGGCTGGAGTCCGGTGTGCAATCGCCGGACCACACCCTGCGCAGTGGGATCGGATCGTGCCGCGATTCGGCCTGGTTGCTGGTGTCGATCCTGCGGGAATTCGGGCTGGCGGCGCGGTTCGTCTCCGGATATCTGGTGCAGTTGGCCCAGGACGTGCCCGCACTCGATGGGCCGTCGGGACCGCCCGCCGATTTCACCGATCTGCATGCCTGGACCGAGGTGTTCCTGCCCGGCGCGGGGTGGGTCGGCCTGGATCCGACCTCGGGCCTGTTCGCGGGCGAGGGGCATATACCGCTGGCCGCGACACCGCATCCGACCTCGTCGGCACCCATCACCGGCGCGACCGGGCCGACCGAGACAACGCTGGATTTCGCCAATACCGTGCGGCGGATCCATGAGGATCCGCGAACCACATTGCCCTACACCGCATCCCAGTGGGCGCGGATCACGGCCGCGGGTGCGGCCGTCGACGAGCGCATGGCGGCAATGGATATCGGCTTGACCATCGGTGGCGAGCCGACGTTCGTATCCATCGATGATCAGACCAGTCCGGAATGGACAACCGAGGCCGACGGTACGCACAAACGTGAACGCGCCGTCGATCTCGCCGATCGGCTGCGTCGTATCTATGCGCCGACCGGGTTGGTGCAGTTTCGGCAAGGTAAGTGGTATCCGGGAGAACCGTTGCCGCGCTGGGAGATCGCGGTCGCGTGGCGTGCCGATGGTGCACCCGTGTGGCCGCGACCGGATCTGCTCGCCGATCCGTGGACGCCACCGACGATGGTTGCCCTGGTGCCGGAGGGGGAGTCCGTCGGTGTGCAGCCGATGGCCGAGCGTTCGGGGCGCACCGCACGACCGCGGTCGACGGGAGAGTCGGCCGTCGCTCCCGCGGACGACCTCGCGAATGCGGTTGTGCTGGAGCATGATTCGACAAACCAATATGGGCCCGCGCCCGACACCGAATCGATGATTCGTACGCGGTGGCCCGCGGTTGCCGGTCCCGAATCCGCAAGGGCATTGATCGCACATATCGCCGCGGGTCTCGGCCTGCCGGATACCCAGGTGCGTCCGGCCTACGAGGACCCGCTGGCCCGGTTGACGGGCAGTGTCCGTGCGCCGGACGGGGATCCGGTGGACCCGGCCGATGATCTGGAAGCGGATTCGGCGCAAGCGCGCAAGGAACTGTTGGCGCGGCTCGATACGGCCGTGACCGCGCCCGCCGCCTATGTGCTTCCGCTGTATCGACGCGCGGACGGTGCCGGGTGGGCGAGTGCCGACTGGCGGATGCGGCGCGGTAAGTCACCCGACCAGCCGCAAGGGCGAATCGTATTGTCCGAGGGTGATTCTCCGGCCGGTCTGCGCCTACCGCTGGGCGCCGTCTCGTGGCAGTCGCCGCGGCCGCGCCCCGACCGCGATCCGCTCTTCATCGGCCCGCTGCGATCCCCGCGGAATGAACCACCCGGCATGGTCGAGGCTTCGGATTGGCAGCCGACCACCGCACTCGTCGGTGAAGTGCGCAATGACAGACTGCACGTCTTCCTGCCGCCGCTGGACGAACTCGACGACTTCCTCGAGCTCATCCAGCGCGTCGAGGCGGCCGCGGCCGCGGTGGGGCGACCGGTGGTGCTGGAGGGCTACGCCCCGCCCGTCGATGCCAGGCTGCGCACCCTCTCGGTGACACCGGATCCCGGCGTCATCGAGGTGAATGTGCAGCCGAGCGCCTCCTTCGGTGCGCAGGCCGAACTGCTCTCGACACTGTACGAGCAGGCCAGACTGGCGCGGCTGGGCACGGAATCCTTCGATGTCGACGGCACGCACAGCGGAACCGGCGGCGGCAACCACATCACGCTCGGCGGGGTGCGGCCCGCGCGCTCACCGCTGCTGCGCCGTCCGGATTTGCTGGTCTCGATGCTGACCTACTGGCAGCGGCATCCGGCGCTGTCCTATCTGTTCGCCGGTCGCTTCGTCGGTCCGACCTCCCAGGCCCCGCGCGTGGACGAGGGCCGGGAGGAGGCGCTGTACGAGTTGGAGATCGCCTTCGCCGAAATCGCCCGGCTGACCAGGGATTCGGATGCACCGTGGCATATCGATCGCGCGCTGCGTCATCTGCTCACCGATCTCGCCGGCAACACTCACCGCGCCGAATTCTGCATCGACAAGCTCTACAGTCCGGAAACGGCAAGGGGCCGACTGGGATTGGTGGAGTTGCGCGGCTTCGAGATGCCACCGCATTTCCAGATGGCCATGGTGCAGTCACTGCTGGTGCGCGGGCTCGTCGCACAGTTCTGGGCGAAACCGTTGCGGGCGACGCTGATTCGACACGGCGCCAATCTGCACGGTCGCTATCTGCTGCCACATTTCCTGATGACCGATATCGCCGAAGTGGCCGCCGATCTGCGCGCACACGGTATCGAATTCGATACCAGCTGGCTCGACCCGTTCACCGAATTCCGCTTCCCGCGCATCGGCACCGTGGTGCTCGGCGATATCGAACTCGAGCTGCGCGGCGCGATCGAGCCGTGGAATACCCTCGGCGAGCAGACCGCGGCCAGTGGCACCGCCCGCTATGTCGACTCCTCGGTGGAGCGGCTACAGGTCCGGGTGGTCGGCGCGGACCGCGACCGCTTCGTGGTGACCTGCAATGGGATGCCGGTGCCGCTACTCGCCACCGACAAGGCTGACGTGCAAGTGGCCGGGGTGCGCTATCGCGCCTGGCAGCCGCCCAATTCGTTGCATCCGACCATCACCGTCGACGCACCGCTCGTATTCGATCTGATCGATGCCGAGACCGGGTTGTCCCGCGGTGGCTGCACCTATCACGTCGCACATCCGGGTGGCATGGCCTACGTGGAGCCGCCGGTCAATGCGGTGGCCGCGCAATCGCGCCGCAACCGGCGGTTCGAGGCGGCCGGGCACACCACGACAAGGGTCGATCCGGGGGCACTACGTGCGAAGATGGCAGCACAGTCCATCGACATCGGCGCGCCGGGCATCCTCGATCTGCGCCGGGCACGCACGGTGTGGGGACTGGTCAGCGACTGGTGAAAGTGGGGCGGACAGGTGTCCGCGCTCCGGACAACGTCTGGCAGGAGAAGCGAGGTCGGCGCGGTGACTATGCGCGACGAAGCGCGGGGCACGGAATCCGGCGCCCGGGGGGAGACGACGCTGCCGAATGCCGGACGGCTCAGTGTGCGCGAGCAGGTCGCCGAACAGTTCGCCAGATATCGTGCCGAGGGCGCGGATACCGCGGGCTATGACGAATGTGGTCGGCCGATGAGCGGATATTACGACGAGTTGGTCGATCCCGCGGGTGGTGTGCGGCGCATGTGGTCGGAGCTGTCCGCCGATTTTGTCGAATTGGGCACGTCCGGACTCGCGCGGCTGGACGGCCGGGTGCGCAGGCTCATCGATGACGACGGCATCTACTACACCGAAGCCGCGGCGGCGGGCGAACCGACCGCCTGGCGGCTGGATCCCATTCCGCTGCTGGTCTCCGCCGAGGACTGGACTCGCCTGGAGGCCGGGCTGGTGCAGCGCTCGCGGGTGCTCGACGAGGTGCTCACCGATATCTACGGCGCGCGGCGCACCATCACCACCGGCCTGCTGCCGCCGGAGGTGGTATTCGGCAGTAACGGATATGTGCGGGCCGCGCATGGCATCACGATTCCGGGGCGGCACCAGTTGTTCCTGCACGCCTGCGATCTGAGCCGGTGGAGCGACGGACAGTTCCGGGTGATCGCCGACTGGGCGCAGGCGCCGTCGGGTGCCGGATACGCGCTGGCGGACCGGCGGGTGGTGTCGACGGCGATTCCCGAGGCTTTCGAACGTTCCAATCCGCGTCCGCTCACGCCGTTCGCGCGGGCCATGCGGTTGATGCTGATCGAATCCGCGCCGATGGCCGATGACAATGATCCGGTCGTCGTGGTGCTCAGCCCGGGTGTGCATTCCGAAACCGCCTTCGACCAGGCATTTCTCGCCTCTACGCTGGGCTTTCCGCTGGTGGAGAGCGCGGATCTGGTGGTGCGCGACGGTGCGCTGTGGATGCGCTCGCTCGGCACCTTGAAGCGGGTTGATGTGGTGCTGCGCCGGGTGGACGCCGAATTCTCCGATCCGCTCGATCTGCGGCCGGATTCGCGGCTCGGGGTGGTCGGGCTGGTGGAGGTGTTGCGTCGCGGTGCGGTGACCGTCGTGAATACGATCGGCAGCGGGTTGCTGGAGAATCCGGCACTGGCCGGATTTCTGCCGCGGATCGCGCGGGCGCTGCTCGGGGAGGAGCTGGCGCTAGAGAGCGCGCCGACGTACTGGGGCGGCAACGACAGCGAACGGTCGCATCTGATCGCGAATCTGGACCGGCTGATCATTCGCTCGGCGGTCGACGGCGCGACGCTGTTCGGTCCGGAACTGTCCACTGCGCAACGCGCGGAACTCGCCGCTCGGATCGAGGACCGCGGCTGGCAGTGGGTTGGACAGGAGCCCGCGCAGTTCTCGGTCGCGCCCGCGGTCGAGGGGTACGGCGGGCTCGCCTCGGCACCGGTCGGTATGCGACTGTTCTCGCTCGCCCGTCGCGGCGGCTATACGGCGATGACAGGTGGCCTCGGTCAGCTGCGGCAGCGCCTACATCCGGAGCGGGTGGTCATCAAGGTTGCCGCCAAAGACATTTGGGTCCGCGCCGCCCCGACCGCCGTCGCCGCAATCAGCACCGAACCCGCTCCCGAGGAACGCGAACGCCGCGCGCCGGCGATCGAACCGGTCAGCTCCCCCCGCGTACTCAACGACCTGTTCTGGATGGGCCGCTACAGCGAACGCGCCGAAGCCGTTGTGCGACTGCTCATCGCAACGCACGAGTGCTATCAGGACTACCGTTACCGCCCGTGGCTGCAAGGCGCCGACGCCCTGCCCATCCTCATGGCCGCGCTGGCCCGCACCACCGGGACACTGGCTCCGTTGCGTGTGTTGCCCGATGGCGTGCACGAGACGAGTTCCGGTGCGCGGCAGCCACCTTCGGCTGAGCCCGGCTCGGTCTCGGGCGGATCCGGTCCCACGACGGGCAGCCCGGGAACAACAGCAGGTGCCGCCGAATCCTCTGGTGCCGGGTCGGGCGCTGGTGCGCCGAATATCGGTGCGGATACGGAGTCGACGTCGCTTGCCGCGATTACCGCCGCGGTGGTGCCCGAGGCAGGGCGGGAGGGGCATGACTACTTGGTGGCGTTGACTGTCGATCGGGATATGCCCGGGTCGATGGCGTTTGCGATCAATCGGTACGGGTCGGCGGCGCGGGCGGTGCGCGATCAGTTGTCGGTAGATACCTGGATGATTCTGGGTGCGGTGGATCGCGCGCTTGCGGAGTATCGATCCACCGGTGACGATCAGGAATCGGCATTGTCGGCGGTGCATTCGCTGGCGTTGGCGGCGCTGCTTTCGCTGTCCGGGATCGGTGCCGAATCGCTGGTTCGCGACACCGGTTGGTACGTCATGGATATCGGCAAGCGCATCGAACGGGGACTGTCGCTGACCGCATTGCTCGCGGCCGCGCTGACGCAGTCATATCCGCCGGAGGCCGAGCGGGTCGTCACCGAAACGGTGCTGAAGGCGGCCGAGTCGTCGGTGAGTTACCGTCGGCGGCATCGGGATTCGGTGCGAGTATCGGCGGTGGCCGGACTGCTGCTGTTCGATGCCGGGAATCCGCGCTCACTGGCCTATCAGCTGGATCAGCTCGATGCCGACTTCCAGGCGCTGCCCGGTGCGTCGGGATCTTCACGCCCGCAACGGCTGCTGGCCGATGCCCGGCGCATGCTGAGCCGGGTGGACCCGGACGATTTGGATACCACCGATCCCGAGGGCCGGCGTACCGAACTGGCCGAGTTGCTGGAGGGCGTGCATTTGCGGTTGCGCAAGATCTCCGAATCGTTCGAGACCACGAAACTGGCGCTGCCGGCCGACATCCAGCCGCTGTGGGGTAGCACGAGGGTCGTTGAATGATCGCGCCCAACACCGCCGCCCGGCGCTATCGGGTCGAGCACCGCACCACTTACAAGTATTCCGACGAGGTCACCAGCTCCTATGGGCGCGCCTTTCTGACGCCGCGGGAGTTTCCGGGGCAGCGCCTGCTCTCGCATGAGATCCATATCGATCCGATGCCGTCGGACCGCTCGATCGGCACCGATGTGTACGGCAACACCACCTCGTACTTCCATGTCACGGCCGTCCATACGAAGCTCGTGGTCACCGGGGAATCCGTGGTCGAGGTGGACATACCCGATGCGGCAGCGGTGAGCGCGACCGGTAAGCCGTGGGAGCAGGCCCGTCCGAGCACGGCCAATGGCCCGCTGGCGGTGGAGTTCACCCTCGACCTGCATCCGCCCGAGATCATCCCCGAGGTCACCGCATATGCCGCCGAATCCTTGACGCCCGGTAGGCCGCTGCTGGAAGCGGTGACCGAACTCAACACCCGCATCTTCGCTGACTTCACCTATAAATCCGGCTCGACCACGGTTGCCACCAAGGTCGCCGATGTCTTCGCCGCGCGCGCGGGCGTCTGCCAGGACTTCGCCAGGATCGGCGCCGCCTGCCTGCGCTCACACGGGCTGGCCTCGCGCTATATCTCCGGTTACCTGGCGACCGATCCACCGCCGGGTAAGGAACGCATGATCGGCGCGGACGCGACCCATGCCTGGTCCGCGGTGTGGGTGCCCGGCGATACCGCACACGACCGGACCGGCCACTGGATCGGCTTCGACCCGACCAATGACCAATTCGCCGACGAGCGGTACGTCACCGTTGCGTGGGGCCGCGATTATGCCGATGTGCCGCCGCTGCGTGGCATCATCTACACCGACGCCAAGGAGAGCTCGATCACCGTATCCGTCGACGTGGCACCGGTAGAGGTGTAGTGATATGCGCGATTTCACCTGTCCGAACTGCGGACAACAGCTGGCCTTCGAGAACTCGGTGTGTCTGTCCTGTTTCAGCCCACTCGGTTTCAGCCTCGCCGATCGGGCGCTGGTGGTGATCGGCGATCCGCTGGGAGATGCGGCGGTGGATCGGTCGAGCGGCGTTGTCGATCGCGAGCGGTTCCGGCTCTGCGACAACTTGCATGTGGCGGAATGCAATTGGTTGGTGCCAGTGCCCGGTTCCGAGGTCGCCGGCGCGATCGTGCCGCCTCCCGCGGGTACGTCGGAGGATGCCTGGCAGATGCAGGCGGATGAATTCCCGGCATCGGATGACGATGGGGGACCGAGCCTTTGCGAATCCTGCCGCCTGACCCGCACCCGCCCCAATGATCTCGATGCCGCGGGCCTGCGGGCGTTCGCCGAGGCCGAGGCCGCCAAGCGGCGACTGATCATGGAGTTGGTCGAACTCGGCCTGCCGATCGTCGGCCGCGACCGCAACCCGCACACCGGCCTGGCCTTCGACCTGCTCTCCAGCGTCACCGACCGGGTCAGCACCGGACACGAAAACGGCGTGATCACTGTGGATCTGGCCGAGGCCCACGACCCGCACCGCGAACAATTGCGGATCGAAATGGACGAGCCGTACCGCACCCTGCTCGGCCATTTCCGGCACGAGATCGGCCACTATTACTTCTCGGTACTGATCGCCGATGACGATGCCGCGCAACGCTTCCGGAACCTGTTCGGTGACCCGAACGCCGACTATCAAGCGGCACTGGACCGCCATTACACCGAAGGCGCGCCCGCCGGCTGGGAAACCAACTACGTCTCGTCCTATGCCAGCATGCACGCCGCCGAGGACTGGGCCGAAACCTTCGCGCACTACCTGCACATCCGCGACACCCTCGACACCGCCGCCGCCTTCGGCTTCGCCCCCGCCGGCGCGACCCTCGACCGTCCCCAAGTCGGCCGCGCCGGCTTCGACCGCATTATCGACCGCTGGCTTCCCCTCGCCTGGTCCCTCAATATGGTCAACCGCTCAATGGGCCACGACGACCTCTACCCCTTCGTCCTGCCCGACCCGGTCCTGGAGAAGATGCGCCTTGTCCACGACCTCTGCACCACCCCGGATTCCCGCTGACCTAGCCGACACCGTTGGTTGCGATCAGGTGGTCCGCGATGCCTTCCGGTGTGGCTGAGGCAGTTTCGAGTCAGAAGGGGCTGATCTCTGCCTTGCCGCCCGCGCCGCTGGTCGCGAATGCCGGTGTGATCAGCGGTGCTGCCGCTGTCCCTGGCAGTGTGTTGGTCGGCAGCTTTTTCGGAGCGACGGGCAGCGGGTCGGTATTCTCCAAGATCGCGGCGTCCAGCGCCGGCACGACAGGCTCTTCCTGCGGTGCCGAATCCCGATCCTCGCCCGCCGCTTGGTCGCGGTCCTCCTGCGTTTCCGGCGCGCGGTCCTCCGGCATCGCCGGTGCGTGTTCCGCCGGTACTGCCGGTGCGTGTTCCGCCGGTACTGCCGGTGCGTGTTCCGCCTGTGCTGTAGGTGTGTGCTCGGCCTGCGCTGTGGGTGCGTGTTCCGCCCGTGCTGTGTGTGTGCGCTCGGCCTGTGCTGTTGGTACGCGGTCCATCTGTGCTGTTGGTACGCGGTCCGCGTGTGCTGTCGGTACGTGTTTCGCCCATGCCGTCAATGTGTGCTCCGCCTGCACTGTCGGTGCGTGTTCCGCCCGTACTGCCGATATGTGCTCCGCGATGCGTGCGCGATCATGTTCGCGCCCGAACAGCATCAGGGTGAGATGCACCGCGAACAGCATGGTCAGCGGCATACCGGCGTAGAGCGACAAAGACACGGGGCTGCCCCCGATTTCGCGCGCGTACTCGATATTTCCGGCGACCGACATCAGGGTCCAGAAGACGAACAGCGCCGTGGCATACCACCAGGCCGAACTTCGCCTGCGGAAGGTGGCGGTGGCGATGATCGAACCGATGACCAGTCCGTCGATGGCGATCGGCACATTCGCCGCGAGCGCGGGAGCCACCAGGTTTCGCACCGACAGGTCGTGCAATGCGACAAACGACATTTCGAATGACGTGAGTGCGACGACGCCGGTGACGACTGCCGAAGCATGTAGCGGGCGCGGCCGCCACGACCGAAGTCGGCGGATCAATGACAGCAGACCATCCGCCGGTGCCGACTGTCCCTCGAGCAGTTCAGAATCCGTTGTTGTGATCGTTGTCATAGCCGGAGCGTATCGTGCATCACTCCGTATTCCGTCGAGGCTACCGACGAAAACACGGCGCGTTGTCCGTATATCGGACATCGTGCCCAAATCCGCCATGCCCGATGACGGCGCGGTTGCGTCCGCTGCCGATCACCCGCGACGAGCTCGGATCAGTGCTCAGGCGCGCAAGCGTTCTCGGCGGAGTCGGTCCACCTCGGGCAGGTGCAGTGGGGGGAGTTCGTCCACGCCGAGAACGCGCATGAGCAGGAGGTCCGCGAGTTCCGGATTGCGGGCGAGTGCGGGGCCGTGCATATAGGTTCCGATGGTGGAACCCTGGACTACGCCTTCGAGGCCGTCGCCGACACCATTGCCGACGCCGCGGGTGACGTGCGCGAGACCGGTGGCGTCGCCGCCGAGTTTGGTTCCGCCGCGGTGGTTTTCGAAGCCGGTCAGGGCGGCGGTGAGGCCGGGGAGCATCGGGGTGGTCGTCACCTCGCCGATGGCGCGCTTGGCCTGCGGGGAGGTGGTGACATCGATGAGCCCGACGCCGTCGACGCGCTCGCCGGTGGACGTCTCGTACCAGTGACCGAGCACCTGGATGGCGGCGCAGATGGCAAGTACCGGAGCGCCTTTCGCGGCGGCCCGCTGCAAGCCCGGATAGCGCTGCAGGTGCCGGGTGGCCAGGCGCTGCGCCGAATCCTCCGCTCCGCCAAGGGTATAGATATCGAGTGACTCGGGAACCGGCTCGGACAGGGTGATTTCGACGATCTCGGCGTCGTGGCCGCGCATGCGCAGTCGCTGCCGCAGCACCAGCGCATTGCCGCCGTCGCCGTAGGTGCCCATCACATCGGGCAGCACCAGACCGATGCGCACAGTCGATTCGTGCCCGCCCGTCACCCGGCCACCGCCCCTCATCGAATCGCTAGGCGATGCTGACATTATTTTTGCCCCTCCAGATCGCGGTTGAGATCGCGGAACGCGGTGTAGTTCGCCAATACCTCGACCCGTCCCGCCGGACAGGATGCGATGGCGCGCAAGGGATCCGACACCGTGGTGTGCTCGACTCCGGCATAGGTCAGGCGCACCGCGAGATCGGTGGCGCGCTCACCGGCGGCCACCACCTGGACGCCCTCGAAATGTTCGAACCGCACATCCCATAGCCAGGACAGATCCTCGCCATCGGGCACCTGCCCATTCACCGCGATCACCAGACCGGCCGAATCGGGCTCGATCATCGACAGCGCCTCCTGCCAGCCCGCGGGATTCTTCGCGAGCAGCAGTCGGGCGGCGTGCTCGCCGACCTGCACCGTCCGATAGCGACCGGCGATCTCGCGCACCGTACCCGCCGCGGTCACCGCCGCCGCCGGATCCGCACCGAGTGCGACCGCCGCGGCGACCGCCTGCGCGGCATTGCCCTTATTGGCGCGTCCGGGCAGCGCCAATTTCAGCGGCAGCCGGACACCGTTGGGCCCGACCAATTCCGAGCCGTCCAACCACCAATCCGGTTCGGGCCGTTCGAAGTCCGTTCCGGTGCTACGCCAATGCGCACCCTCCCAGACGATCGGCTCACCGCTGCGCGGACAGCTCGTCGCATCCATCGACCAACCGCTGCCCGCCGCGACCCACACCACATTCGGATGGTCGTAGGCGATGGAGGTGACCAGCACATCGTCGCAGTTGGCGATCACCACGGTCTGCGGATGCCGCGCCAGTCCGGCGCGCAGCTTGCGCTCGATCATATTGATCTCGCCGACCCGGTCCAGCTGGTCACGGCTGAGATTCAGCAGGACCACCACGGACGGATTCAGCGAATCGGTGACATGCGGCAGATGCAGTTCATCCACCTCGATCGCGGCCAACGGCGTCCCACGGTGCGCACTCAGCGCGGCCACGATGCCCGCGTCCATATTCGCGCCGTCGGCCTGCGTGGCGACCTCGCCGAGGGTGCTCAACGCGGCGGTGGTCATCCTGGTGGTGGTCGACTTGCCATTCGTGCCGGTCACCAGCACGGTGCGCCGTCCGCGGCCCAGCTGATCCATGATCGTCTTATCGATCTGCAGCGCGATCAGCCCGCCGATCATCGACCCCTTGCCGCGTCCCGCCTTCTGCGAGGCCCACGACGTTGCCGCCGCCGCCCGCAGCGCGAGCCGCCCGCGCACCGTTATATCTGCCACGCCGCGAGTCTATGTGCTCTGCTCGGCAGCGCATTCGCTGCGGCCCACCCGCTCGGCCGCGGTGGCCGTACTCACTCCCGGTACAGCTTGGCGTTGTAATTTTCCGGCGAGTAGTAGCGCTCCAACTCCTCCACCGTCTCGGTCACATTGGTCTGGACCTCTTTGACGAGCCGGGCCGGACTCGGCAGATTGTCGACCGGCCACTGCTCCGGTTCCCATAGCTGACTGCGGATGAACGCCTTCGCGCAGTGGAAGAAGATCTGCTCGATATCGACCTCGATCGCCAGGATCGGTCGATGGCCCTTGACCACCATGTCGTCGAAATAGGGTGCGTCGCGGAGCAAACGGGCCCGGCCGTTGATGCGCAGCGTCTCGCGGCGGCCCGGAATCATGAACAGCAGCCCGACGTGCGGATTGCTGAGGATATTCAGGTAGCCGTCGGCCCGGCGATTACCGGGCCGTTCCGGAATGGCGATGGTGGTGTCGTCGAGGACCTTCACGAAACCGGGCGGATCGCCCTTCGGGGAGGTATCGCAATTGCCGTCGGCATCGCTGGTGCTCAGGGCGATGAACGGGGTGGCCGCGATCCAGTCGCGATCGCGGGGATGCAGTGCGACGCGCTCCTTGGTCGCGGCTCGCGGAAGGACCTCCCCGAGCAACTGCCGCAGCTCGGCTGGGTCGGTGATCAATCCCCGGTCCCCCCGGAATTCTTGCCGGTCGTTGTGCACGTGCAGACTCCCGTTCCGGGCTGCCGGATACGTGCTGAACAACTCTTGGGCGTATCCGGCGAGTTACCTATGTGCTTGCGAAATCAATGATCACGTTGACTCTACGGTGATCTGCGCGGCGAGTCACGGGTCACAGACGCACGTCGAACAGGTTGGGCTGGCCCGCGGCGTAGCGGTCGGCATCGATGCGGCGCAGCGGTTCCAATTCGGTGGCCCGGTAGAGCGTGAACTTGCGGCAGCGTTCGGCTTGGGAACCCGAAACGTCGAGGATGGCATTGACCGCGTCGCGCGCCGACTCGTTGGCGCCCTCCATGGTTGCCAGGTCGACATTGGTGCGCACGTAATCGCCTGCCAGGAATAGGTTTTCGAGCGTGCCGTGGGTCTCCGGTCGGCAGTCCCATGACCCGGCGGTATTGATCAGCAGCGGATCCGCATTGGCATTGCGCCGCTGCGATTCCTGCCAGCTGATGCCGGGATCGAGGAACCAGGAATGCAGATCGGCATCGCGCAACAGTTCGTCGCGATCGTTCAGATGTGCCGTCATCTGTGCCCACACCTCGCGCGCGATCTCCTCGTGTGTGCACTCTTTGGCGGGCTTGCCATAGAGCATGCCGGGGGAGTTCCAATCGGAGATATCGACCGAAAGACAGTCCTGCACGGTGCCGTCGCCGAATTCGGTGAGTTTGCGGGTCCACAGCTGATTCTGGGTGACCGAGGTGAGCGACCACGGCGCGTCGATATAGGCGGTGTGACCGTGCGAAATATCCATCGGCCTGCGCAGATAGAACTGGATGCCGTTCATCCAGTCGACGAAGAGCCGATCCATCGCGGCCAGCTCCGGGCGCACCTCGAGCACGTCGGGTGACCACAGGGCGCGAGCCTGTTCGGCGGGCAGCGCGACCACGAAATAGTCGGCCTCGATACTGCGCTGGGCGCCGTTCTCATCGACGATGCGGGCCTTGGCGATCCGCCGATCACGCATCTCGAGTCCGCGCACCTCGGCCCCGAGCGCGAATTGCACGCCGAGTTCGCGCAGCTGCTGCACCCATGGATCGATCCACACCGAATTGGTCGGCCCGTTCAGCACCCGGTCCAATGAGCCGTCATTGCCGAGTCCGAAAGGGTTGCCGAGGAACTGCTCGCCCATGGTGCCGATGGTGCGGACACTGGCGACATCCTCCTTCGCGGCCACCATGATGCTGGTCAGGGTGCGCGAGAGCAGGGCGCGGAATTCGTGAGAGCGCTGGTGGCCGCCGACGAAGTCGCGCCATGAGGTGTATTCCCACTGCCCCAACCGGCGGGCGTCGCAGCTGGAGTTGAATACCAGCAGGCGATCGGCGAAGTAGGCGCCTTCGTAGGCGGGCATTTTCAGGGCCGTCGCGATTGTTGCGCCCATGGTTTCGCGGAACGAGTCCGGGGTGAAATTCGTGCTGGCGTTGGGGCCCAAGGGAAGTCGGAAATCATCGCCGCCGAGGCGGGCGAAACGTGCCTCCGGCACGCCGATCAGGTTATTCCAAACGCCATTCGGATTGCCCGCGAACGGAATTCGCCGCATGGTATCCGGAATATGTTGGTAGAAGCCGGGAAAGAAGCGGAAGCCGTGCTCACCCGGTAGGTCCGGCCGTCCGCCCGATCCGCTGCCCGGCACCGGAATGCTGCGCGCCTTGCCCCCGAGTGCACGTCGCTCGAAGACGGTGACCTCGAATCCACGCTCGGCCAATTCGTGTGCCGCGGTCAATCCCGCGACCCCACCGCCGAATACCGCGACCCGCCTGCCACCGGGACTGCCCGCGGCAGGCGCCGACCTCAGCCCACCGGCCGTCAGCGCCCCCGCCGCTGCTACTCCCGCTGCGACGGTGCCGCGCAGCATTGCTCTTCGCGATACCGTCCATCGCTGATCTACCATGCGCTTCTCAGCCGCCTACAGCGCGCCGAACAAACTGTCCGACGCCACCCTTCTGAGCACCGACAAGTTTCTCGACAACGTTCCAGCCTCCGACCCTGTTCCACGCCGCAAACACTGTAAAGCGACTGTCAGTGGGGAGCCGACCCACCCCTGACGTCGCCCGCCGGAACCTGGTCGGCCACCGGTTCACGAAAATGGCGCGGCAGACATTACCGGGCGCCGTGACCGGTCCGAACCGGTTTCCTGAACCGGTGTTGTACGCAACCTGCGCAGGTCAGGGCGTCACAGCGACCGGCATGTGCATGTCGGTCGGCTCAGGCCTCCGTCGATCGGGTTGCCGGTCGAGCGTCGGGTCCGGGGCAGGGGCGAAACCGGTTCGACCGGTAGGGCAATCGTGTTGTGCCGGTCGGCCGATTCCATCAATCGGGTTTGCCTGTGGAGGGTCGGGTCCGGCGAGAGGTCGCGGTCGAAACGGTTCGACCGCAGTGGCAATGGCATCGTGGTGGCCGGTCGGCTCAGGCGTCCACCATTCGGGGGCGCCCGTCGAGGTCTGGCTCCGGCCTCGGGGGCGGGGTCGAATCCGGCTTTGCCGCTACGGCATTCGCATCGCGGCGACCCACCTTTGTCGCCGCGAATGCGCCGGCGATCACGATGGCGCCACCGAGCAGCGACAGCGGCGTCGGGTCCTCGCCGAAGGCGGCCCAGGCGGCGAGGATGCCGACCACCGGGACCAGCAGGGACATGGGCGCGACCGTGCTGGCCGGGTACCGGCTCATCAGATAGGTCCACAGGCCCGAGCCCACGATCGTGCCGAGCGCGACGATGTAGGCGAGGCCGAGCAGCGCATGCCGGCCGCCCGGGGAGGTGACGTCGGTCAATGCGTGCAAGCCGGTTGTCGGTCCTTCGATGGCTGCGGACAGCGCGAACATCGGGATCGGCGGTACAACCGTCATCCATAGCGTCAAGTGCAACGGGTTGACGTCGCCGGACGCCGTCGCCAAGCGCGAGCCGATATTGCCGAAGGCCCACCCCAGACCACCCGCCAGCGTCAGCAGCACTGGCAACAGCGCCGCATGCTGTGCGCGATCGAGCCCGATCACCACAATGCCCGCCACTGCGACCGCAATGCCGAGCAACTGTGTCATCCGCAGCCGCTCTCGCAGGAACAGCGCCCCCAGAACCACCGTGAACGGCGCGGACGATTGCAGCACCAACGAGGACAACCCGGTCGGCATACCCGCCCGCATAGCGGTGAACAGAAACGCGAATTGCAGAATCCCGAACCCGATCCCATACAACAGGAACCACCGCAATGGCACCTTCGGCCGCGGCACGAACATCAGCACCGGCACCGCGATGACCGCGAACCGCAGCGCGGCGAAAAAGAACGGCGGAAAGTGGTCCAGCCCCACCCGAATCGCGATGAAGTTCAGCCCCCACAGCACGACAACGGTAAGCCCGAGCAAACGGTCACGATTGGTCACGTTCTTTATCTTCGGTAATGAAACAACTAAGAACAATCGAATAAATGTGTACTAACGATGTAGCATCACTTAATGGTTTCCGGAAGCCATCCCGCCCCGACTTCCGACGCCCGGCAACCGTTGCCTCGAGCCGATGAGGCTGGGGATACCTCGGAGTCGGCGTCAACCGCATCGGCGGCCGGGTCGACGGCATCGGCAGGGGTGGCGGAGACTGCGAGACCGGCGCCTCCCGATTCGCCCGGTGGCGTGGGGAGTTCAGCTCACGCAGCCGTACCGCCCGCAGGGGCGGAGCAGACCGCAGGGGTGGGCGGGCGGGTTGGACCGCCGATGGCGGTTGAGCGGCTGCGGTTGCTGCGGGAGTTCGCGGATCGCGGGACTGTCGCGGCTGTGGCCGAGGCGCTTTCGATGACTCCTTCGGCGGTGTCGCAGCAGCTCAAGGTGCTTGCCAAGGAGGCCGGTGTCGCGTTGCTCGAGCCCGATGGGCGGCGGGTTCGGCTCACCGATGCGGGGCAGGCGCTGGTGGTGCGCGCCGATGAGGTGCTTGCCGCGATGGACCGTGCGGTGGCCGAGATGGCGCACTATCGCGGGTCTGCGCGCGGTCGCGTCCGGGTCGCGCTGTTCCCGTCCGGCGCCGCATTGCTGCTGCCGCGGGTGCTGCCTGCGCTGGCCGACAGTGGTGTCGAGGTCGTCGCCCGTGACGAGGACTTGCCGCCGAGTGAAGTACCGCGCCTGCTCGCCGACTACGACATCGTCCTCACCCACCGCGACGAGCGCTCACCCGGTATCGCGGGCCCGCGCGTCAGTACCACGGTCATTATGCGCGAACCCACCGATGTCGTTGTCGCACCGACCCATCCGCTCGCGACCCGTACCGAGGTGACCCCGGCCGAACTCGCCGAGGAGACCTGGCTCAGCGTCCGCGGCGGCTTCCCGGTTGACGACGTGCTGCGCTCCATCGTGACGATGACCGGCGTCCAACCCCGTATTGTCCAGCGCCTCAACGACTTCCGCGTTATCGAAACCCTCGTCGCCGCGAACTACGGTGTGGCTCTGATGCCCCGCTGGGCTGTCGCCCACCCGGACCTCGCCGTCCTCCGCCTCTCCGGCGTCCGCGCCGCCCGCCTCTACGAACTGGCCACCCGGCCCCACGCCGCAACCCGCCCCGCCATAGCCACCGTCCTGCAAGCCTTCCGCACCGCCGCCACCCAGATCACCGCCGAATAGCGCCCCCGAGAACCGGATGCTAGTAGTGCCTGGGCGGACCGGGGCGGTGCTGCTGGGTACCGATGTAGCCGAAATCGTCGGCGACCATGGCGGCCAGCTCCAGGAGGGCGCGCCGGGTCGGCTTGCTCACCAGTTCCAGGTCGATCTCCGCGCCCTCGGCGAGATGGTCGTCGAAGGGCACCACCTGGACCGCGCGGGTGCGGTCGAGGAACAGTTTGCGTAGCTGGTCCAGGTCGACGGTGGAGGCGCCGCGACGAGATGCGTTGACCACCACCACCGTTCGCTCGACCAACTTGCTGTAGCCGTGGTGGTCCAGCCAGTCCAGGGTGGCCGAGGCGCTGCGGGCGCCGTCGATGGCTGGTGAGGTCACCAGCACCAGTGAGCTGGCCATATCGAGCACACCGGCCATGGCCGAATGCATCAGACCAGTGCCGCAGTCGGTGAGGATGATGTTGTAGAACGACTGCAGGATGCCGATGGCCTGGCGGTAATCGGCCTCGCTGAAGGCTTCGGAAACCGCCGGATCCTGTTCACTGGCAAGCACTTCCAGTCGGCTCGGCGCCTGGGAGGTATGCGCCCGGACATCGGAGTACCTGGTGATGTGCTGATCCTCGAGCAGATTGCGCACGGTGGAGCGGGTCTGCCGCGGCACCCGATGCGCCAGGGTGCCGAGGTCGGGATTGGCGTCGATCGCGATGACCCGGTCACCACGCAGTGAGGAGAACGTCGATCCGATCCCGACTGTGGTCGTGGTCTTACCGACGCCGCCTTTGAGCGAGAGGATCGCGATCCGATAATCCCCGCGCACCGGCTGATTCACCCGGTCGACGAGATCGCGGTAGACGATATCCGCCGCCGACTCACCCGGATTGATCATGCCGCCGGAGGCCTTGTGTACCGCGCGTCGCCAGCCGCTGCGCGGTGCCTTGCGGGCCCGCTTGAGCAGGTTCAGGTCATTGACCGAATGTCCGGGCTGGCCGGGTTGCGTTACATGCTGCGGCTCGAACGGCCGCTGCTGACCTGCCGGGCCGCCCTGCCAACCCGGCGGTGGGCCCTGCTCGGTATACGGCATCACACCCGCGCCCGGCCCCTGCTCGCCATAGGGCATCAGGCCAGTGCCCGGCCCCTGCTCGGCGTACGGCAACTGCCCGGTGTGTGGTTGCTGCCCCATGGACGGCTGCCCCATCGGCCCCATGGGCGGCTGCTGATACATCGGCGGCTGCTGCACCGGTGGTGGTGGCGGCGCCCAACTGTAGATCGGCCCGCTCTGCGGCTCGGCCTGACTTTCCGTCGGCAACCGCCGAACCAGCCCATCGGGCCCGATCTCCGGCCGGTACTCGCCATAGGACGGCTCGGGCTGCACCGGATGGTTACCGCTCTGGCTTTGACCCGGCTGATACGGCTGCGCGAACTGACCGGGGTGGTACGGCGCACCGGGCGGCGCGAAGACCTCGGGCGGCCCGTACTGCTGCGGCGGCACCCCGGCCTGCGGGTAGGTGGTGGTCTGATCCGCCGGCCCGACCGGATATCCGGTGAACTGCTCCGCTGGTTCATCGGACTGCCCGGCCTGGTCGGTGACCTCGACGGTCTCCTGCGCATCACCCGGACGCTCGGATCCCGCGTCGACGGGTGCGGATTCGGCCGCTTCGTTTGGCGCCGAAGAGTCGGTGGTGACCTCGGCCGTATCCACCGAATGACTCTGCAGCCAGGGCGGAGAAGTCGGGTTGTGGTCGTTAGTTGTCACAGTTCCCCCATCTGCTCAGGAATTCGAGCAGAGAGCTCGGCGCTTGAATGCGAATAAACGCTAGCACGGGGTACCGGGCTCCGCGCCGTGGTATACACGGCTGCCGCGCCGAGTGCCACACGCGACCAGCCGCAACCCGAAGACGCTGTCCAACAGCGAGTTCGAGAGTCGGACGCCCGGGTCGGCGACACATCGTCACCAAGGGGCGTCCGGTTCTCACCGTACTCCGTGGTCTCGGCCGAGGTGCCGGATCGCTCGGACCGACCCGAACGACCTCGGCCCCAACAGATCCGGCTCGACGAACCCGGTCGAACGAATCCGGCTCGAACGAGCCCGGCTCCGAAACCTGGCCCGAACCGGCCCGGCTCGACGAACCAGCCCGAATGAACCTCCGGCCCTGCCGAACTCGGCCCAACCGCCCCGCGTCAGTGCGCCCGGTTCACCGCCGACACCACTGCTCGCAGCGACGCGGTCGTAATGGAGGTGGCGATACCGACACCCCACACCACCTTGTCGCCGATCGCGCACTCCACATATGCCGCGGCCTGCGCGTCGTCGCCCGAGGACATCGCGTGCTCGGAGTAATCCAGCACTCGCACATCGAATCCGACCGTCGCGATCGCGTCGACGAAGGCGGCCAGCGGTCCATTGCCCGCGCCGGTGATTTCCTGCTCGACGCCGTCGACCTTCACTACCGCGGTGATCGCGTCCACGCCGCCGTCGGTCTCCGAGGCGGTCACCTTCTGCCGCATCCGCTCCAGCGGACGGATCGGGCTCAGGTACTCCTCGGCGAAGACATCCCACATCTCCTTGGGCGAAACCTCGCCGCCCTCACCGTCGGTGATCGTCTGGATCGCCTGGGAGAACTCGATCTGCAGCCGCCGCGGCAGCACCAGCCCGTGATCGGACTTCATGATGTAGGCGACGCCACCCTTACCGGACTGGGAGTTGACCCGGATGACGGCCTCGTAGGTACGGCCAACATCCTTCGGGTCGATCGGCAGGTACGGCACCTCCCAGACGATGTCGTCGACATCGGAGTCGGCGGCATCGGCCGCGACCTTCATCGCATCCAGACCCTTGTTGATCGCATCCTGATGCGAACCGGAGAACGCGGTGTAGACCAGATCGCCACCATAGGGGTGGCGTTCGTGCACCGGCAGCTGGTTGCAGTATTCGACGGTCCGGCGAACCTCGTCGATATTGGAGAAGTTGATCTGCGGATCCACGCCGCGCGAGAACAGATTCATCCCCAGCGTCACCAGGCAGACATTGCCGGTGCGCTCACCGTTGCCGAACAGGCAGCCCTCGATGCGATCCGCACCGGCCTGGTAGCCCAGTTCGGCCGCGGCCACCGCGGTGCCCCGGTCGTTGTGCGGATGCAGCGACAGCACGATCGAATCGCGGCGGGCCAGATTGCGGCTCATCCACTCGATCGAGTCGGCGTAGACATTCGGGGTCGCCATCTCGACGGTCGCGGGCAGGTTGATGATCATCGGCCTGTCGGGGGTGGGCGCGATGATCTCGGTGACCGCGTCGCACACCTCCTTGGCGTAGGACAGCTCGGTGCCGGTGTAGGACTCCGGGCTGTACTCGTAGCGCCAGTTGGTGTCCGGATACTTCTTCTCGATCTCCAGGCACAGCTTCGCCGCATCGGTCGCGATCTTCTTCACCGCCGCCCGGTCCGCGCGGAACACCACACGTCGCTGCAGGACCGAGGTCGAGTTGTAGAAGTGGACGATCACATTGGCCGCACCGGAACACGCCTCGAAGGTGCGCTCGATCAGTTCAGCGCGGCACTGGGTCAGCACCTGGATGGTGACGTCATCGGGAATCGCGCCGTCCTCGATGATCTCGCGCACAAAGTCGAAATCGGTCTGGCTGGCAGACGGGAAGCCGACCTCGATCTCCTTGTAACCCATCCGCACCAGCAGGTCGAACATGCGGCGCTTGCGGGCTGGGCTCATCGGGTCGATCAGGGCCTGGTTGCCGTCGCGCAGGTCGACAGCGCACCAGCCGGGGGCGCGGTCGATGATCTTGTCCGGCCAGATGCGGTCGGGCAGCGTGATCGGCTCGACCTCCTCGGCGAAGGGCCGGTAGCGGAAGGTCGGCATGGAGGAGTTCTGCTGCCGGTTCCAGGCGGGCTGGTCGGCAGGGGCGGGTTTGCTCGGGGCCGTGATGGCGCGCGAGCTGGATACGAACGCGTCAGCGGACATGCGATTTCTCCAGGGGTGTGGTGGATCCCAGTTAACGGGTCGACCGGCGCGGCAGAACCCCGCGACGGGAGGCCAGTCCGATCAGACCCCGTCGCGGCGGCCGAGAAGAAGTGCCCGCTGCATGATGCCGGCGAGTTTACCGTGCCCGGAGGCGCCGCCGAAAGTCCGGTCCCGATCGTCCGGTCATCCGACCTGACGATTAGCGTTCCGACCGGCTGGAGGTAGTTCATATGACTTGGCTGGAACAACTGGCGGTCTTCGGCGCGGGGATCGCGGCGGGCGGCATCAACACCATCGTGGGATCGGGCACCCTGATCACCTTCCCGGTACTGCTCGCCTTCGGGATTCCGCCGGTCACGGCGAATGTGTCGAACACCATCGGTCTGGTCCCCGGTGGTGTCAGCGGGGCCTATGGCTACCGGCGCGAACTCGAGGGACAGCGGGCAAGGGTGGTCCGGCTCGGCTCCGCGTCCCTGCTGGGCGGTACCACCGGTGCGATCTTGCTGCTCATCCTGCCCGCCGCGGCCTTCAAGGCAATCGTGCCGGTGCTGATCATCGCGGCGTTGATCCTGGTCGTGGTCCAGCCGCGGTTGGCGCGCTGGGTCAAAGAGCGCCGGGCGTCCGGCACCGATCCGGCGCCCGAACACGGTGGCCTGATCCTGTACGTCGCGATATTTCTGTGCGGCGTCTACGGCGGTTACTTCGGGGCGGCCCAGGGCGTGTTGTTGATCGGGCTGCTCGGGGTGTTCGTGCACGAGGACATCCAGCGGCTCAACGGGGTCAAGAATGTGCTCGGTCTGCTGGTCAACGCGGTTTCCGCGGTGGTTTTCACGCTGATCGCCGATGTCGACTGGCGGGTTGTCGCGCTGATCGCCGTCGGTTCGATCATCGGCGGCCAGCTCGGCGCGAAGATGGGCAGGCGGATGCCGCCCACGGTATTGCGTGCGGTGATCGTCGTGGTGGGCAGCATTGCCGTCGTCCGGCTGCTGATGACGTAGCGGTAACCGAGTTCGAACACAATAGTCTTGTCGACCAGCGAAGTTCGACCGGATACGGAGGAAGTACGTGGCACTCGAAATGCGAAACCCCTAGTGTGGTCGCATTTGTGGCGCAGCGGGATTAGTCCCGAAGGAGGACGACGGCGGCCGGGTTCGCATCGCAGGATGATCGGTATGCGCGGGTGGAAGATCGTCGGATTGGCCTTGGCGGCCGTATTGGTGTCGTCCTTGGTCGCCTGCTCCCGGCAGAGTGCGGTGGTCTCGCAGGTCGCCGAACTGGTCGCGCAGGCCGATGCGGCGCCGACCCCGACGCTCGATTGGGCACAGTGCACCGAACCGGAGTTGAGCAAGTATCAGTGTGCGACGGCGGCGGTCCCGATCGATTACGCGCAGCCGAATGGCCCGACGTTGTCGCTGGCCGTCCTCAAACAGCCCGCCATCGATGCGGACCATCGCATCGGCACCCTGTTCAGCGCCGTCGGCGGACCCGGCGGTTCAGGGTTCGAAATGGCGAGCCACGGCGAGTTGTCCGACGGTGAGGTGGCCCGCCGATTCGATGTGATCACCTTCGATCAGCGCGGCATCGGCCGCAGCGGTCAGGTGCGGTGCTTCGCCAATTCCGAAGAGCAGCACCGCTTCTGGTCCGGCGTCCTGCTCCCGCCGACAAATGCCGAGCAGGAGGCCGTTGCCGCGCGCAATGCCCGCGAACTGGCCGCCGGCTGTGCCGCGCACAGCCCGCAGCTGCTGCCGCACCTCACCACCGTCGATGCCGCCCGCGATCTGGATCTGCTGCGCCGCGCGGTCGGCGAGACGACCATGACCTATCAGGGCTGGTCCTATGCGAGCTATCTCGGCGCGGTGTACGGCGCGCTGTTCGGCGACCGGGTCCGCGCACTGCAACTCGGCTCGATGATCGACCCGGACGCCTACAGCAACGATTCGCGCGCCCAGATCGCCGACTCCGCGGCGGGCACCGAGGATGTGCTCGCGGAGTTCCTGCGGCTGTGTGCCGAAGCGGGACAACCGCGTTGTGTGTTCGCGGGGCCGACCGAAACCGATGCCGCCGCGCTGCGCGCCCGCAACGATGCCGTATTGGACCGGCTGCGCCAGGGCCCCATCGCGGTCGGCCAGGGTGAGCACTCTCGCGCGGTAACCCTCACGGAGGTGCTGCCCGCACACGCCACCCTGCTCTACGACACGAAGGACGGCTGGCCCGTGCTGGCCGAACTGCTCACCGAACTGGAGCGCGGCCCGGCGGGCAATCCCGATGTCGTACAACAGATTCTGGACGCGATCGGTTTCACCGAGGATTTTCTCGAATCCTTCACCGCAATCACGTGCGCGGACAACAGCTTCGGCCGCGAACCTGAGCAATGGCCCGTCATGGCCGCCGAACTCGCCAGCGCCGCACCGCATTACGGTGCCATGTGGCTGTACCTGCGCCAGGCATGCGGTGCTTGGCCCGCACCGGCGAAGGGGTATCCGCAGCGCATCACCGGTCCGTGGATTCTGCGTTCGGATAAACCCGCCCTGCTGTTCAACAACCGCTTCGATCCGGTCACCCCGCTGACGGCTGCCCGCCGGGCCCAGCAGGAGCTGGTCAATGCCAGGCTGGTGATCATCGAGGGCGGTTACGGGCACCTGGTGATGAGTGACTGCGCGGCCCGTCTCCAGGAGCACTACCTCGTGGACCTGCAACTCCCGGCGCCTGGCGCTACCTGCAAGCCGGACAAGGCCCCGTTCGCCGACTGAGACGCCCGTACCGGCAACCGCCTCGACGGCACTCGACCGAGATCGTCGGTTTCCTTCGGCGCCAGCTGTTCAGCACCGCCGAATACCGGTAGTCTGCGCTCGGTCATGCGTGATGAGGGAGGTAGGCCGGGTGCACAGACGTGCCTTTTTCAAGGCATCCGGTGCGGCCGCGATGTTGGGTGTCGCGGGTATTGCAGTGGGTGCGGGGCGATCCGGTGCCGCAGATCCGATGTGGGACGACCTTTTCCGCATGTGGGTCCCGGAAATCTTTGCGCCACTTCCTGATCCGCCCGAACATTCGCCCGCGATCGTGATCGGCTCCGGCTTCGGCGCCTCGGTCACCGCACTGCGCCTAGCTCAGGCCGGCATCGCCAATACCGTGTTGGAGCGCGGTTCGCGCTGGCCCAACGATCCGTGGCGGGAAATCTTCACCGGTGACGATCTGCCCGACGGCCGCGGCTTCTGGCATCGCACCAACTTCACCGGCGTCACCAAGGTGCCGATGCATTTCGCCAGCTTCGGCGGCGTACTCGACTGCACCGAGTATTCGGGCATCGACGTATGGCGGGCGGCCGCTGTCGGTGGCGGCTCGGTCATCTTCTCCGGTGCGATGGTCGCGCCCGAGCGTCGCTTCTTCGACCATATCTTCGGCGGCACAGTCGATTACGGCGAAATGGCGAGCGTCTATTACCCACGCGTGCGGGAGATGTTGCGGCTCAGCCCTATTCCGGCAGACCTATACGCCGCCGCGCCGTTCGCGCATTCCCGGGCCTGGGACGAACAGGTGCGCAAGGCGGGCTATCAGCCGGTCGCCAATGACTCGATCTTCAAGTGGGATGTGTTACGCGGCGAAATCGCAGGCACCACAAGGCCTTCCGCGACGGTGGCGCGCAGCAGTCTCGGTAATTCCAACGGCGCGAAGTTCGACCTCAACCAGAACTACCTGCGCTACGCCGAGGACACCGGCAAATCCGCCATCTATCCGGGGCACCGCGTCGACGCCATCGCGCAGGAATCCGGCGGCCGCTATTCGGTGACTGTGACAAAACTTTCGCCGACCGGCGAGGTGATCCGCACCCGCACCCTCACCTGCGACCGCCTGTTCCTCGGCGCGGGTTCGATCGGCACCTCGGAGCTACTGGTGCGGGGCCAGGCGACCGGCGCACTGCCGAACCTCAACGAGCACATCGGCGATGGCTGGGGCACCAACGGTGATGTGGTGCTGGCGCGCGGTGCCAGCGAGTTGGCCGGTTTCGGTCAGGGCGTGCCGAGCGCGAGCCGCATCCTCGACGAATCCGCGGTGCCGCTCACGCTCGAAAATTGGTACATCCCTGGCATTCCGTTCGAGACCGGCGCGCTGGCCTCCCTTGGCATGGTGCTCGATCCGGCCCGCGCCCGCTTCGGCTACGATCCCGCCCGCAATGCGGTCGGGCTGTCCTGGTCGGCCAAGAACCGTGACGATATCGTGGCGGCCGCCCGCGCGGTCGATCACCGGATCGCCGAACGTGCCAATGCCGTGGTCGAATACAGCGCACTCGGTTACGACGCCAACGCATTGTTCACCGCGCACCCGCTGGGCGGTGCGGTGCTCGGCCGGGCCACCGACGGTAATGGTCGCGTGCACGGCCATGCTGGCCTGTATGTGATGGACGGCGCGGCCGTTCCGGGCAGCACCGGCACGGTCAACCCCTCGCTCACCATTACCGCACTGGCCGAACGCAATATCGAGGCGATCATCCGCGCTGGGAAGTAACCTGGGGCGAACGCGTATTACCCTCGGCGGGACCGTTCGGCGTCGAAGGGATCGTTAGGTGGCAACTCCAACCAGGCCGACCACGCTTGGCCTCGACGACGGGCCGAAGCTGGATTTTCCGCGCAAACCGCCTGCGCTGTGGTCGGACCTGGTGATGCTGGTGCTGGCCATCGTCTCGGTCGTGCTGGTCACCTGGGTCAGCTTCTTCGACGTCTCCGCGCACACCTACCGCGTGATCGTGGTGCTCGATTACTCGGTCTGCGCGATATTCGCCGCCGAATTCCTCTGGCGCTGGCGCCGTGCCGGCTGGCCGTGGACGTTCCCGTTCGTCTATTGGTATGAAGTGCTCGGCATGATCCCGGTGACCAGCCCATTCTTCCGCGGGTTCCGGTTGCTGCGGATCGTGGTGATCGTCGTGCGCGTCGGCCGGGTCGCCGATCGGGCGCTCGGCGATCGGGTGACCGCGGCGGTGGTGAACCGGTTCGTGACGACCATTGTCGATGTCATCAAGCGCCCCATGACCATCGCCATCCTGGACGAGGTCGCGCAGGTGCTGCGTGCCGGCCACTACACCCGCAATATCGCGGCGGCGCTGGAGGAGAACCGCGCCGAAATGGACGAGATGATCCTCGAACTCATCAAGAACGATCCGCAGGCCGGACGGGTCCGCTACATCCCGTTCCACGACGAGATCATCCGACTCGTCGCCGACACCACATTTCGCATCGTCTTCCAGGTGCTGGCCGATCCGCGCACCGACGAACTGGTCTCGGACATGATCCGCGAGAACGTGGATCAAATCCGGGACGCGGTGCATAACGGGGTGCGCGTCGAGTCCTCCAACTGCGGCCCGACGCCGCACGAACAAACCGTGCGCTATCAGCTCAGCCGTATGTCGCGTGCCTGATCTCATTGCGCGGCTGCGCGTAACGCATTGTCTCCCAGACGATCAGCAGCACCAGTACTCCGCACAGCAGCGCCAGTGCGGCCAGCGCGGGCAGCGCACAGGCCGCCGGAATCAGCGCCAGCAGCACCGCGGCGGCCACCAGTCGCGGCACCGTGACGCTCCCGGTCGCATAGTGCTTGAACCCGACCAAGGCGATCAGATACAGCACCACACCGCCGTACAGCGCGAACAGCGGTATCCCGGAGAGCGCGTCGGTCAGGTTGTGCGCCGATTCGTCGCCGACGTAGTAGAGCACCTTCTTCAGTCCGAGCGAGAGTCCGATGATCCCGGCGATCATCGGGAAATGCCAGAAGGTGTAGGAGTTTCGGGCGATCTTGATCTGCCGCTCGCCCTCGGCCCGCTGCAACTCGTGCTCCACCGACAGTGCGGCCGCATCGAAATACGCCCACCACAACAAGCCTGAAATCGCAAGTCCGAGTAGTGATCCGACGGCGATCGGCCACGAAATGGGCAGTCCCGCAACGCCGATGCCGATCGAGACGATCGATTCACCAAGCGCCACAATAATGATCAGTCCGTAGCGTTCGGCGAAATGGCTGACCGAATTGATTCGCCAGTCCTCGCCCGCGAGCAGGGTCCATCCCATATCGCCGGCGATCGCGGCGATCCACAGCACGATCTGCACCGTCCCGGAGGTCATCGCCGCGATGACGAGCAGGGTGGTCCCGATAGTGATGGAGCCGAGACTCCAGCGCAGCACCTGGTTGCGTAGTTGCGAATCCTCGGCGCTGGCCAGCACGAACATGCCCACATGCACCACGCGCACGATCAGGTACGCGATCGCGAAGACCAGCGGGCCATACCAGCCGCCGGGCAGATCGTGGAAGGCCTCCGGAATGGTGAGCGCCGCGAGGAATCCGCCGCCCATCGCGACGAACATGGCCACGCGCGCGATGCCCTCATCCGCGCGCACCACATTGCCGAGCCAGGAGTAGGCGATCCACAGCCACCACATGACGGCGAGCACCAGCAGTGCGCGCAGCATGTTCTTGGCGCTGGTCTCGTGTGCGGCCAGGTCGGTGACCATGGTGAAGGCGAAGACGAGCACCAGATCGAAGAACAACTCGAGCTGGGTTACCGACGCATCGTCGGCCGTCGGTAGCAGGCGTGCCCGTTTGGAACCGATCATGGGTCACATAGTCGCATCCGCTTGCGCAAGGGGCAGCCCTAGACGGCCTGATAGTTCTCGTTTTCGGTGAAGCCCTCAGCGAACTCGATGAAGTTCTGCACGACGGTCTCGTTCGAGCGCCGCATGGTCCGGCTCACCAGCATGCCCGGGATCGGGATCGGGACATAGAGCTCGACGTGGTACCAGACATCGGTACCCTCTTCGCCCTCGGTGACCTCGAACCAGCCGCCGCCCTTCACCCCGCGGGTGCTGTCGGTGACCTCCCAGGAGGAACGTTTCTCGGTCCACTCGTACTCCAAGACCTGTAGATCCGAGCGGCCCATCAGTTCCGCTTTGACGAATACCCGGCGCGGTCGCAGGTCGTCGTCGCGGCTCGCGACCCGGGCATCGCGGTAGGAGGTGGACCACTCCGGGAGCATCTCGACCGCGGCTAACGCATCCATTACCTGCTCGGGGTCGGTGTCGATGACAAAACGGATATCGGTCTTTGTACGCATTCCATACCTCCGCCCCCGCCCAACTACATCGGCAAATTGTGCCCAGCGACACAATCGCAAGTCAACCGAGTGGATGGTGCCCGAAGCCACACGGTCGCATATCTCGGGGGAATCACGGTCGATTATGAAGGGCGAGAACAAGTTACGGTTGGTATTCGAAGAAACCGCGATATCGCGGCCCCGGTGGACTTGCCGGCGGAGATGCCGGGGGCGCGGTGCGGTCGCCCCACGAAAGGCAACGGGTTGCCGGACCAGGTGTGTGCGTACGGCTGGGCAGCGCGCAGCGGGCCCGCGGCCAGCGGGCCCCGCGCGTGCTGCGGCTCAGTGCGGCGTTGGTTCGATGATCGCGTCCGGGCCCGGGTAGACGAGCGATTCGTGCCCGTCATCGAATCGCACCACATACGGCGGTGCGCCCTGGGGGCCGCGGACTTCGACGATTTCGCCGTGGCGATCACCCTCCCCCACCACGTGGCCGTGCACGAGGAGCCGGTCTCCGACATTCGCCATCATTGCCCCATTATCGAATGGCGGTGACGCGCGTCACAAGGGTTCCCGGTAGAGCGCGGCGTTTCACTCTGAGCCGACGAGTCGATCGACCGCGGCTTCGATCAGTTCCTGGCTCTGTGCCTCGGTGAAGATTCCGGGCAGCGTGAGCCGGTCCACGATCAGCCAATTCAGGGCCAGATACAGCAGAATCACCGACTTTTCATCGCCGGGCAGTTCGGCTTCGAGATGGTTGCGCACATTGAAATCGAGATCCGCGCGCACGGCCTCGGTCATGACCGCGCGCAGCTCGGGTCGCCGCGTCGCCTCCAGGCGCAGCTCGAGCATGGCCAGGTAGCCGGTGCGGAACGCCTCGAGGCGACCGACCGTCTCCCGCATCAGCTCGGTGATATGCGCCTTCGTCTTCGCGCCGGTCGCGAGATCGGCCATGGTCGCCGCACTCGGGGCCAGGCGTTCGTAGAATCGCCCGCCCGCCTGGGTCATCAGGTCGTCGCGGTTGGCGAAATAGTTCGACGCCGTACCCGCTGGCACCCCCGCTTCCTTGTCCACCGCGCGGAAGGTGAGCCCGCGCGCTCCCTCCTTCGCCAACACCTCGAGCGCCGCATCGAGCAGCGCTTGCCGCCGCTCCGGATTTGTCCGCACTTGACACCACTCCATCCGTAGTACTACTTTCAAATCACTACAGACAGAGTACAACGAATCAGGCGGTATGAATATGCGAAAGCTCGTTTACTACGTGGCCGTGTCGCTCGACGGCTATATCGCGGGTCCGGCGGGCGAGTACGACTTCTATCCGCTCGACGCCGAGATGGCCGCGTGGATCAATGGGGAGTGCCCGGACTTCGTGCCGGGTCACCTGCGGCCGCACGCCGGGATGGCGGTGGACGAGCCGAGTAAGTGAGCGTCTGAGAACTCCGGCTGCGCGTGTGTGACGCTCGAGATTTGAGTGAACTCCTGGTAGTTCAGTGATTGCTGAGGTCGCTGTTCCACC
>NZ_JBFANN010000038.1:0-81409 GCF_040674855.1 Nocardia sp. NPDC049707 | reverse complement strand
CGTTGTGGTCGGTGATGGCGGGTCGTTCGGCACCTGGTGTGTGCGTTGAGTCCCGCGCGTGGCGTATGCGCTTCGGGGCGACTCGGACGCGAGACAGAAGGGGGCCGCGAACCCGCCGCGCCGAAGGCGCGGCAATTAGACAGAGCCCCTGCGCATGGGGAGGTGCATGATGCCGTCGTCTTCGAATTCGTCGCCGTCGGGTTTGAAGCCGAATTTGGCGTACATGTCGACCAGATAGGTCTGGGCGTTCAGGCGGACGGTTGCCGAACCTGCTTCGGCGAGCGCGGCCTGAACCAGCCGGGTGGTGTACCCGTGACCGCGTGATGGGGCCGAGGTGCACACCCGTCCGATGCGGAACGATTTCACACCGTTCTCGTGCTCCTCGAGCAACCGCAGCGTCGAGATGATCTCCCCCTCGTCATCGAGCCAGAAATGGCGCGTCTCCGGCAGCAGGTCGAGACCATCCAGCTCCGGGTACGCGCATTTCTGCTCGACAACGAAGACTTCGACGCGAAGT
This sequence comes from Nocardia sp. NPDC049707, assembly GCF_040674855.1. NCBI lineage: Bacteria > Bacillati > Actinomycetota > Actinomycetes > Mycobacteriales > Nocardiaceae > Nocardia > Nocardia sp. NPDC049707. The sequence continues at coordinate 80,892 of NZ_JBFANN010000038.1, read as the reverse complement.
TTCAACAGCTGATACAGGGTGGCGGTGTCGAGATCGAGCGCCCAGGACCGTTTGAGTACAACCGTTGACATCATCGCGTCTTGCTATCACAACTACGCGATCGGCGCGACCCCTGCGGGCTTATGCGTGTTGTCCGACACGCCGTTCAGGTTCAGGGTTTTGGTCGACCAATCCCAGACTTCCTGGAACAGGGCCTGGTTCTCCGAGAGCTTCACGCCCAGCGAGGGCACCATTTCCTTCAGCTTCGGGGTCCAGTCGGCGTACTCGCGCGGGAAGCAGCGCTGCAGCACGTCGACCATGGCGCTCACACAGGTCGACGCGCCGGGTGACGCGCCGAGCAGACCCGCAATGGTGCCGTCTTCGGCGGTGATAACCGCCGTGCCGAACTCGAGCACGCCGCCCGCACCCTTACGCCGGATGACCTGTACCCGCTGCCCCGCGGTGATCAGCTCCCAGTCGTGTCCGTTCGCACGCGGCACGAACTCCTCCAGCGTGGCCACCTTGCCCGCCTCGGACTTGAGCAGCTCGCTGATCAGGTACTTGGTCAGGCCGAGTTCGCTGACGCCGACGCCGAGCAGCGAGAAGATGTTGTTCGGCTTGACCGACTTGAACAGATCGGTGTTCTTACCATCCTTGAGGAACTTCGGCGTCCACCCGGCGTACGGACCGAACAGCAGGCCGGGCCGGCCCTTGATGATGCGAGTATCCAAGTGCGGCACCGACATCGGCGGCGCACCGACGGCTGCCTTGCCGTAGACCTTGGCCCTGTGCTTGTAGATCAGATCCGGATTGGTGCAGCGGATGAACTGACCGCTGATCGGGAAGCCACCGAAACCCTTGGCCTCCTTGATGCCCGACTTCTGCAGCAGCGGCAGCGCACCGCCACCCGCGCCGACGAAGACGAATTTGCTGATGAGCGTGCGGGTTCGGCGGGTACGGAGGTTGCGCACCTTGACCAGCCAGGAGCCGTCGGACTGCTTGGTGAGGTCGCGTACCTCGTGACCGAAGGCCAGATCGACCCCGGCGCGGCCGAGGTAGGCCAGCAGTTCGCTGGTGAGCGAACCGAAGTCGATATCGGTGCCCTCATCGGTCCAGTTGAGCGCGATCGGATCGGAGAAGTCGCGGCCCCTGGCCATCAGCGGCAGCCGCTTGGCGAATTCGTCGGGGCTGTCGATGTATTCCATCGTGGCGAACAGCGGATGCCGCGACAGCGCCTCGTACCGCTTGCGTAGGTAGTCCACATTGTCCGCGCCGTGCACGAAGCTGACGTGCGGGACGGGGTTGATGAAAGCGGCAGGATCACCGAGAATGCCGTTTTCCACGCCGTAGGACCAGAACTGGCGCGAGACCTGGAAGCGCTCGTTGATGTCGATGGCCTTGCTGATATCGACCGAGCCGTCCGGTTTCTGCGGGCTGTAGTTCAGCTCGCACAGGGCGGAGTGTCCGGTACCCGCGTTGTTCCACGGATCGCTGCTCTCGGCGGCGGCCGCGTCCAGCCGCTCGAACAGGGAGATCGACCATTCCGGCTGCAGCTGCCGAAGCAGTGCGCCGAGAGTGGCACTCATGATGCCGGCACCGATGAGTACTACATCGGTCTTTTCAGTCATGGCAGCGTTCGGCACGGGTAGATCGACTTCCTTGTCCTTCTGCGCACGCCCACCCCCGGGATGGGCCTGCTTGGCACGGGCGCTATGTGGTTGTTGCGAGTACTGGCTGACTCGGCGGGGTGTAGGTTACCCGCCGTTCACCTAGCCCAATTGTGCACCTCAGCCGTTCGAAGCCCGGCAACGAACCAACCGAATGTGACATAGATTCCTTCCCGGGTTCGATCGTCGAAACGGCAGTGCTGTCGCTGCCTCTTTCGAGTGACCTGCAAGCAGTCGGTACGGCTACATTGATCGATGTGACGAACGAAGCCTCGCTCAGCGTGTCCGATCTCACGGCCCCCGCAGCCGAGCGATGGAAGCCAGATGTCCTCGGCGCGGGCTATGAGCAGCGCACCCTGCCGCTCGGTCCGGACCCCGATGGTGAGGGCGAGGCCGTGGCGACCCTCGTTCGCTACACCCCCGACACCGAAGCTGCCGCCGGCGATCGCTTGCGGGTCACTCGAAACAACACCGTCGCCGAACCCGCGGTGCTCTACGTGCACGGTTTCACCGACTACTTCTTCCAACAGCATCTCGCCGAACACTTCGCCGGGCGCGGGCATCGCTTCTACGCGCTGGATCTGCGCAAGTGCGGCCGCTCGCTACGCGACGGGCAGACGCCGCACTACGTCACCGATCTGGCGGCCTACGACGCCGAACTGAACGAGTCGCTGCGAATCGTCCAGGAAGAGACGGGCGATAACGTGCTCGTGGTCGCGCATTCGACCGGCGGACTCATCGTGTCGCTGTGGCTGCACCAGCTCAACAAGGCGAAGGGCACGGCCGCATCGGGAATCGTCGGCCTGGTGCTCAACAGCCCCTGGTTCGACCTGCAGGGCCCCTCGTACTACCGGACCATCGGCACCCCGGTGATCAAGATGCTCGGCCGGTTCCGGTCGATGGTCGAACTCCCCGGCAACAAGATCAGCTCCTACGGCGACAGCCTGCACCACAGCGTGGCCGGCGAGTGGGATTACAACCTGGACTGGAAACCGCTGGCGGGCTTCCCGGTCCGGCTCGGCTGGCTGCGCGCGATCCGCAACGGGCACGCCAAGCTGCAAGCCGGGCTGTCGATCGGCGTGCCCGCGTTGATTCTGCGTTCGCGCGTCACGAAATTCGCGCGCAAGTACGGTCCGGCCGTCGATGTGGCGGATGCGGTGCTCGATGTCCGGCAAATTCAGCGCTGGTCGGGCTGCCTGGGCGATCGGACCAATATCGTCCCGATCGACGGCGCGCGCCACGATGTCTTCCTGTCCTCGGCCGAACCGCTGGCCAAGGCCTTCGCCGAACTCGACAGCTGGCTGGACTGGCTAGCCGACCATTTCGAGCGACCTGCAAGCAATCGCTAGCTGACCATTTCGAGCGACCTGCAAGCAATCGCTAGCGGCCTTCCGCACGAAGACCGCCGGTTCACCAGAGGCTGGTGCGTAGCACGATCTCGGTGGCAAATTCGTGGTCGGCCTCGGTCGCCACATTGTCTACGTCGATCTCCACGACCCGGAATTCGCCACAGACGTAGCGACCGGAGGCATCGGCGACCGAACGCGGCATATTCTTGGTGACCAGCACGGTGGCGGCGACCTCCACCGGACGACACGACGGATCCACAACGGTACCGTCGGCGGCCGGCACGGCGGGATGGCCGCGATCGGCGACGACAAGGCTGATGAACCGCCCGAAACCGCCCGCACAGACCTGCCAGCCCAGCTGCGCGCCCAGCCCGCGTCCGGCGACATTCACCCAGGGGATGCCGAGTTCATCGAGGATGGCGTGCACCCCCGCCGGATCCAGGTCCGCTACCGATTCCACCGCAATGGTGCGCAGGTCGGAGTTGCGCAAACGCGCGCACACCTGATCGTAGACGTCGACCGGATCACCGGCATCGGGCAGCAGCAGCACGCTGTGCCGAGACTCCGGGCCGTCGACCCGCACGGTCCATGCCCGGTCACCGACCGTGATCCGACGAGATTTCATGCCGGAGTACGGTACACGCCCCAGTTGAACAGGGCCGCGTGTCAGTCGCACGCGAGCCGGGCGGGGTGGTTGTCAGCGTGCGGCGACGCCCAGGCCGGAGGCGATGGTGGGCAGATCGGTAGGTGCGCCGTCGGTGAGCAGGCGTTCGATGTGAGCGATGTCGAGGTGCTGTTCGATCAGGTCGGCGAGCAGATCGAGTTGGGACGAGCGGATCGCGGCTACCGATACGTCGTCGGCGACGATGAAACCGGGCCGTCCGGCGTGCACGGCGACCTCGCGGAGCCAGGAGCGACGGAACTCATCCGATTCCAGCAGGCCGTGCAGGTGGGTGCCCCAGATCGCCCCACGCGAACTGCCCTCCGTGGTCGGCGAGCTGTCCAGCTCCAGCCAGGCCGGATCACCGCTGTGCCCGACCCGACCATGGTGAATCTCATAGCCGTGCACGGGAATTCTGTTACCGATGTCCCGTCCGGTGCTGCGCCGCAATACCTTCGGATCGGCGAATTCGATCTCCAGCTCGAGCAGACCCAACCCCGCGACCGTCCCCGCATCCGATTCGACCCGATCGACGATGCGACTGCCGAGCATCTGATATCCGCCGCAGATGCCGAGGATCGGACGACCCGCTGCGGCCCTGGCAAGCAGCGCATCGGCGATTCCGGTGCGCCGCAACCACTCCAGATCCGAGACGGTCGCCTTACTGCCCGGCAGCACCACCAAATCGGCATCGGCCAGCCGGGACGGGTCGCTGACCCAGCGCACCGCGACACCGGGCTCACAGGCCAGCGCTTCGACATCGGTGGAATTGGAGATGCGCGGCAGCCGGATGGCGGCGACCGTGAGCCAGTCGGCGCCGATCGGCGGACTCGGACGGCCGACCGGGGCGTCGGCGACGGTGCCGAGAGAGTCCTCCGCATCGATCCACAGTTCGTCCGCGTAGGGAATGACCCCGAGAGTCGGGCGCCCGGTCAGCTCGGTGAGCCGGTCGAGTCCGGGACGCAACAACTCGACATCGCCGCGGAACTTATTGACGATGAAGCCGGAGATCAGTTGCTGGTCTTCGGGTTCCAGTACGGCCACGGTGCCGAACAGATGCGCGAGCACGCCGCCGCGGTCGATATCGCCGACCACGAGCACCGGCAGCCGCGCCGCGCGCGCCAGCCCCATATTAGCCAGATCGGTGGCGCGCAGGTTGATTTCGGCTGGTGAACCGGCCCCCTCGCAGATCACCACCTCGAATTCGGTGCGCAGCGAATCCAGTTCGCCGGCAACGACCTCGCGCAGATCCTGCCGATGCTGGAAGTAGTCGCGCGCGCCGACCGCGCCGATTGCCTTGCCGCGCACCACGAGTTGCGAGCGTCGGTCGCTGCCGGGTTTGAGCAGCACCGGATTGAACCGCACACTCGGCTCCAACCCGCACGCCGCCGCCTGCAGCGCCTGCGCACGACCGATCTCACCGCCGTCGAGGGTGACCACCGAGTTGTTCGACATGTTCTGCGCCTTGAACGGCGCGACTCGGATGCCGCGCCGCGCCAGCATCCGGCAGAGTCCCGCCACCACAACGCTCTTCCCGGCGTCGGAGGTCGTACCGGCGATCAGGAGTGCGCCCCGCAATGTACTCGTCACGGCAGCTCCGTCAGCGGCGCGACCGACGCATCCCCACAATGGAATCGCACACGAGCCGACCCCCGGCACTCCCGTGCGAGACGGGCCCACATCACCACACGGTCAGAACTTCGGCGCCTGTCTCTGTTACAACCCAACAGCGCGAGCTTCGAACTGCGCGATCCACCCGTCACGGCAAGGTCAGAACTTCGGCGCCTGTCTCTGTTACAACCAGCGTATGTTCGAACTGCGCGGTCCACTTGCGGTCCTTGGTGACCACAGTCCAGCCGTCGTCCCAGATCTCGTAGTCGATGCCGCCGAGGTTGATCATCGGTTCGATGGTGAAGGTCATGCCGGGCTCGATGACCGATTCGATGGCGGGCTGGTCGTAGTGCAGGATAACCAGGCCGCTGTGGAAGGTGGGGCCGACGCCGTGCCCGGTGAAATCGCGCACCACGCCGTAGCCGAAGCGGTTGGCGTAGGACTCGATGACGCGCCCGATCACATTGAGCGCCCGGCCCGGCCGAACCGCCTTGATCGCGCGCATGGTCGCCTCTTCGGTCCGCTCGACCAGCAGTCGCACCTCGTCGTCGACATCACCGGCCAGGAAGGTCTTATTGGTGTCGCCGTGCACGCCATCGATGTACGCGGTCACATCGATATTGACGATGTCACCGTCCTGAATCACCGTCGAATCCGGAATGCCGTGGCAGATGACCTCGTTCAGCGAGGTGCAGCACGATTTCGGAAAACCCTTGTACCCCAGGGTTGATGGGTAAGCGCCGTGATCGCACATGTACTCGTGCGCGATCCGATCCAGCCCATCGGTGGTGACACCGGGTGCGACCGCCTTGCCCGCCTCCTCGAGCGCCTGCGCCGCGATCTTGCCCGCGATCCGCATCTTCTCGATGGTCTCGGCCGTCTGCACCCAGGGTTCGCGGCCCTCGTTCACGGTCTTCTTCCACGCATACTCCGGACGCTCGATCGAGCGCGGAACCTCACGGGTTGGCGAGAGCGTGCCGGGTACAAGCGGCTGGCGGGTACGCACTGACATGGAACAAGACTATCCGCACCGGTCATCGCGCATCGTCCGTCCCCGCGCCCGATCTGGTCGCGAATGCGCGTGGAATAGTATCGGACCATGGTCCGTTTAGTCTGGTGGTTGACATAGAAACTACACAGGAACAGGACTCGAGCTGTGGAACTGGGACTCACGACTTTCGCGGAGCTGTACCCGGTCGGCGACCGACCGGCGCCCACCGCGGCCGAACGCCTGCGCGAGGTGGTGGACGAGGCGGTCGCCACCGAGCGCGCCGGACTCGATGTCTATGGCGTCGGCGAACATCACCGCAAGGATTTCGCGGCATCCGCACCCGCCGTCGTACTGGCCGCGATCGCGGCACGGACCGAACGCATCCAGCTGACCAGCGCGGTGAGTGTGCTGAGTTCGGACGATCCAGTACGGGTGTACCAGGATTTCGCCACGCTGGATGGACTCTCGAACGGGCGCGCGGAGCTGATGGCCGGACGCGGTTCGTTCACCGAGAGCTTTCCGTTGTTCGGCTATGACCTGAGCGACTACGACGAGCTCTTCGAAGAAAAACTGGCGCTGCTGCTGCACATTCGCGCGGACGCGCCGGTGACCTGGCGCGGCAAATTCCGTGCCCCGCTGAGCGATGCGGTGATCTACCCGCGCACCGACAACCGACCGCTGCCGGTCTGGATCGCGGTGGGCGGCAGCCCGGAATCCGTGGTCCGCGCCGGACTGCTCGGCTTACCGCTGGCGATCGCGATCATCGGCGGTCAGCCCGCACGCTTCAAGCCGCTGGTGGATCTCTACCACCGCGCGCTCGACGAGGGCGGCCACGAGCGGCAGGCGGTAGCGGTACACGCACACGGCTACATCGCCGATAGCGACGAACAGGCCGTGGCCGACTTCTATGAGCCGTACGCCGGGGCGATGAGCACCCTTGGGCGCGAACGCGGTTGGGGCCCGATGACCCGCACACAGTTCGACGCCTTGCGCTCGCAAAACGGTTCCCTGTTCGTCGGCACGCCGGATTACGTCGCCGAAAAGATCACCGACATCCGCGACACCCTCGGCCTGGACCGCTTCATGCTGCACACCAGCGTAGGCACCCTGCCGCACGAAAAGGTGCTGCACAACATCGAATTGCTCGGCGCGAAGGTGGCACCCCAGGTGCGCTGAAGAAACAGTGACGCAGTCCGGATCCAGCCCCCGGCACCGACCGGCCGATGACCAGCGCGAGCCGACCGGTCCGCTCGGGTAGATCCTACTTGCCGAGTTGGGCTTCGAAGGCGATGCGATCGCCGCGGTAGAGGGAGCGGACGCGTTCGACCGGCTCGCCGTGCCGGTCGACGCTGCGCCGATGCAGCAGCAGTAGCGGTAGCGATGTGGTGCATTCGAGGAGGGCGGCCTCGCGGGGGGAGGCCAGCACCGTCTCGATGCGCTCGGTGGCACTGCCGAGCTCGACACCGGACGCGCGGACGGCCGCGTACAGCGAGGTGGTCGGATCGTAGACGCCGCGCAGGTGGCCGAAACGATCGAGCGGCATGAAGGTGCTCTCCAACCCGATGCGTTCACCATCCGCGAGCAGCACCCGCTCCAGGTGCATGACCGTGGTGCCGATGGCGAGCCCGAGGTCGCGGGCGGTGTCGGCATCGGCGGGCACATCGTCCCAACCGACCAGCAAGCGACCCGGCACACGGCCGTGACTGATGGCGCCCTCGGTGTAGGAGCGCAGCGACAGCGGCTGCACCATTTTCGGCCGGGACACCACCGTCCCCCGACCCTGGCGGCGGATTCGGCCCTCCACCAAGAGATCTCGCAGCGCCTGTCGGACGGTTTCACGGGCGACCTCGAATCGACCGGCCAGGTCCCGCTCCGAGGGCACTGGATCGCCCTCCTCCAGATCGGCCAGTAGCTGCTCGAGTTCGGTGCGCACCAGGAAGGACTTCGGCAGCCGCGGCGCCGAATCGATACGCCCGCCGCGCATTTCATCGGCCTCGGCTCCGGTCGCACCTGATGTGTTCATGCCGCCAGCCTACCGGCATTGGTCTATACCAATTGTTAACCCAGCGTTCGCGCGGCAAACACTCTTTGGTCTAGACCATTGCCCACTATGTACCCATGCGATTGGTCATCATCGGCGGCGGAATCCTCGGCACCGCACACGCCTTGGCCGCCATCGGCCGTGGTCACGAGGTCGTCCAACTGGAGCGGGAGCCCGAGGCGCGCGGTGCCACAGTGCGCAATTTCGGCCTGGTGTGGGTGTCCGGTCGCTCGGCCGCCGAACTGGACGTCACGCTGCGCTCCCGGCAACTGTGGGAGGAAATCGGCGGCAAGGTTCCCGGTGTCGGATTCCGTCCCGCCGGATCGATCACGCTGGTGCGCACTCCCACCGAACTCGCGGTCGCCGAGGCCGCCGCGGCGAGCCCGCATGCCGAGGCCCGCGGCTTCGAACTGCTCGAACCCGAGCAGGTGCGCGCGATCAATCCGGCCCTGCGCGGCAAATTCCTCGCCGGACTGCACTGTTCGACCGATGCCGCCGTCGAATCCCGGCAGGCGCTGCCCGCACTGCGTGCCTATCTGACCGCAGCGGACCGCTACACCTTCCACGCGGGCACCGAGGCGCGTCAGGTCGCCGATACCGGCTCCGGCGCAACGGTTCTCGATGATCACGGCCGCATCTTCGAAGCAGATCTGGTGGTGGTCTGTCCGGGCGCCGCCCACACCGGGCTGACCCGCGAACTCGTCGGCACCATCCCGGTGCGCCGGGTCCGACTGCAAATGATGCAGACCGCGCCGCTTGGCGAACCGCTGACCACCGCGATCGCCGACGGCGACAGCTTCCGCTACTACCCGGGTTTCGCCGGTCCAGACTTGGACGTCCTGAACGCCGAGCAGTCGCAGACCGCGATCGCCGCCGAGCACCGGATGCAACTGCTGTGCGTGCAGCGCCTCAACGGCGGTCTCACCATCGGCGACACCCACGAATACGAAGAGCCCTTCGCCTTCGATGTGGACGAGGCGCCCTACGACCACCTCACCGCCGTCACCGAGGAACTGCTGGGACGCGAACTCCCGCAGGTGGTCCGGCGCTGGGCGGGCGTCTACAGCCAGAGCGTCGATCCGTCCACCATCGTGACCCGCGTGCAGGCCGCCGCACACATCTGGGTCGTCACCGGTCCGGGTGGCCGCGGCATGACCCTCGGCCCCGCGATCGGCGCGGAAACCGCCGACCTGCTGAATCTCTGAGGAGCACCATGTCGGATGAGAACATCACCCTCGCCGTCCTGGATATGGCGGGCACCACGGTCGCCGACGGCGGATTGGTGCTGCGCGCCTTCGAGGCCGCCGCGACCAGCGCCGGTATCGAAACCGAAGGCCCGCAACGCGAAAGGGCCCGCCAGTATGTGCTCGACACCATGGGCCAGTCGAAGATCACGGTCTTTCGCGCCCTGCTCGGCGCCGAGGACCGCGCGCAGGCCGCCAACCTCGCCTTCGAGGCCGCCTACGACGCACTGATCGACGCGGTCGATATCGTTCCGATTCCCGGTGCGGCCGAGGCGATTTCCGCTCTCCGCGCGGCGGGAGTGCGGGTCGCGCTCACCACGGGCTTCAGCCGCACCACCCAGGACCGGCTGCTGAACGCGTTGGGCTGGAACGAGATCGCCGATCTCACCCTGGCTCCCTCGGATGCCGGACGCGGACGTCCGTACCCGGACATGGTGCTGACCGCCCTGCTCCGGCTCGGCATCGATGCCGTGGATCAGGTCGCGGTACTCGGCGATACGACCAGCGATATCGCCAGTGGTCTGGCCGCCGGTGCGCGCATCGTCGCCGGGACACTGACCGGCGCGCATGACGCGGCGCAGTTGCATGCGGCCGGAGCCACCCATGTGGTGGCCTCGGTGACCGAATTCGCGGACCTGATCCTCGCCGACCGAACCTGATCACCCCGAATCCCCCGTCCCTTCGACTCCACCCCGACACGAACCGAAAGTTGCAGTCATCGTGCGTACTTCGAACACGCAAGGCCGTCTGGCACGCACCATTTCCCGTACCGCGTTGGCCGTCACCGCTGTCGCGCTCACCGCGGCCTGTGGTGGCACCGGCACCGACAGCGGCGACGGCAAGACCATCACCATCTACTCCGCCGACGGCGTCGGCAGCTGGTACACCACCCAATTCGCCGAATTCAAGAAGAAGACAGGCATCTCGGTGAACCTGGTCGAGGCCGGTTCGGGCGAGGTGGTCAACCGGGTGGACAAGGAGCAGTCCAACCCGCAGGCCGATGTGCTGGTCACCCTGCCGCCGTTCATTCAGAAGGCCAAGAGCTCGGGGTTGTTGCAGGACAGCGGAATCGACACCAGGTTCGTCGCGGCGAGCGATAAGGATGCCGACGGCAAATACGTCACGCTGGCGGGCAACTACCTGTCCTTCATTGCCAACCCGTCGGTCGACACCACCAATCTCACCTGGGACGATCTGCTGAAGCCGGAGTTCAAGGGCAAGCTGCAGTATTCGACGCCGGGTCAGGCCGGTGACGGCACCGCGGTACTGATCCTGCTGCAGAATCTGCTCGGCAAGCAGGGCGCATTGGACTACCTCGCCGCATTGCAGGCCAATAATGTCGGCCCGTCCTCGTCCACCGGCAAGCTGCAGGCCAAGGTCGACAAGGGTGAGCTGGTGGTCGCCAATGGCGATGTCCAGATGAACCTCACCACCGTCAAGGACAAGGGCTCCAAGTTCACTATCTTCTTCCCGGCCGCCGCCGACGGTAAGCGCTCCACCGTGGCCGTGCCCTACGTCATGGGCCTGGCCAAGGGCGCGCCGCACCAGAGCGAAGCCAAGCAGCTCATGGAGTTCCTGCTCTCGACCGACGCGCAGAAGTCGCTGCCCGATGCCTTCGCGGTGCCCGCACGCACGGAGTTGCGCGATGCCCCGGCGACCGGTGCCGGTCCGTCGGCCAGCACCGTGCTCAAAGGGGTCGAAATCGTGAATGTCGATTGGACCAAGGTGCTTTCGGACCTGGACGCCGATGTGGCCGCCTATCAGAAGGCGACCGGGCAGTAAGCCGATGCCACGAAACCCAGGAGCCGCCATCATGTCCGACGGTGACACGCAGCCCGGCTCGGCCATCGCGACCGACGCGGCCGAAACAGCCACGACCGCAGCCGAACCGGCGATCGTCTTCGACCGGGTCGGGGTCAGCTACGGCCGCGGCCGCAAGACCACGGTCGCCCTGACCGATTTCACTCTGCGCGTCGCCGCCGGTGAGACGGTGGCACTCCTCGGACCGAGCGGCTCGGGCAAGTCGACCGCACTCAAGGCACTAGCCGGATTCGTCCGGCCGACCTCGGGTGCGGTGCGGCTGGCCGGACGCGATGTCACCGGCCTGTCGCCCGCCAAGCGCGGGATCGGTGTGGTCGTGCAGTCGTATGCGCTGTTTCCGCATATGCGGGTGCACGACAATGTGGCGTTCGGATTGCAGGCCCATCGCGTGCCGCGCAAGGAGATCGGCGGGCGCGTGGCCGAGGCGCTGGCAATGGTCGGCATGGCGGCCTATGCCGAGCGGTTGCCGCGCGAACTGTCCGGTGGCCAGCAGCAGCGGGTGGCCATCGCTCGTGCGCTGGCGATCCGGCCGAAGGTGCTGCTGCTCGACGAACCGCTGGCCGCGCTCGATGCCCAGTTACGGCAGTCGATGCTCGGTGAGCTGCAGGAATTACGAAAGGCATTGCCGGATACCGCGATGCTGTACGTTACCCATGATCAGGCCGAGGCATTGGCTTTGGCGGATCGGATCGCGGTCATGCGCGACGCGCGGTTGGTCGATATCGACACCGCCGAGAATCTGTGGCAGCGACCGCCGAGTGACTTCACGGCGGCATTCCTCGGCGGCGTCAACCTCTTGCCCTGCACCGTGAATCGGGTATCCGGGACCGCCGCGTTGGTCACCGTCGGCACCTTCACGCTGCGGGCCGAGGCACCGGATATCCCCGGCGGTTGGGGCATGGACGCACCCGGGGTGCTCTGCGTGCGACCGCATACCGTGCGGGTCGGTGCCACCTCGGAGCGGAATGCGGTGCGCGGCATCGTGGTATCGACCGTGTGGCGCGGTGCCTCGACGCGGCTACGGCTGAAGGTTGACGGATTGCGCGACGAGATCACCGCCGATGTGCCCGGCCGTCTCGATACCGCGGTCGGCGCGATCGCCGGCGTGCGATTCCCGGACCCGGCGGGCGTGTTGATTCCGCCGATCATCGGTGCGGCGGTGACGTCGGCCCCGGACGAGCCAGGCATCCCGAAATGAGGGGCGGCACGCATGCGGCTCGCAGCGTCGGCGCCATGTTCCCTGGTATCAGCGGACCTCGCCGTTGTCCCGGCGGTGACCGGAGCCCGTACGCCGCGCACGCACTGGTATTCGCCGGGACAACGGGCGAATCCGCCAGCACCGACTCCGGAGTCCGACGATGAGCAACGCCACCCTGCTCGAACCACGGCTCGCCCCGCCTGCGGGCGCTGCGCCTCAACGTCATTGGCGGCCGGTGTTGTGGACCCTGCCGCCGCTACTGGTGGTGCTGCTCATCGCGGTGTATCCGATCGTGCGGGTACTCGCCGAGTCGACCGAGACCAACGACGGTCGGGGTACGGCCGTCTGGTCGCAGGTGCTCGGCTCGGAAGCCTTCCGTCATGCGTTGTGGCGCACCATCTCCATAGCGATCTGCTCGACCGCCGGGTGTCTGGTGCTCGGCACGTTTCTCGCGATTGTGCTGGCATTCGTGCCGTTTCCGGGCTCGTCGCTGGTCGGCAGGTTGATCGATACGGTGCTCACGCTGCCGTCGTTCCTGATCACCTTGGCCTTCACCTTCCTGTACGGCACCGCCGGTGCCGTCAACGCGCTGATCGCCAGGATCACCGGGGACAAGACCCCGGTGCTGAACTTCCTGAGCACACCGCTCGGCGTGATCCTCGCCGAGATCACCTTCTTCACCCCGTTCGTGGTACGCCCGCTACTGGCCGGATTCGCCCAGCTGCCGCGCGAACAACTGGATGTGGCCGCCAGCCTCGGTGCCACACCGTGGCGGGTGCTGCGTCAGGTCGTCATGCCGGAGGCGTGGCCCGCGCTGGCCGCGGGCGGCAGTCTCGTACTGCTGTTGACGCTCAACGAATTCGGCATCGTGCTGTTTACCGGCGCCAAGGGTGTGACAACCCTGCCCGCGCTGATCTATACCCGCGGCATCGTGACCTTCGACCTGCCTGGCGCTGCCGTGCTGGCGTCGGTACAGGTGCTGCTGTCACTGAGCCTGTACATCGGGTACCGGCTGATTTTCGCCCGTTCCGGCCGCGCCGGAAAGGAGAGCTGACCATGTTGGTCTGGACACGTCGTGGCCGTGCAATGGTTTTGGCGGTTTTCGCTCTCGTTGTGATCGTGGTGTTCGTCGCCCCGATCGCCACGGTGGTCGCGGCCGCGTTGGCGGGCAGCTGGACCGGGCCGCTGCCCTCCGATCTCGGTCTGGCCAACTTCCGTGCGGCCCTGTCGGGCCAAGAGGCCGCGAGTCTTTCGGTCAGTCTGCAGACCGCGCTGCTCTCCGGTGGGGTCGCCCTGGTCCTGGGCACCTGGGCCGCACTCGGCGCGCGCGAGGTTCCCGGCTGGTGGCGCACATGCACCGACGCGGTTTTCCATCTGCCGATGGCGGTGCCGTCGGTGGCCATCGGTCTCGGCGTGCTGATCGCCTTCAACGGGCGGCCGTTGCTGCTCGGTGGCACCAAATGGATTGTCATCGTGGCACATTCGGTGCTGGTGCTGGCCTACGCCTTCAGTGCGGTCTCGGCCGCGCTCGACCGGCTCGATCCCGCCTACCGGCAGGCCGCGGAATCCCTTGGGGCGGGTCCGGTTCGGGTGCTGTGCCGGGTGACGGTGCCGCTACTGCTGCCTGCCCTCGGCGCCGCCGCCGGTCTGGCGATCGCACTGTCGATGGGCGAGCTCGGCGCGACCGTCATGGTGTATCCGGCCACCTGGAAAACGTTGCCGGTCACCATTTTCGGGCTCACCGATCGCGGTGAGGTGTTCGACGCGGCCGCCAGTACCTGCCTGCTGTTGGCGGTGACGCTGGTCGCCTTGGTCGTACTCGGTCGGCTGCGTGGTCGTGCCGCGCTGCGCTGAGCGCCATACGATGGCCTCATGTCAGCACTGCCCCTGATCTTCACCGCGGGCTGGGCGAGCGGGGTCAATGCCTATGCGGTGGTCCTGCTGCTCGGTGTGTTCGGCGTGACCGGTCTGTCCGATGAGGTGCCGGAGGCACTGCAACGCACCGATGTATTGATCGTGGCCGGTGTGTTGTTCCTCATCGAGGCGATCGCGGATAAGGTCCCCTATCTCGACAGTTTCTGGGATGCGGTGCACACCATCGTGCGCCCGGCATCGGGTGCGGTCGTGGCTGCACTGCTCGCGGGCCAGGATGGTTCGCTGCCCCAGCTGGCGGCCGGCGCGGTCGGCGGAACCACCGCCCTGGCAAGCCATCTCGTCAAGGCCGGAACCCGGATGGCGATCAACACCTCGCCGGAGCCCGCGAGCAATATCGTCATGAGCCTCGTCGAGGATCTGGCCGTCGGCGGTATCGTCACCATCGCGATCTTCCACCCGGTCGTGGCGGCCGTCTGCGCGGGCACACTGCTGGTGATCGGCATGCTCCTGGCGTATCTGCTGGCGAGCCGGATCCGCCGCTACCGCATGCGCCGCCGACAGCGTCGCGAGGCCAAGCGCGTGGCAGCCGTCTGAGCACGCCTACCCCGGTTTGCGCCACACCAGCGAGTAGCGCCAGAAGACCAGCCGTCGCACCCGCGCACCGGGCAGAATCGCGGCGACTTGCGCCCGCACCTGCCGCGTCGTCAGCGGCGGATCGAGCACAACCGGCATGACGTCATCCGTCGCCTCGACCGCATACCAACTCCCCCGCCCACGCGCCCGAAGCATCCGGAACACGATCCCGAACACCCGATGCCCGATCGCCGCCGCCACTTCGACGGGCAATTCCCGAACGAGGTCGGGTCGCGGCAATGCCACCGCGGCGATCACACCGCCCGGCCGCACCGCCCGCGCCAATACCGGCAACACCTCATCGAGGGACATATGGTGCAACGTGCTGATCGACACGATCGCGTCGTAGGTTCGGTCCGGTAGCGGCTGCTCCAACACATCCCCGAGCATGCACCGAACATTCTCCGGCACAGCCTGCTTCGCCTCCTCGATCATCACCGCGGACCGATCGATCGCATCGACATGCTCGACCCGCCGTGCGAGTTCCGTCGCGAAACCCCCGGCCCCACAGCCGACGTCCAACACCCGGGCACATGGGGTGGGCAGCTGCCGCATGAGAAACCGTTGGTAGTACGCGTTATGACTCCAATTGAGTTTGCTCATCCAGGACACCCTGCCACGCGTGCGCCGAAAGTGCTTGCGCACCGAGCGGTCCGGTTACCGCTCCGGAGGCCGGTCCCCGGCGGCCCGGGTGTCCCGCGTGCGCGCGCCGGCGGTGCCCATCGACGAGCAGCTCGCGACGCTGGTGCGGTGCGGTCGCTACAGGCCGGGGACAGCGCCGTCGCGTCGACTGGTGTCGGACTGCGCAGCAACGGCACCCGCGCCTCCACCGAGGCGACGATGACCCCGCCGCAGACGGCCGCGCAGGTGCACCGGGCCGCCACGATCGGCTACGTCCACGCCCGGAGCATCGCGTCGCACCGCCTCGTCGAGCCGATCAGCGTCGGCGGCAGGCAGCTCGACGCGCTGGACCCGGCGACCGGCGAGGTCAAGCGCTGCACCGGATCACCTCGGTCGCGCTCGTGGACCGACCGCCGACGAACGCACGATCAAAAACGCCCCGAACTGCACGACTGGCGTTTTCCTGGAAATGGGCTATGGTCTCGAACAAGTGATTGCCACTTCAATTTCAGGAGCGACAATGGCCGAACGAAAACCTGGCAAGAGCCTGAAAAAACCCGCACAGTCCATCAAGGAAAAGCGTGCGGAAAAAAGGGATCGCGCCACCGAGGCGGGCGAGTTGATCAAGAAGCGCAAAAGCCACTGAGCGAACGCCCCATGACCCGCGAGTCCACCGCACCCGCGATCCCGGACGTCCTGGACCACCTGCACCAGAAGATCGACGGTCTGCTGCCGGACACCCTGCCGGAACCCCGGTCCGAGGGCTACCGATCCGGCATCGCGTCGGCGAAGATTTTTGTTCTCGACGAACGCGCGCAGCATTCCGGAATTCCGGTCGGCGCCGACCCGCGTAAAAAGAAAAGGACCCGACTGTGAAGCGGACCCTACTCGCCCTGGACCGAATTCAGGCGAGACTGGAAAACGAACTCGACACCACCGCCGGACTCTCCGAAAGGGAGGTCGGCTATCGTGCCGGAATTTCCGAGGCGCTCATGCAGGTGATGGAAACGAAGAAATCCATCGCCCCGCGCTGACCCGGTCGTGAAGGATTTCCGTCAGGAGCCGATGGAAATCCTTCACGATCACTCCCGCCGGCGGGTGCGCGGACACCACATGGCGGGACATCGCCGCCGTCTGGACCATGGTCTGGTTTCCCGATGCTAGGAGGCGCACGTGACCGACGGCCCGCTCATCGTCCAGTCCGACAGGACTCTGCTGCTCCAGGTCGAGCACGAACGCGCGAACGCCACGCAGGCAATCGCGCCGTTCGCCGAGTTCGAACGCGCCCTCGGAGCACGTCCACACCTACCGGATCACCCCGCCGACACTGTGGAACGCCCGCGCAGCCGGGCACGACGCCGAGCAGGTGGTCGACGCGTTGGTCTCGTTCTCCCGCTTCATGATCCCGCAGCCGCTGCTGGTCGACATCGTCGACACGATGGCCCGCTACGGCCGACTGCGGCTGGTGAAGAACCCTGGCGCACGGTCTCACGCTCGTCAGCCTCGACCGCGCCGTGCTCACCCAGGTGATGCGGCACAAGAAGATCGCCCCCATGCTCGGGGCCAAGATCGACGACGACACCCTGATCGTGCACCCGAGCGAGCGCGGGCACCTCGAGCAGATGCTGCTCGAGATCGGCTGGCCGGCTGAGGAACTCGCCGGCTACGTCGACGGTGCGGCACCCGATCGACCTCGCATTCGAGAAGGGCCACTGGCAGCTGCGCGACTACCAGGAGATGGCTGCCGACTCGTTCTGGTCCGGCGGATCTGGTGTCGCGGTGCTGCGGTGCGGTGCGGGCAAGACGATGGTGGGCGCCGCCGCGATGGCGAAGGCGAAGGCGACGACGCGATCCTGGTCACGAATACCGTCGCCGGACGCCAATGGAAGCGCGAACTGATCGCGCGCACGTCGCTCACCGAAGAGGAGATCGGCGAGTACTCGAGCGAGAGAAGGAGACCCGGCCGGTCACGATCACGACTACCAGGTCATCACCCGCAAGTCGACGGGCGAGTACAAGCACCTCGAGCTGTTCGACTCCCGCGACTGGGGTCTGATGATCTACGACGAGGTGCACCTGCTGCCCGCGCCGATGTTTCGTATGAGCGCCGACCTGCAGTCCCGCCACAGCCTCGGCCGCACCGCGACATTGGTCCGCAAGGGCGACGCCCCGGTGCAAGCACGCCGCCGCCGACGACGACGACGGGGATCGCCGAGGCTGAACAGCGGTGTCCAAGCCGGCGTGGTCGGTTTCGCGACCAGCACGTCGCCGCGTCGCATGCGATCGAATTCGGCGGGGCCGTGGATGATTCGAGCAGGACCAGTCACTTGACCGGGGCTGCTCCCGGGGCACCTTCGATAACGGTGCCCGGGAATCACCTCGGCTGGTCGGCACCGTGGGTCGATCTACTCGCCGCGCGCACCAGACATTGTCGATATTCGCGTCGCGGCGGCGGCCTGAATGGTTACCGAATGAGTTCGCGCACTATCGAATTCAGGAAAGCGTGCGAATTCGTGGCGGGCGGGCGCCCCGTTGCGCCCGCCGTCACTATGCCGGCGACGCCGACGTCCGGGTCGGGTCATTTGTCGGATGACAAGGACCCTGGACATCGCCAATGGAGCAGTAACGCTGTGGGGGCAGTGCCACTATTGCGGACGAAGGTCGCCGTCGGCACTTCACTGTTCAGGCAAACGGCGGCGGCCACCGGCAACGTCGATTACCAGATCGGTGTAGCCATCGACGAGTTCCGCCAAGTGGTACCAGTGTTTATGGGTATTGTCGCTGCGCGCGCCATCGACATCGATGGCCGTGTTGGCGACCACCCAGCTGCTCGCCATCCGATCCACCACCGCACCTAGGCTCTCGGTATGTAGCGAGGCACCATTGCGATGCTGCGGGATCTCCTGCGTAATCCACTCATTGATATCGTCGATGAGTTCGCCACGACGGCAATCTATTTCGGCTACTAGGTTCATGTCCTGAACCTCGGCACGGCGGGCGTGCAGTTCCGCCAGAGCGTGTGCGGAACGTAGCAATTCACGATCTTGAAAACGTCGCCCCTGGAATGCACACAATATCTGCGGAGCGGTCGGCAGCACCCCTACCGTCGGCGCGCTCATCGCCCTACTCCGAATTCACCCGACACCAACGCGCTTTGTACCAACATGATTGGCTCTCGATTCGGTTATCCCGGTCAGCGGATCGGATCTTCACAACTAGCGTAGCTGGATCATGCTCTTACATATCCAAGAACGCAAGAGTGCGTTCTCATTGCTGCGGTCAGGCGATGATCACCGAGTGCAACCCCACAGACCGCTAGCGACAACGACTTTCACGCTCGATACTCGCCGGGGACTGGACCGGCCGCCAAAAGTTTGCCATATACCCGCCCGGCGTGTGAGCGGTATGCGATCAACCGAGACCGCTGCCACGATGTAGTCGCGCCGCTGCCGATCCGATACCCCGGGCGGTGCCGCGGCTACCAGGACATACACCTCGAATCCGGACATCGACTCGCGGATCCGTGGTGACGCGGCACTAGCGCACCGAAAACTCCGAACTCCGTTGCTACGAAAGGCGGTAGTCTCGAACCACGCTGCGATTGCATATTTGCGGTGTGTGGTGGGCACTTACTACGGAGATGTACACAAGAGTGCTAGCCAGTGCGCAGGGCGAAAGGGTTGTCATGGCAGGCAAGCGCACAGTTCTCACGGCGGGTTTGCGGCGGCTCTCGGTGCTGCTGACCGAGATGCGCGAACACGCGGGGCTGAGCAAAGAAGATGTCAGCGGCAAGACCGGCATCAATATCACCACGCTGTACCGCATCGAGACGGCGCAGGCGCGGCCGCAGCGGCGCACGCTGATGGCGATGCTGGATCTCTACAGCGTCACCGAACAGCAGCGCGCCGATGCGCTCGAACTCCTGTCGGACGCACTCAAGCCCGGCATGTCCCGCCCGTACGAGGCGACGCTGACCGAGGTACACGCGGCCTATATCAACTTCGAATCCGAGGCGCTCTCGGCCCGGCACTATCAAACCTCCTACATCCCAGGGCTATTGCAGACCTCGGAGTACGCCGAGGCGGTCATCGACACCAATATGCCGAAGCTGGACGGTGCCACGGTGCAGCACAATGTGCGGGCGCGGATGGATCGGGCAATGCATCTCACCAAGCCGGATCCGCTCGAGCTGTGGGTGGTGCTCGACGAGGCGGCGATCCGGCGCATGGTCGGCGGCCCCGATGTCATGAAGGCCCAGCTGAAGCGACTGCTCGACGATTCGCAGATGAAAAACGTTATCCTGCAGATCCTTCCGTTCAGCGCGGGGGTGCATCCCGGCATGGCCGGAGCCTTCACGCTGCTGGACTTCAAGGATCCGGCCGATCCGGAACTGGTGTATGTCGAGGGCATCGCGGGCGATCAATTGATCGAGGGTCATCCCCAGATCCGCCGTTTCGGCATCATTTTCGACCAGCTGCGCGCCATGGCGCTCAGCCCACGTGACTCTATGACGCTGATCGACAAGGCCGCCAGCGAGATGAGCTGATCAGCTGCGGCTGGCGCGCCGATAGCCGACCGCCGCGGGAATCGCGAAGACGACGAGCGCGCCGACACACCAGGCCACGGTGGCCAAGAGCGGACCACGCACCGGTCCGCCGAGCGACAGCCCACGCATCGCATCAATGGCATAGGACATCGGCTGATGCCGCACGATCGGCCTGGCCCACGCCGGATACGCGACGAGCGGTACGAATCCGGAACTGAAGAACATCAGCAGTGACGAACCGAGCGAAACCGCCTCGACCAGAGCAGCTTTCGCGCTGAAAACCGCCACCGCCGTCACCATGGTGGCGAAGGCGATACCGAACAGCAGCGGCACCCCGAACAGCGCGATGCTCGCGATGAAGCCCTGCTCGAATCGGAAGCCGAGTACGACGCCCACCGTGAACAACACCACGGTGCACAACAGGATCCGGATCG
The DNA here is from genome assembly GCF_040674855.1 of Nocardia sp. NPDC049707. NCBI lineage: Bacteria > Bacillati > Actinomycetota > Actinomycetes > Mycobacteriales > Nocardiaceae > Nocardia > Nocardia sp. NPDC049707. Next base: position 60,221 of record NZ_JBFANN010000038.1, on the reverse strand, counting down.
CCTCCGCCACAATCCGCGCGACAAGTCCGGACGCACGGTGCACCGGCAACACCCAGAAGCGGGCCAGCAGACCCTCGTCTCGTTCCCGGCCGAGGGTGATGGCACCGGCCACCGATCCGGACATCACGCCGACCAGAGCCACCATCGGCACCGAACCGTAGAGCGCGCTCGCACCGGAGAAGGCCGAAATCTGCCGGCCGAGTACGGTATTCAGCATCACCAGCAGCAGCGCTGGAAAAGCCAGCGACTGCATGACGGTCAATGGATCGCGCCACCAGCGCACCAGCAGCCGCTTGGTCTGGATCAGCGTCTGCGGAATCAGCAGACGCCAGGTCTCGGTCTGACCGGAGATCTTGGGCAGTTCCGCCGTGGGAGTCAATACCTTGGTCATGCCGACCTCCGGATCGAAACGAGTACCGCACCAGCACCGAAGAGGATGGCCTGACCGAGCGTCCAGGCCAGCGCGGGCCCGAAGATCGACCAGCCGACCACGCCCGCGTGGCCGGTCGGATCACCGGCCAGTGCCCGCAGCCCGTATACGTAATGCGATACCGGCTGGTTGCGTGCGAAACCCTGAATCCAGTGCGGGAACTGGTGGGCCGGCGCGAACCCGGTGGAGACCATGCCGAGGATCAACTGCGGCAGGATGAGCGCCTGCGTGGTCGCCTCCGGACTCTTGGTCACGCTGCCCAGCAGATCGGCACCCAGGCACAGCGTCAGTCCGATCAGCATCGCGAATGCGATGAAACCCACTGTGTCCCACCAGCTCCCATAGAAGCGGAAGCCGATTACATAGCCACACACCAATGCCGCGGCCAAGGCGACCCCGGCCCGGTACATTCCGGCCGTGACCCGCGCCGCCAGCGGCACCGACAAACCCATCGGCATCGATCCGAAGCGGATATTGAGCCCGTCCTTGGCGTCGGAGGCGGCTCGGAAGGCCGCGGTGATCGCACAGAAGGCGATCGCCTGCATCACGATCATCGGCATCAGGAATTGGGCGTAGCTGCTCAGGCCGTGCCCGTAGACGGTCATCACCAGGTTCAGCGGCACATAGAAGCCGACGGTGAAGAACGTGGGCGCCAGCAGTGCGGTGATCAGTTCACCATTGCGCCAGGACGGACGGACCAGGCGCCAGGTCAGCGTCCACCATTGCGCAATCGTCGACGTGCGCGGCGGCGGCGCGTCCACCAACCGTTCGCTGCTCAGTCGGCGCGAATCACCCGCGCCCGGCTCCCGTTGGACGGTGCTCGAACCCGCGTCGCTACCGCTGTTCATCTGCACGCTCCCATCCTGCGCGTAGCCCGTGCCGTTTGGTGCGGAACCGGCTGGTCTCAGCATGTCGCACGCAGCCGCACCGGTACAGCTTTCCGCGCTCGTCGAGTACGTACCGCATGATCATTCTCGCTCGCTTTCGTTCCCTGCCCACCGAAGATCAGGAGCGCCGCCACCGGGGCGGTCGGGTCGTCGTCCAATCTCGCTGTCGCGTCGACGTTGCGATACCGCCCCCAGTGTCGAAACGATGACTCCGAGGGGGGCCGAGAACCCCACCAAGGTGTCTGCGCCTGTCAGAAGCACCCACGCGAACGCCTCCAACGGGGGCGTGAATTATGAAGTGTCGCTATTGTTTTCGGCGAAATGTCCGATTCGCGAGGTGACTACCGCGCACGGGGTGAGTAAGGTATGCCCCGATGACCAGCATGGAAGCCCGTTTCCGTGACGCAGCGCGGACCGTGCCCCTCCCCAGTCCTTGGAACCTGTCCGCCTACCTCGCGAGTGTCGCCGCGCACCGTGGTCGTTCCATCTCGCTGCAGGCGATTCCCGCGGCCGCGCTCGCTGATATCGGGTGTCGTGGCAGCGGACTCTGGGTGGCGCGCGGTCACGACGACATCATCGTCTACGACGCAGCCGCCATCGAGCGCAATGCGGACCACATCATCCTGCACGAGATCGGCCACATGCTGTTCGGACACGGTAAGGAGGGCATCGAAGCGGGCGAGCCGAGCACACCGACGCTGGCCGCACTGCTGCCGTACATCTCACCGTCCTCGATCAAGCACGTGCTCGGCCGCGAGCACTTCGGCGCCGACCGCGAACGGGAAGCGGAGGTATTCGCCGATATGACCATGGTCTACGCCACCCTGCCGCGCCGCCCAGCGCGTTCGTTCCGGCTGTTCGGCCGCGGCCGCTAACCACCGGGTAGTCGGCGCGTGCCCTCGCGTAGGTCGTCGATGAGATCCTGATAGCTATCCGCCAGTTCGTTGACCTGCACCCACACGTCATCGAAGACGGCTTCCGGCGCCGCGGACAGCGGCATGAAGGCCTGTGCGGTCATTCTGGCCAACCGATCCACCATCTGGCCGACGGTTTCGGAGTACAACTGCGCCGCGGAGTTCGGCACCGGCATTGCCAGTGTTACCCAGCGGTCGATCGACCGCACCAGTTGGGCGCGCCGCCGCTCCAACTTGGCGATCTCGAACGCCGGCGTCCGCTCGCGGATTTCGTGCAACTGCACCAATTCCCCCGCTGCCTCCAGCATCGGATGATCGTCGCGCGGTAGCCCACGGCATGCGGCCAGCAATCTATCCCGACCCGGAACCATCCGGCCATTTCCATCGTCGCTCATCCCAGCCTCCCGCCGACACCGGAGCCCGCCGCCGTCGACAGGAGCTCCCGACCAGCAATGTCGTTGCCGCCCGGCACGACCGCGCCCCACAGCTCGATTATCGCCCCAGATCCCCGCCCGTGACCATAAACCGGCGATATCAATTTGTTATAGACATACGAGCGTCTGGCAAATGCCCAGTAATCAAGATTATGGTCCGGCAGTCAACCCGAGCGGTCCACGCTGAACCCGTTCGACTAGGCAGGAATGTCCCCGGCCGTGCCCTGCGCAAGATAGTCCGGACCGCCGACATAGAACGTCTGTCCGGATTTGCTTGCAGCACTTGCGGCTTCGCCGACAACGGCGGCGAACTCCGCGACCGTCGGCAGTGCGCCGTGGTCGCGGCGGTCCGAAACCGCCTCGGGATTACGGCGTTCCAGCAGGCGGACAATGATCGTGCCGTCGATCATGTCGCCAGATACCACATTCAGCCCGACACCACGTTCGGTTAGCTCCGGAATCATTGCGCGCAAGGCGTCTTCGCCCGCACGCTTGCTCGCAGCGATCGGCTCGTAGTCCGCCGGAACGGGTTTGCGGCCGTGGAAGTGGGCCTGATGGCTGGTCACGAAGACGATCCGGCCACCGGATGGCAAGTGCGGCAAAACCTCTCGTACCAGACCGACCTGTGCGTCCCGGTTCAACGCCATCGCGTAGCCGGGCGCTGCCGCACGCTCGAGGCCGCCGGATGCGTTGAGCACCAACACATCCAATCGACCGAACTCCGCCACCACATCGACGATCAGCGCCGCCGCGGCGTCCGCATCCGCGATATCGGCACCCGCAATCGACGCACTGCCACCAGCCGCGCCGATCTCATCGGCGATCATCTGGGCACGCTTGCGCTTCTCCCGATAGTTGATGATCACATGATCACCGGCCGCCGCCAGCACTTTCGCCGTCTCGGCCCCTATCCCCCGCGATGCGCCGGTGATCAGCACAATCCGGCGTTCCGTCGAGTCGCCCATCATCTGCCTCCTTCGTCAGCCCACGACAACGCTTCTAATTTAGAATCACTATGGTAGTTCGAAATGAGAAGCGCAAATGAAGCCGCGACGTCGCGCGGGCGAAACGACCCGGCGCACGCACCCATGCTGGCCACCATGGAGCTCATCGGCCAACGCTGGATCCTGCGCGTCCTCTGGGAATTGGAACCCGGCCGCCTCGGCTTTCTCGAACTGCGCCGCCGCATGGGCAACTGCTCGTCGAGCATGCTCTCGACCCGCCTGCAATACCTGCAGAACGCGGGTGTGATCGCCAAGAACGCGGACAAAACCTACGAACTCACCCCCGCGGGCCACGAACTCACCGCGGCCCTCCAACCACTGTGGAGCTGGTCCGAACGCTGGACCCCGCAAGCCCCCGCTTCCGAGTAGGACCTACAACAAAGGCGGTCCCCGGGCGCTACCGAGAACCGCCTTTGCCCTACCGCAGGGCTACTTCAGGCGGAGCTTTCCGAACAAACCTTCCTTCTCGTCGTGCGGGCCAGCGGTGAAGTACAGCGAATCGGCGTCGCCGAGGCTCTCGCCGTTGCCGAACATCAACGCCCACAGACCGTCGATCTCGACCGGCCGGCCCTTCTCATCGCGCAGATAGTCGACGAATTTGCCGGTGGCATCGTCATAGGCGAGCACATGGCCGAGACCGCCGAAGTTGCCGACCAGCAGCTTGCCGCCGAGCGGACCGAAGTTCGCGGGAGCGACCGCGACGCCCCACGGCGCATTGAGGCGGCCACCGTCGTCGAGGATGCGCACCAGCTTGCCGTTGCCGTCGAACTCCGCGACCTTACCCTTGGCCGGCTTGCCCTTGGCGTCCTTCTCCTGGTCCTTGTCGAGCGAATCCTCTTCGGCCTTGTCGAACTTGGACGCGTTGTGCTCATCCGGCTTGGTATCCGCGTAGGAGACGAATACGCGGTTGCCGATGGTGGTCACATTGAACGGCGCGGGATCGCCGGGCTTGGCCGCCTTGCCCTTATCCGGTGCCGCCGCGTCGATCTGGTCGCCGGTAGCGAAGGGGTTGGCGAAGCCGACGGTCGGGATCAGCTGCCAGTCCTTGTCGAAGGTGCGAATCTGCGGGTTCTCACCGAAATCGGCAGCGAGCAGCTTGTCACCGGACGGGGCGAGCGCGATGCCGAAGAACGCCATGCCCTGGGCCTCGCCATCGAAGACCAGATTCGCTGGACCGTCGTGCCGGATGATCGCGCCTTCGGGACCCTGCTCGGTCCAGGCCGAAATCTTGCCGGAGTCGGTAGCGAAGATGAACCGCGACGAACCAGTCAGCAGCACCGGCGCACCATCGACGTCCACCGGCTGATCGCGCACGACGAACAGATCGGAGGTGATGGGAGCGCCGTTGAAGACGACGCCGGTGGTCTTGCCGATGCTCTTATCCGAGGTGTCGGCATCCGCGCCCGGAATCGTGACGATCTTCAGCGGATCCTGGAACAACTTCTGCACCTTGGGATCCGCGGATGCGCTGACATCGCCGACGAATTGGAAGGACTTACCGCCGGCACCGACCCAGAAGTGCCCACCCTCCCCCTTCGGGCGATCGGCGATTCCCCACGCGTTCACCATGTCCGGAAAGGTGTACTGCGCTTTGTATTCGGCCTTGTTGGCGGCGAGGTTGGTCTGCGCATAGTGATTGCCGTCGAGGGCGGGCACTTCATCGTTCGACGACTTCGAATCCGAGCATGCCGCGGCCACAACCAGGGCAGCGCCGAGCACCGATGCGCGCAGCAGACCGTTGCGGGTCCGCGACCGCCAGGCACCGGTGCGGCGCGATTCACTAAGGCGTGCGTTCAACTTCTTCGTCCTTTCCAGCCACTCGCAATCTCATTTAGCGATTAGGCGACGCTAACCTTAGCTTGGAGGAATTTCGACCGCATGGGAGCACCCCGGATCCGACAGGTTTAAGCTGTCGCGCGTGGTCGCCCCCCAACCTGCCATTGCCCCCCATCCCGATATCGCTCCGCTTGCACCATTGCTCGGCACATGGCGCGGACCCGGGCACGGTGAATACCCGACCATCGAGTCATTCGACTATGTCGAAGAAGTCAAGTTCGGTCACCTGGGCCGACCATTCCTCACCTACCGGCAGCGCACCCGCGCCGCCGACGGCAGCCGGCCGATGCATGCCGAAACCGGTTATCTGCGTTGCCCACGCCCGGATCACGTCGAGTTGATCCTGGCCCACCCGACCGGCATCACCGAGATCTGTGAGGGCAGTCTCACCATTGCCGATGGCGAACTGCGTATGGAGTTCGAATCGACCAGCATCGGCCGCAGCAGTACCGCGAAAATGGTGACCGCTCTCGGCCGTTCGATCGTATTGACCGACGACACCATCGAATACACACTGCGCATGGCCGCGGTCGGCGAACCATTGACCCACCACCTTGCGGCTACCTTGCACCGTGCCTGACGGCCACCGCGTCGCACGCACCCTCTGGTGACCAACTCGCGTATGTGCCGAGCGCTAGCTGCCGAATCGCTCCGTCGACGGCCGTTACGCCGCTGTCTCCGGGATCAGTAGCCCGCAGGTAGGGCGGCGAGCATATCGCGCGTCACCGCGACGGCATTATCCGAACTGCCGCCCTTGACCAGCAGTGTCGCGAAGGCCAGATCGCCGCGATAACCGACGAACCACGAATGCGAGCCACCGTCGACCTCGGCCTCCCCGGTCTTCCCGTACACCTCGCCCTGGTCGGCAATGCGTTCGGCGGTACCGCCGGTGACCACTTTGCGCATCATCAGGCGCAAACCATCGATCACCTCGGCGCTGAGAGCCGGACGGTCGCCGTTGATCTCGGTGGTTCGTCCGGCGATCAGATACGGCACCGGCGCCGATCCGTGCGCGACGGTCGCGGCCAGCACCGCCATTCCGAACGGACTCACGACCACCTTGCCCTGTCCGATACCGTCCTCGGTGCGCTGGATCAGATCGTCGTCCCGTGGCACCGAACCCGATTCGGCCGGCAGCCCGGGAATCGTATACCGCTGTCCCACACCAAATTTCGCGGAAGTATTAGACAGTGCGTCGCCCGGCAGCTCACTGGCCAGCTTCGCGAATGCGGTATTGCAGGACCGCTCGTAGGCGGTGGCCATCGGCACATCGCCGAGTTGGAAGAGGTTGTAGTTCGGAATCGTCCTCTCCCCGATGATAATTCGGCTCGTACATGGCAAAACCGTTTCGGGAGTGGCCTTTCCAAGCGTCATCGCGGCCGCCGCGGTCACCGTCTTGAACACCGAGCCCGGCGGATACTGGCCGATGGTCGCCACCGGACCGTCACGGTCGGCCGCCTTGTTCTGTGTGACAGCGAGAATCGCGCCGGTCGATGGTCGCAGCACCACCATCATGGTCTGCTCCGCGCGGCCGTCGACGGCGCGCTGTGCGGAGTTCTGCACATTGCGGTCGATGCTGAGCGAGAACGACGGGGCCGGTTGTGCGGGTTCTTCGGTCAGTACGTCGGTATCGGCGCCGTTGGCGTTCATGGTGACAACGCTCCAGCCCGCCTTGCCATCCACCTCGGCGATCACCGTCTTGCGCACCTGCGCGAGCAGATCGGGTGCGAAATCCCGGTCGGTGGGGACCATATCCCACTGCTGGGTCACTGTTACTCCGGGCAGACCGATGAGATCGGCACTCACCTGCTCGAATTCGTTCTCGCTCAAGAGCGCAACGGTGTACTCGCCCTTGGCGGCGTACGCCGCGCTCAGGATCGCCTCGGGGGTGAGCCGCTCGTCGAAACGGTTCAGTGCCGCCGCCAACGAGGTCACCGTATAACCCGGATCCGGTGCGGTGGCCAGGGTGAACATGACCCGAGATACCTTGCCCGGCACCAGCACATCGCTGCCGGACTGCTCGTTCACCCTGGCGCGCGGGGCCGGGTTGGCACGCAATGCCATGGTCTGGGTGTTGCCGAGTTTGGGATGGATATCCGAGGATGTCCAGCGCACCATCCAGCGGCCGTCACTGCGCCCCATCTGCAATTGTCCGGTGTATTTCCAGATCCGGTCCTTCGGCAGATGCCACTCGTAGGTGTAGTCGACGGTCGCGGTATCGCCGGCGACCCTGGCCGCGCCGGTATGCGCGCGCAATTTCTCGGCCTGCAACTCGTCCCATGTGGCACGTAGTGCGGCGGTTGCCTTCTCAGGCTGACTGGTGAGTTCGGCCGCGGCCTCGATGTCGTGGTCGGTGAGGGCGGCAAGGAAGGCTTCGGCCGCTGGCACCGGTCCCTGTGGGCTGGCCGAACAGCCGGATCCCGCCGCCGCGAGTGCCGCGACGGCCAGCGTGATGAGCATGCGAGTCGACATCGGGACAGATCGTATAGCCAACGGCGAGCAAACGGCTGTGGCGCACCGGTGTTCGGCGCCGCGTTCAATCGAGCAGCACGGTCGCGAAGGTGGCGATCTGCCGGAATCCGACCCGGCTGTAGGCCCGGCGGGCGATGTTGTTGTAGTCGTTCACGTACAGACTGGCGGTGCGGCCGGATGCCACCACCGCATTCGCCACCGCGGCCGTGCCTCGGGTGCCCAGGCCCTCGCCGCGACGTTCTGGATGTACCCAAACGCCCTGGATCTGCCCGGTGCGCCGGGACAGCGATCCGACCTCGGCCTTGAACACCACTTCGCCGCCCTCGAAACGCGCCCAGGCACGGCCGGATTCGATCAGGCTCTGGATCCGGCGCCGATAGCCGCGGCCGCCGTCACCCGCGCGCGGATCGACCCCGACCTCCTCGGTGAACATGGCGATCGCCGCAATGAGGTAGCGCTCCAACTCATCCGGCCGGACGCGGCGGACCTGCGCGTCGGCGGTAGCCCGTGCGGGCTGGCCGAGGGCGAGCAGCGGCTGCGCACCGCGGAGCTCGCGTTCCGGTCCCCAATGCGCGGACAACATCTCCCACAGCGGCAACGTCAATTCCTGACGCCCGACCACCGACGAACACACCCGCGGCCAGCGGACCGCCCGCGCGGCGAAGGCGCGCAATGCATCCTCGTCGCCGCGCAGGGGCACAAGATTCGCACCGGAGAAGCACAGCGATTCGGCCGGACCACCCCGACTCCACAGTTCACCATGGCCGACGCCGGTATCCAGACCGAATTCCTGTAACCGCGCCGCCACCATGCACGAGGCGATCGGATCGCTATCCAGCACCCGTAGCACCTGTGCCAGATCCCGGTTCGCGAGCTGACGCGCGGGGGCATCCTTTGCCCGTCGCGCCGGCTCCAGCAGACTCCGCACATCGCCAGCCTGCCACGAATCGCTCGACTGTGGTACGGCTACTCGGGAACCCGCGATCGCTCGCTGGTCGCTCGAAGAGTCAGCCGACCGTGACCACGGGTTCGCCGGCGACGACTGTCTCGCCCATCTCTTCGGCAATGCGCATGGCCTCTTCGATCAAGGTCTCCACGATCTGCGCCTCCGGCACGGTCTTGATGACCTGACCCTTCACGAAAATCTGGCCCTTGCCGTTACCCGAGGCGACACCGAGGTCGGCCTCGCGCGCCTCACCCGGACCGTTCACCACGCAGCCCATTACGGCCACCCGCAGCGGCACCTCCATGCCCTCCAGACCGGCGCTCACCTCATTGGCCAAGGTGTACACATCGACTTGGGCGCGGCCGCAGGACGGACAGGAAACGATCTCGAGCTTGCGCGGGCGCAGGTTCAGTGACTGCAAGATCTGCCCGCCGACCTTGACCTCCTCGGCCGGCGGCGCGGACAGCGACACCCGAATCGTGTCGCCGATGCCCTCGGACAGCAGCGCACCGAATGCGACGGCGGATTTGATCGTGCCCTGGAACGCCGGACCGGCCTCGGTCACACCGAGGTGCAGCGGGTAATCGGACCGCGCGGCCAACTGACGGTAGGCCTCGACCATGACCACGGGATCGTTGTGCTTGACCGAGATCTTGATATCGCCGAAGCCGTGCTCCTCGAACAGGCTCGCCTCCCACAGCGCCGATTCGACCAGCGCCTCCGGGGTCGCCTTGCCGTACTTCTCCAACATCCGCTTATCCAGCGAACCGGCGTTCACGCCGATGCGAATCGGAATGCCCGCCGCGCCCGCGGCCTTGGCCACCTCGCCGACCCGGCCGTCGAATTCCTTGATATTGCCCGGGTTCACGCGCACTGCGGCACAACCCGCATCGATGGCGGCGAAGATGTAGCGCGGCTGGAAATGGATATCCGCGATAACCGGGATCTGGCTCTTGCGCGCGATGGTCGCCAGTGCGTCGGCGTCCTCCTGACGCGGGCAGGCAACGCGCACGATATCGCAGCCCGAGGCCGTCAGTTCGGCGATCTGCTGCAGGGTGGCGTTGACGTCGTGGGTCTTGGTGGTGGTCATCGACTGCACGGAAATCGGGGAATCACTGCCGACGCCCACATTGCCCACCATCAATTGGCGAGTCTTGCGGCGAGGCGCGAGAACGGCCGCGGGTGCGGTCGGCATCCCCAATCCGATTGTGCTGGTCACTTTCGGCTGCCTACTTTCGTGCGTACTTTTGGGCCGTTCGCCTATCGAGCTTAACCGCGCACTGCGGCTACTCACCCTGTGACAGCCATGACATGAGTCATGACGCACAGATGTCCCGGAATACCAGCAATCCAGCCTTCGCGGTGGCTATCGCGGTACAACCGCGACAGGTTGGGGCGTCAGCGGAACAACTGGATCGGATTCACGATGTCGGCGACCAGCGTGAGCACCATATACGCACCACCGATCACCACTGCGACATAGGTCACCGGAAGCAGTTTCAGATAGTCGACCGGACCGCCCGGTGCCAGCCCCTTCCAGCCGCGCACGGTATTGCGGATCTTCTCGTAGAGCACCACCGCGATATGGCCGCCGTCCAGCGGCAGCAGCGGCACCAGGTTGAAGGCGCCGAGGAAGAAGTTCAGGCTGGCCAGGACCAGGATGAACACGCCCCACAGGCCGCGCTCGGCGGTCTCGCCGCCGATCTTGCTCGCGCCGTACACACTGACCGGGGTTTCCGGATCGCGCTCGCCGCCGGTCACCGCGGTCCACAGCGCGGAAACCTTCTGCGGCAGCTGGGCCAGCGATTCCACGGTGCGCACGAACATCTGCCCGGTGTACGCGCCGGCGGCCGGAATCGCGGCCAACGCGTTGTACTTCAGGGGTTCGTAGTACTCCGAACCGACGCCGACCGCGCTGACTTCACGGCCCGGACCGTCCTCGGGATAACGCGTGACGCGTTCGGGAGTGACCTCGATGGTCTTGGTCTGACCGTCGCGCTCGATGGTGTAGGTGAACGGGCCGGTCTGCTTCTGGGTTTCGGCGGTGAACTGCTGCCAGGTCGTCACCTTCACGCCGTTGACGGCCTTGACCACGTCACCGCGCTGCATCCCGGCCCGCTGCGCCGGACCGGTGCCCTGGCAGTCGGCCAGCGATTTATCCGGATTCTGCTGGGCGACGCATTTCATCGCGCCGATGGTGGTGGCGGGCGGCTGGTCGAAGCGCGGCAGGCCCCAACCGATCGCGAGCACGACCAGCAGCAGAAAGCCGAGCACGAAGTTCATCCCGATCCCGCCGAACATCACGACCAGGCGCTTCCAGGTGGCCTGGCGATACATGGCCCGGTCGAGATCCTCCGGTGCGAGTTCGTCCAATGCGGTCATGCCCGCGATATCGCAGAAGCCGCCGAGCGGCAGCGCCTTGAGGCCGTATTCGGTTTCACCGCGCCGGAAGGAGAAAATCTTCGGACCGAAGCCGATGAAATAGCGCCGCACCTTCATGCCGGTGGACTGAGCGGCCCACATATGCCCGCATTCGTGCAGCGCGATCGAGATCGTGATGCCGAGGGCGAACAGTACGAACCCCAACGCGAACACCATTTGCTGTACAGCCCTCCTGCGTTACGCAGCTCGCCTCGAATGAAGTGCCGCCGCCCACAGTGGCCGCGACTACCCGCACAGGCGCGTCCATCCGCACCGCGAGCACCCCGACCACAGTAACCGGACGCCGACCAACCCTCTCCGTCAAGTCTGCCAGGCCGCCGTCCTTCGGCGCGTCCTACGCCGTTCGATCTAGCGGTTGACCAGTGTGCGCGCGTAGTCGCGGGCCCAGGTATCGGCGGCGAGTACGTCTTGCAAGGTCTCCGGTTCGGTGCGCCACTGATCGGCCGCCTCGACAGCGCGGGCGACGGTGCGCACGATATCCGGAAAACGAATGACGCCATCCAGAAAGGCTTGCACCGCAATCTCATTCGCCGCGTTGTAGACCGCGGTCACGCTGCCGCCCGCGCTGCCTGCCTGCCTGGCCAGCTCGACCGCCGGGAATACCGCATTGTCGACCGGCTCGAATTCCCAGGTCGAGGCGGTGCTGAAGTCGCATGCGGCGGCTGCGCCCGGCACGCGATCGGGCCAGCCGAGGGCCAATGCGATCGGCAGCTTCATGTCGGGCGGGCTGGCTTGGGCCAGGGTGGAACCGTCGGTGAAGGTGACCATGGAGTGCACGATCGACTGCGGATGCACCGTGACATCGATGCGGTCGTAGGGCACACCGAACAGCAGATGCGTCTCGATCAGTTCGAGGCCCTTGTTCACCAGCGAGGCCGAATTCAGCGTATTCATCAGGCCCATCGACCAGGTCGGATGCGCTTTCGCCTCGGACGGGTTCACCGATTCCAGCATTTCGGTGGTCCAGCCGCGGAACGGGCCGCCCGATGCGGTCAACACCAGCCGATCCACCTCCTCGGCCCGGCCGCCGCGCAGGCATTGGGCGAGCGCGGAGTGTTCGGAGTCGACCGGCACGATCTGCCCGGGTGCGGCGGCCCGGGTTACCAGCGAGCCGCCCGCGACGAGGGATTCCTTATTGGCCAGCGCCAAGCGGGTGCCCGATTGCAGCGTGGCGAGGGTCGGTTCCAGGCCGAGCGAGCCGACCAATGCGTTGAGTACGACATCGGCCTCGGTGCGGCGCACCAGTTCGGTGACCGCGCCCGGACCGCTCAGCGCCAGGTCGAGGTGGGCACCCGCGGCCGGATCGGCGACCGCGACATTGCGGGTCCCGGTGGCCGCCATCTGCGCCGCGAGCAGTTCGGTATTGCCGCCGCGCGCGGCCAAGCCGACCACCTCGAACTTATCGGGATTGGCGGCAATCACCTCGAGCGCTTGGGTACCGATGGAACCGGTACTGCCGAGCAGAAGGACTCTCACAATGTCGGACACAGCCCCATTGTGGCAGCGGGGCCAGCGCCGGACCCGAAGACGGTAGCCTGCGTAACCACGTAGGGCGCCGCTGACACCGCCGATCAAACACAGCCCTGCTGGCTACGACGAGCGGTCGTATGCCACGATATCGGCAGCAACGCCCACACCGAGCTAAGGAGCGATCGTGGCCGCCACGGAACTCGAACCCACCAGTGACCGCGCAATCGTCACCCACGTGGATACCGCCGAGGTTCCGTCCGCCGCATGGGGCTGGAGCGGGGAATCGCGCCGCACCTTCCGCGCCGCGGGCTGGATCGTCTGCTTCATCCTGGTGGCCATGACGATCGGCAACCACAAGGGCCATGTCGAGGACGTGTTCCTGGTCGGCTTCGCCATCCTGCTCGCGGTCATCATGATCCGCGACTCGATCCTGCGCCGCAAGCCTCGATAGTCCACGCCGAAAGGCATCGACTCGGTTGCGGATTCGCCCGCCTAACGCCCTCGTCGCTTGGCGGGCTTTTTCTTGGCTCCGGTGTTCTTGACGACGCTTTTCGCGGCCCCCCTCGTCGAGCGCCTCGCGGCGGTCTTCTTCGGCTCGGTCTTCTTGCGCTGCGCCTGGGTGCGCGAACTGCGTTCCGAGCGGCCGCGCACGATACCGACGAACTCCTCGATCAGCTCGGTGGTCTTTGTGGCGGGCCAGGCCAAGGCGATTTCGGTTTCCGGGACGCCCATCATCGTCCGGTAGACGAGGTCGCGACGGGCGTGCAGGCGGGCAATGGAATGCGGGACGATGGCGACGCCGACACCGGCCGCGACCAATTCGATGGTGCCCGCGATCGCATCGATATCGCTCGCGTCCTGGATCCGTTCACCCGCCAGATCACCCATGCCCACCTGCTCGAACAGTGACAGGGTGTGGTCCTTGGGCACTACAACGACGGGCAGCTCGCGGTAGAGCGGAATCGCGCTCAGACCCGCACGATCGATGGGTAGGCGAACGAAGCAGGCGTCGACGCGCCCGTCACGGAGCGCGGCGAGTTGTTCTGCCATCGGAATCGGGATCACCTCCAGCGCAGTGTCCGGAAACCGCTCACCCCAGATCCGCGTCCACTTGGAGACCGTGACACCCGGCACGAAGCCGACCCGCAGCACGACATCCGCAGTGGCCACGGGCTCGGGCTGCTCGGCGCGCGCGATGATATCCCTGGCATCGCGCAGCAACTGCTGTCCGGCCGCGGTCAGCTGGGTCGACTGCGCCCCGGGCACAAAGAGTTCGGTCCCCAATTCGTGCTCCAAGTCGATCACCGTGTGACTCAACTTCTGCCGCGAAATGTGCAGCGATTTCGCCGCGCGGGCGAAATGCAGTTCCTCGGCAACCGCGACGAACCAGCGCAGGCGAGTCACATCGATGGATTCGGGGTTCATTCCTATGAGCGTATTGCCCTCGAGGCCGGGGACTCGCGAGGTGGGTGGTCCGGAGCCGCGGCGGGCCGGATAGGAGGTGGCCTCGCATACTCGTCCAAGCGCAACAGACCGCGGGCAGACTGCGTCCGGCTGTGCCCATTAGGCTGTACGGGTGAGCCCGGATAAGAAACCGCAGACCATGAAGCCGCTGACCGCGGCGAACAAGCTCGGCATCTACCTTCCGGCGACGCCTGAGGAATTCCGCAACTCCCCGATCTCCCGCGCCGAACTCGAAGAACTGCGCACCAATCCCCCGGCTTGGCTGGCGGAACTGCGCAAGACCGGACCCTTCCCCCGCGATATCGTCGCCCGCAAACTCGGAGTTTCCAATACCGGCCTGGCCCGCGCCGAAGTCTCCGACGCGATGAACGCCGACGAAATCGCCGACCTGCTCGCCGACCCGCCGGAATGGCTGATTCGCGAGCGCGAGAACTACGCCGAGGTGCGGAAGGAAAACGAGCGCATCAAAACCCAACAGGCCGAACGCCGCGCCGCCTCCAACCGCCCCGCCAAGAACCGCACCTAGCGCGGCCACACCCGGTCGGGGTGCGGCCGCGCTCTGTGCGGGGCGATGGAAGCGGTTATGTCGCACCGGATTTCGTGGTCACCAGTTGGCAGGTTCCATCGGTGCACGAACGCTGCAGTCGGCCACGTGAGAGGGTCTGCAGCAAGCCGATCGCCCAGCAGGTCGGACAGCCACGCAATGCGACGAGGCCGACCGGCAGGAGCAGCAGGCTGACGGGGCCGAGTGCGGGCATCAGCGCGACCGAACCGATTACGGCGCCGAATCCGATTGCGCCACGGACCACATGGCGCGATAACGACGTGCTGGCAAACTCACCCGCCCGTCCCGAACCACCACCCCACATGGCATCGCTATGCGATGTTTCCGTCATTACCGACCTCCAGACTCCGCTGTACCGCCGAACGTGCCCGATGCAGTCGTGATTTCATCGCCGCGGTGCTCAGTCCGAGCAGATCCGCGACCGTTCGACCGCTGTACCCCTGCACATCTCGCATGATCAGCACCCGCCGCTGATCGACGGGCAGTGCCGCGATCGCCGCGGCCACCCGCTCGGCCTCCAGGCGATTGATCGCCTGCTCTTCCGCCGATGCGACGGCCGAGTCGGGATTCGGTTCAGCCCGACGCGTGCGCAACCGCAGTTGCCGCAGGCATTCGTTGCGCACGATCCGAAACATCCACGAGGCCAACGCACCCGATGCCCGCAGCGTCCCGATCTTGCGGTACAGAATGATCAACGCCTCCTGCGCCGCATCCTCGGCATCCTCCGGCGTCGCGCACAGCGAGTAGGCGAATCGCCGCACATGCGGATGCGATCCGGATACCAGCGTGCTGATCGACTCGATATCGCCCTCGCGCGCCGCGGCGACGAGATGTTCGTCGGGCCAGCACACCCCGGTCACTGCGACCGGCTCCGCCGCCGCAGCACGGTGATACTGCACGCACAAATGAGCAGTGCTCCAACAACAATCGCGGCAAGGATCACGTCAACCTCCCGATCTCGTGCCGGCCGTGTTGCCGACACAAGTATGAGAGGTGTAACCCGCGCAAAGGATTCACCGCGATCGTGCGTCGCCGCCTGATCAATGCAACAAATGAGCAGGCATTGTTACTATGTGCCGAAGGACATAGAGGAGGTGCGGTGGCTGAGGCCGATCGAGCACCGGCGGGCGTCGATCCATCCAAGCCGAATGCAGCTCGGGTGTATAACTACATGCTCGGCGGTAAAGACAACTACACGGTGGACCAGCGGGTCGCCGAGCGCATGCTCGCGGTCGCGCCCGACACCAAGACGACGGCATGGTTCAGTCGCAAATTCCTCCTCAGAGCCGTGGAAGACGCTGCCGTGGCGGGGATTCGGCAGTTCATCGATATCGGTGCGGGCATCCCCATCGCACCCAACGTGCACCAGGTCGCGCAGAAGGTCGACCCCTCGGCGCGCGTGGCGATGGTCGACTACGACCCGGTCGTGTACGTACACACCAACGCGCTGCTGTCCAGCACATCCGGCGTCACGGCGATACTTGGTGACATTCGCCGACCGGACGAGATCATCGAGAAGGCGAAGACCGAAGGGCAGATCGACTTCGACAAGCCGGTAGCGATTCTGATTGTCGGCGTGCTGCACTTCGTGATGGACGATGAGCGGCCGGCCGAGATCATCGCACGCTTGCGCGATGCCATGGCGCCAGGAAGCATCCTGGCCTTCACCCACGGATCCGCGGATACGATCCCGGAGTTCGTCGCGCGGTCGACCGGCGATACCGACGGCAGCTCGGCGCAGGTCCGATTCCGGACCCCGGAAATGGTGGCGGCCTACCTGGACGGCTTCGAGGTGGTCGAACCCGGGCTGGTACCGGTACAGGAATGGCTCGGCAACGACCTGCCCCCCACCAAGTTGGTGATCTTGGGCGGCGTCGGACGCAAGCCCTAGGTGTCGGCGAGCGTATCGGCCCGCGCTGCGAGCGCATCGGCGATCGGACGCGGGCGGCGACCGAGGCCACAAGCGCTCGCGACGCCGTCGACCGGTCTGCCCAGTGCGTTCTCGATCATCCGTAAGGTCTCGACCTGCTGTGTCACCGTGGGCGTGTCGTGGACGAATCCCGCATAGAAATTGGTGCCATCGCCGAGGGACAGGTCCGCAAGAGGTGCGTAGTACGCGGGATTCGTCGACGGCGGGATATCTCCCGCAGCGAGCGGACCGTGCACATAGGTCAGCGGGCGATCCGACGGCCACTGCCGGACAACGGAATTGGCCAGGTCCACGAACGGGCGCAGATCACGCATACCGGCCCGGGACTTGTTGTGCATACTGCCGACGCACAGGTGCACGCCGAATCTGGTTCCCGCAGGGGCGGATTCGGCCAGCGTGGCAATCCCCTCACCCAGACGCAATGCCGCGTCCAGTCGTCGGTGCAGTGGTTGCGTCTTTGCCATGATGACCATTTCCGCGGTGGCCTCCAGTTGCACGATCCCGTCGGTACCGACCAGTTCCTGGATGGCGGCGATATCGCGCACGGTGGCATCACGGAATGCCTTGCGGTGCAACCGGACACCGGGAATGCCCATGGCGACGAATGCCAACGTGAAATCGGTCGGCATCCCGATTTGGAGGGACAGTTCGGGCAACCCGCGCGCCGCGCGCAAATCCCGGAATATCGGGAGCGCCTCCTCGGCCTCGGCGAGATAGCCGAGGTTCATCATGTCGCCCGTCAGCTCGCGACCGTCCGGGACGCGATGGATGGTCCGCTCCCGACTCGACCCCCACGTGCCCGCCTTCTTCACCTCCAATGCGCCCTGCGCCACCAGATCCTCGATGATCGGCTGGACATAGAACTCGTAGCGACGTGTCTCACCGGTCGGGAGCGTGCGTAGCCGTGACCCCGCGGCATCGAGCATCGCGCCCATCGCGTCGTCCGTACTCGTACCCGGAAAGCTGCCGACGAAATGCACACCACGCGAAACCATGCCGTGCATCGTAGAACGTGTCTTCATCACGCAACCCCATAGCTACGGATCTTCGTGTGCGGTAGGGTGATTCGCCAGAAGATGGCGCGGCGCACAATATTTCCCATTCGGAGGGAACGCGGTGACAAAGAAGCTCTACACCCGAATGCTGGTAGCCGCTACCGCGGCGGCAACAATGTTCGGTGTGGTGCCGGCCGTGGCCGATGCCGATCCGGCCGCCTCGCCCGACCGGTGTCAGGAGCTCACTTTCCCGGTGCCACAGGGGACCCTGGGCGCTACCCTGTGCCTGCCGGACCGGCCGACCGACACCGTCATGGTGTTGATGGCGGGGTCCAACTACAACCACATCTACTGGGATTTCCCTTACGCCCCAGAGACTTACAACTTCCGGCGCGCGATGAATGCCGCGGGCTACGCGACGCTGGTGGCCGATCGACTCGGTAACGGCGCGAGCACTCGCCCGCCGAGCATGACACTGACCGCGACCGCCACCGCAGCAGCCCTGCACGACATCGTGCAGGCCCTGCGCAACGGACTCGCGGGCGGACAACCGTTCGGCAAGGTCGTCACCGGTGGTCATTCCCTGAGTTCCGGAACCTCGGTCATGGAAGCCACCACCTACCACGACGTCGACGGTGTGCTGCTCACCGGATATTCGCACACCCTGAGCGTGCCGGACGTCCTCGGCGTGATCGGCAGCTATTACCAGGCCGTGCAGGACCCCGTATTCGCCAGCCGCGGATACGATTCGGGCTATCTCGTGACCCGACCGGGCACCCGCGCCAGTGCGTTCTTCGGACCGGACAATGTCGATCCCCAGGTGCTCGCGATCGATGAGGCAACCAAGGAGACCTTCTCGCTCACCGAATATCCCGACGGGTTGACCTCCACTCTGCCCGGGATGTCCAGTTCGATCAGCGCCCCGGTCATGCTGGTCAATGGCAGTTTGGACCGGTTGTCCTGCGGACCCGCCTATTCGATCTGCACCGACAGCGCCACCCTGCATGCCGCAGAGGCGGCGTTTTTCACTCCGGCCGCGCGGTTGCGCACCTTCGTGCTGCCAGGCAGCGGACACTCGGTGAATCTCGCGCGGAATACCGCGCAGTATCAGGCAGCCGTTATCGACTGGATGAAGTCGATCGCCGGATAAGTCTGTAGCTCAATCTGCTTGCGGCAGTTGAAGTTCCGTGATCATAACGGGCACGTAGGGGCGCACGACCGCGGCAGCGCGACCGTACGCCTGCGGATCGCACCGGTAACGCACCGGCTGACCCTCGGCCAGCGCGCGGTAGCCCGGCACATCGATATGGCTGTATTCGACGAATACCGGCCATTGCCGGACACCGTCGGGATCGATGAAGCCGAACCCACGCTGTTCGTCGAACCAGGCCACCGTACCGGTCAGCCATACCGAAGTCGGATCGATAACGCTCTCGTGCACGGCCAGCGTGCGGACCAACTCCTCGAACGACCCACGCTTGGCCGCACCCTGCGCGAGCTGTACTTTTTCGATCAGCCCCTTGATCAGTTCGTGCTGTGCGTGCAAGAGCGTGACGACGTCTTTCTGCTGACCGGTGGCCATCGCGTACCTCCTCGATCGGGGACAGAGCGACCGCGGCTCCTCTCGTCCGCGCATACCCGCAAGCGGCACAATCACACCTGAGCCAGGGCCCTGCGGGAGCCGAGTCGGTCATGGAGGCAGTCAGTCCATTGACACCGCCTCCACCGCACCGCCGGTATCGGCATTGCCCCCGACGGCCACATCGGCCTGCGCCCCAATACCCACCAACCGGTCACGGTCGAGCACTGGAACCCGGCCGGATCTTGCACCGATATGACATTCAGTACCTCATGACGACCGCGCGTGAACATGCGCTGCACGGGCTGGAACGCCGAGCGCTGCTAACCTTCGGCGGCGAGTTGTCCGCAGGCGGCGGCGATTTCCTGGCCGCGGGTGTCACGCACTGTACACGGGACGCCCTGTGCGTTGACGCGGCGAACGAATTCGGCCTCAACAGGTTTCGGGCTGGCATCCCACTTGCTCCCCGGAGTCGGGTTCAGCGGGATGACATTCACGTGCACTCGGGAGCCAAGGGCCTTGTGCAGCTTGGCGCCGAGCATATCCGCGCGCCACGGCTGGTCGTTGATATCGCGAATCAGCGCGTACTCGATGGATACCCGACGACCGCTCTTATCGGCGTAGTAGCGGGCGGCATCGAGGACCTCGGCGACCGGCCAGCGGTTGTTCACCGGCACCAGGGTGTCGCGCAGTTCGTCGTCAGGGGTATGCAGCGACACCGCGAGGGTGACCGAGAGGTCCTCATCGGCGAGCTTGCGAATCGCCGGAGCCAGGCCGACGGTGGAGACGACCACGTTGCGCTGAGAAATACCGAACCCGTCCGGCGCGGGTGAAGTGATGCGACGGACGGCGGCCACCACTCGCTTGTAGTTGGCCAGCGGCTCGCCCATACCCATGAAAACGATATTGGACAGGCGGCCCGGACCTCCCGAGACCTCGCCATCGCGCATAGCGGCGGCCGCAGCACGGACCTGATCGACGATCTCGGCGGTGGAGAGATTGCGGTTGAGGCCGCCCTGGCCGGTGGCACAGAACGGGCAGGCCATACCGCAGCCCGCCTGGCTGGAGATACAGAGGGTGGCGCGGTCGGGATAGCGCATCAGCACGCTCTCCAACAGGGTGCCATCGCCCGCGCGCCACAGGGTCTTTCGCGTCTCGCCGCCGTCGCAAACGAGATGCTTTACTACCGACATCAGCGGCGGGAACAGCGCTGCACCGACCTTTTCACGCACCGTAGCGGGCAGATCGGTCATCTGCTCCGGATCGGCCTGCAGGCGGCCGTAGTACTGGCGCGCGATCTGGTCGGCGCGGAACTTCGGTAAACCGAGCTCCTCGACCGCGGCCTTGCGGCCGTCGGCATCGAGGTCGGCGAGGTGGCGCGGCGGCATGCCACGGCGCGGAGCATCGAAGACGAGGGGCAGGGAGGCCGTCATAGTTCCTCCAGTGTCCCATCTCGCGTGAGTGGCCCTGCCCGAAGGTGACCATCACGACTTCCGACGCGACGAAGGTCACGTTCGATCAATCGGCACCAGCAACAGCGAGCTCCCCTTGCCGGGTTGCACAACGTGCCGATCCTCGATGCCGAAACGCGTACACCGGCCATGGCGATCAGCAATGATCGGACCATGACCAGCCACGCCGAGTCGCCGGAGCCGGAGCGCACCGGAGAGGTCACACCCCCGTCAACGACCGGCGGCAAGACGGTGGAGCCATCCGACCGCAAGACAGTGACGACGACTCGGACCGGCCAGACCTGGGTCGGATTGATCGTCGCGGCGCTGATCGGGATCGTGGTTCTGATCTTTATCCTGCAGAACCTGGAACAGCAGCGAGTGGATCTGTTCTTCTGGAACTTCTCGCTGCCGGTCGGAATCATGGTCTTGCTGTCGGTGATCGCCGGTGCATTGGTGATGGCGCTGGTGGGCGGTCTGCGCATTTTCCAACTCCGCCGCGCGGTGAAGCGCTAGCACCATCCCCTCGTCGCCGCCAACGTGGTGGGACGCGCCGCATCGGCTGGAACGCTCGGCCGAAACCAGTACCGGAGGCATACCCAACGACTGCCCGATGCGCGACACCCATCGGCGGTCGATCGCCTCAGGTACGCGGCGTGGTCGAGGCGGTCAGATCAGGGTGGACAGCACCAGCCAGGACACGAAGGCCGAGGGCAACATCGAGTCGAGGCGGTCCATGATGCCACCGTGGCCGGGCAGCAGGGTGCCCATATCCTTGATACCGAGTTCCCGCTTGACCTGAGATTCGATGAGATCGCCGACGGTCGCGACCAGTACCAGGCCGACGCCGAGCACCACGCCGACCATCGAATTGGCTTCCAACAGCAGGGTGACCGTCAGCAGTCCGCCGATCACGCTGAACACCAGCGAACCGCAGAAGCCCTCCCAAGACTTCTTCGGGCTGATCGCGGGCACCATCGGATGCCGCCCGAACAGCACGCCTGCCACATAACCGCCGACATCGGAGCAGACCACCAGGATCATGAAGGTCAGCACCCGCAGATTGCCGTTGGGCTCGAGCAGCAGCAGCGTCGCGAACGAGGCGAGCAGCGGGATCCAGGCCAGGGTGAAGATCGCGATCGCGGTGTCGCGCAGGAAGTTTCGCGGCGCGGTCTGCAAGCCGTGATCGAAAAGGCGCCACACCATACAGATCAGCGTGGTCGCGGCGAAGGCGCCTGCCACACCGCTGGCGCCCCATGGCCAGCCGAACCAGAACATCGCCTGACCGCCGACGATGAGCGGGATGCGCGGGACGAGCACATCGGCCTCCCGCAGTCGCTTGGCGACCTCCCAGGTGGCGACGCCGACAGCGGCAGCCACGACACCGATGAACACCTTCGGCACGAACAGCAGGATCGCGATGAGCGAGAGACCGAGACCGAAGCCGACGGCCAAGGCGGCGGGCAGATTGCGGCCGGCACGCGAGGCGGGGGCCGCGGGCTCCGCCGAGTTCTTCTGCTGGCCGGTGGCATTCACCGGCTCACCCGTCGAATGTTCGGGGGTCGCGTGTTCGGGGGTCGCGGATTCCTCGTTCTCGGGTCCCGGCGTCGCCGGTCCCCAGGCCGAGATCCCACCGCTCGCGGGTCCGGGCGTCGTTGGCCCTGAAGGTGCGGCCATCGGCTTTCCGGTGGCCACGGGCGTGGTGGATCCCCGGCGCGTGGCCTCGGACGTCGCGGAGTCGGTGCGCACGGGTTCAGGAGGTGCGGCCTTGGGAATCGCGGCATCGACCGCGCGCCCATCCTTCGCATCAACTGTGCCGTTGGCCGGCCTCGGCTCCTCGGCCGCACCGGTCGCGTCGGCGTTCTCGGCCACGATTGTCCCGTCGCTCAACTCGTCGTTCCGTTCGTCCCCCGCCCGGGCGGTCCCGAAAGATCCGGCCTCGGACCTCAGACCTCGAGCAGTTCAGCTTCCTTGTGCTTGACCAGTTCATCGACCTGGCCGACATACTTCGCGGTGGTTTTGTCGAGCTCCTTCTCGGCGCGCCCGACCTCGTCCTCACCCGCCTCGCCATCCTTCTGGATCCGCGACAGTTCGTCCATGGCCTTACGGCGGACATTTCGAATCGAGACCTTGGCGTCCTCGCCCTTGCCCTTGGCCTGCTTGGCCAGTTCACGGCGCCGCTCCTCGGTGAGCTGCGGGACCGAGATCCGAATGATGTCACCGTTGTTGGTGGGGTTGACACCGAGATCCGAATTGCGGATCGCGGTCTCGATCGCGCCGAGCGTCGACTGCTCGTACGGCTTGATCACCACCATCCGCGGCTCGGGCACGGTAATGCTCGACACCTGGGTAATCGGTGTCGGCGAACCGTAGTAGTCGATGACAATCCGTTGGAACATACCCGGATTCGCCCGACCGGTACGGATGGACCCGAGATCGTCCTTCGCAACCGAGACGGCCTTCTCCATCTTCTCCTCGGCATCGAAGAGCGCTTCTTCAATCACGACCGTTTCCTCCACAGCGTCGTCATCGTCATGATCCGCGGGCGCGGGGTCAGGACCGAACCAATGTGCCGATCTTCTCACCGGCGACCGCACGGGCGATATTGCCCTTCGTCAACAAATTGAACACCAACATGGGCATTTCGTTGTCCATGCACAGGCTGAAGGCCGTCGCGTCGGCGACCTTCAGGTCACGCTCGATGACCTCTTTATGGGTGATTTCGGTGTACATGGTTGCACTCCGGTCGACGCGGGGATCCGCGGTGAAGACCCCGTCGACCGCCTTGGCCAGCAGCACCACATCGGCGCCGATCTCCAGCGCGCGTTGCGCGGCGGTGGTGTCGGTGGAGAAGTAGGGCATGCCCATACCCGCGCCGAAGATGACAACGCGCCCCTTCTCCAAGTGCCGCTTGGCGCGCAGTGGCAGGTACGGTTCGGCCACCTGCCCCATGGTGATCGCGGTCTGCACACGGGTGTCGATGCCCTGCTGTTGCAAAAAGTCTTGCAGCGCAAGGCTGTTCATCACCGTGCCGAGCATGCCCATGTAGTCCGAGCGGGCGCGTTCCATACCGCGCTCCTCGAGTTCGGCGCCGCGGAAGAAGTTGCCGCCGCCGATCACGACGGCCACTTGAACTCCGCTGGAAACCACCTCGGCGATCTGCTCGGCGACCATCTGCACCACATCGGGGTCGAGCCCGACCTTGCCACCGCCGAACATCTCCCCGCCCAATTTGAGGAGCACCCGGCGATATCCTGGGCGGTCGGTCCCGGGGTACGTCATGGGTGTTCGTCTCCTTCGGCGATAGATTTCGGTCTGTCTACACAGCACGTGGGCCGGATGGCAACGCGGAGGCTCAACACGGAGCGCCTTTATCCTGCCCTACTCGGATTCGATGTGGGTAGAAGCCCCCCTTGGACGCAAGGAACTCGCCCGGTCAGGCTCGGGAATTGCGAATGAACGAGCAGCATCCGGACAGCCGAAACCCCTCGTACACCGGATCCGGTGTACGAGGGGTTTCGCGGGCGTGATCAGGCCTGGCCGACCTCGAAGCGGGCGAAGCGGGTCACGGTGACACCGGCCTCGTCCAGCAGCGCCTTGACGGTCTTCTTCGAATCGGTGACCGACGCCTGCTCCAGCAGGACGACATCCTTGAAGAAGCCGTTGACGCGGCCCTCGGTGATCTTCGCCAACGCGGCCTCGGGCTTGCCCTCTTCCTTGGCGGTTTCCTCGGCGATGCGGCGCTCGTTCTCCACCACGTCGGCCGGCACTTCCTCGCGGGTCAGGTACTTGGCCTTGAGCGCGGCGACCTGCATGCCGACGGCACGCGCGGCCTCGGCAGCGGTGTCACCCTCGCCCTGGTACTCGACCAGCACGCCGACGGCGGGCGGCAGGTCGGTGGCACGCTTGTGCAGGTAGACGGCGACCGGGCCGTCGAAGGCGACGACGCGACGCAGCTCGAGCTTCTCGCCGATCTTGGCCGCGAGCGCCTGCATCGCCTCCTCGACGGTCTGGCCGTCCAGCTTCAGCGCCTTCAGCGTGTCCAGGTCGGCGGCCTTGGCGGCCGCGGCGGCGGTCACGATCTTGTCGGCGAGGCCCTGGAACTCGTCGTTCTTGGCGACGAAGTCGGTCTCGGAGTTGATCTCGATCAGCACGCCGTCCTTGGCGACGACCAGGCCCTCAGCAGTAGCACGCTCGGCGCGCTTGCCGACATCCTTGGCGCCCTTGATGCGCAGCACCTCGACGGCCTTGTCGAAATCGCCGTCGGTCTCGACGAGCGCGTTCTTGCAGTCCATCATCCCGGAGCCGGTGAGCTCCCGCAGCCGCTTCACGTCAGCGGCGGTGTAAGTCGCCATCGGTGGCGATCCTCCTGTGTGTTGTCTCGGGTGGTAACACCACCTTGCCGACCACTCCTACCTAGGAGGGGTCGGCAAGGTGAACAAACGCCATTGCGTCGGCAGCCTCAGGGTCGGAGGCGGCAGCCCGCGTAGCCGTGTAGGCCCCGCTGCCGCCGCCATCCAACACTGCGTCGATCAGGCGTCGGCCGGGGTAGCGGGTGCCTCGGCGTCGGTCGCCTCGGTCGCTTCGGTCGCGGCGGGCGCGGCCTGCGCGAGCAGCTCCTGCTCCCACTCGGCGAGCGGCTCGCCCGCACCGGCTTCCGGCTTCTCGTCACCGGTGGCAATACCGGCCCGCGCCTGCACGCCCTCGGCCACCGCGGAGGCGACGACCTTGGTCAGCAGTGCGGCGGAACGGATCGCGTCGTCGTTACCCGGGATCGGGTAGTCGACCAGGTCAGGATCGCAGTTGGTGTCGAGGATCGCGATGACCGGGATGTTCAGCTTGCGCGCCTCGCCGACGGCGATGTGCTCCTTGTTGGTGTCGACGACCCAGATGGCCGAGGGCACCTTGGCCATATCGCGGATACCGCCGAGGGTGCGCTCCAGCTTGTTCATCTCACGCGTCAGCATGAGGATTTCCTTCTTGGTGCGCCCCTCGAAGCCACCGGTCTGCTCCATCGCCTCGAGCTCCTTGAGGCGCTGCAGGCGCTTGTGCACGGTGGAGAAGTTGGTGAGCATGCCACCCAGCCAACGCTGGTTGACGTAGGGCATCCCGACGCGAGTCGCCTCGGCCGCGATCGACTCCTGGGCCTGCTTCTTGGTGCCGACGAAGAGGACGGTGCCACCGTGGGCGACGGTCTCCTTGACGAACTCGTAGGCCTTGTCGATGTAGGTCAGCGTCTGCTGCAGGTCGATGATGTAGATGCCGTTGCGGTCGGTGAAGATGAACCGCTTCATCTTCGGGTTCCAGCGCCGGGTCTGGTGTCCGAAGTGTGCGCCGCTGTCGAGCAGCTGCTTCATGGTTACGACAGCCATGGTGCCGTATCTCTCTTTCGTTGCCGGTTGCCGCGGCGAATCGGTGATCCGCCGCCCTGGCGCCGCCGAATCATCGGACCCGACCGTGAGGATCAGGACCAGCCGATGATTCCCTGCTTCGCATGCGCTGCCGAGTCACGAAGTCGAGCTTCGTTCGAACAGCGCCGTTACGAACAAGCACGGGGTGGCGCGCGAAGTCGGTCCATGCAGGCACAGACCGCTCGACTAGTCTACGGGCTGCGGGGGCGAGTTTCTAAATCGCCCTGTCACAGGTCGAAACGGGCGATCTTCACAACCGGGCACGTTGTCCACACTCGCCGAAGCGGGGGTACTGCGGCTGCCGTGCGCGGCCGACGCTTGAAGCATGAATCGCATAGCTATCTCGATGACCATGCTCATCCCACCGCTGTTCCTGGTGTCACTGGCTCTGGCACAGCCGGTTTCGGCCGCACCACCGAATGACGCGGCTGCCGTCGCGCTACCTTCGGGACCTGCGGCAATCGCCACGCCTGGTGGCGGTTTTCCTGGATCGGAAGTCGTGTTCGGGGAGTGCACGGGTTCGGCTTGTTCGACGCCGCAGGCCGAAGGTGGGCCGATGCGCGTGCCGGATCCACTCCGGGCTGCGCCACTCGTAGTGAATGTTGCGCCCGATACGTTGGGTTTGGATGTCGCACTGAATGCCCGTGTGCACATTGCGCCTCATGCGTTGGGTGTAGCTGTCATGCCCGACGCAGCCTTGGTCAACATTGCGCCCAGCCCGCTGGAAGTCATCTTTGCGTCGAATGCGCTCCGGGCTGCTGGTGCGCCGGATGCAGTGCACGCGAATATCTCATCCGACGAGCTCTGCGGAAATGTCACTCTCGAGCCACCTCCGGTAAACGTCGCGTCTGATGCACAACAGGAGAACGTCACACCGGACGCACTCCACGTCGATGTGGCGCCCGACGCAGTCCGCGCGGACCGTGCACCCACAGCGCTCCGGACGGGCAATACGTTCGATGCGGGTGCGGCCGATGGCGGGCAGACGCCGATCTCCGATGCGGATGCGGCACCACTCACCGCCGATATCGCGCGGGCGGATGGCACCGGGTCGGCGAGTTCGTTACCGCGGATTGTCAGCGATCTGATGTCGCGGCTGCGGGATCTGGTTCGGCGGGCTCCGCTCCCCATGCCCCGCTGATCACGGATGAACCGCCTCGGCAGGGTTAGCTGGCCGTATCGGCGGCGGCTGATTCCGATTGTCCTCGGGGTCATCGCTCTGCTGGGACTCGTTGCGGAGCAGTCGGTTTCGGCTGCCCCGCACGGGGAGTTCAGCTGGCCGCTGCAACCACGGCCCACGGTCGAGCGACAATTCGACAAACCGGCGCAGGACTGGCTACCCGGGCATCGCGGGGTCGATCTGGCAGGTGCGCCTGGGCAGGCGGTGCTGGCGGCCGGAGACGGAATCGTGGTGTTCGCGGGGACGGTCGCGGGCAAGCCGGTCGTGTCGATCGATCACCCCGCCGGGTTTCGAACCACCTACGAGCCGGTGCAGGCAGAGGTTTCAGTGGGCCTGCGCGTCGGCCGCGGAACGCGAATCGGCACCTTGGTGGTGGGACATGAGGGTTGCGCGGCGGCCGCGTGCCTGCATTGGGGTGCGAGACGGGAAGCGAGCGGACACAGCCGACGTGAATACATGGATCCGCTCGGACTACTGCACCCAACTCTACGACTGAAGCCGGTGACCTGACTTCCTCCCCGCACCTGCAGGTGGGGGATTCGGACCTTCGCACCGCGTCACGAATGCCTCCCCCATGCCCCGCACATCACCAAGTCAGGTCATGAAAACAATCTGCATCAGGATCATTTACGGCACCGGACACGCCGGGCGTGAACCCGACACACTTTCTCCTCACCGCGGACGCCGCGGATCTCCCTCCACGCTAGGCCATCTGATCAACCCCGCCGAGCAGCAACTTCGGAGGTTGCTCTTCCGTCATGGCAGTTCCGAGGTGAGGATCGGGTTATGGGATATGCGCTCGGAGATCCGCCGTTCACCTATACCGAGGTCGGCGCGACCAAGGGGGTGCTGCCTGCGGGCTATCACCGGTTTCGGCTGCGCCGCAGGATCGGATACGGGCGAGCACTGTTCGAGCGCGCGGGCGCGGAAATCCTGGCGTATCGAATGCAGAAGGGCACCCGCATTTTTCGAGACGCCGATACACCGACCGCGGAGCCGGGGACGCGACTCACGATGCGATTGGGCGTCGGTCCGATCGGCATCACCGCACCGTGCCGGGTCGTGTACATCCTCGACGAACCGGACCGGCGCGGCTTCGCCTACGGCACGCTGCCCGGGCATCCGGAGATCGGCGAGGAACTGTTCGCTGTCGAATACGACCCGACCGATGACACCGTCTACGGCCTGGTGACGGCCTTCTCCCGCCCCGGAGCCTGGTACGTCCGGCTGGGCGGACCGGCGGTTCGAGCTATCCAGCGCATCATCGCCGGAAAGTACATCGACACGCTTCCGATGTCCGCCTAGCAGCCCGGCACGTTACACCTGACATGGAACGTCGAATTCAGCGGCAGCACATCCGAATTCGACGTGCCCGCTCGAAGGACCTAGAGCTGCGCCGCGAGTGCGGCGGCTTCGGCGCGCAACAGGTCACCGTGGTCGGAGCGATCGAGAGTGTCGTATTCGGCGGCCGCCTGCTATGGGTCGGAGATTTCGGCGCGAACGATCTGCTCGATATCGGCCTCGGTGAGTTCTTGGCGACGAACTTCGGCGGCGCCGAGTCCGACCGTGCCGCTCTCGATCGCACCGGCCTTTATGTCCACGGTGTCGATGGCTTCGGTGTTATCGATGGCACCGAGGGCGGAACGCAATCCGGCGATCGTGCTGCGGTCGCGGTCTTCATCGCGGCGGACAGCCGCGCATGCATGGGTACGGATTTGTCGATGGCTTCGGTGGACATGGTCGCCGACCGTGCGCGGCCGCACCCCACGGGTCGAGCGATTCAGCCGAATGGCCCGCGAGGTCGCGCCGCTATCTCACGGTGTGACGATCGCGAAGTCCGGATCCGGCGCGTCGATCACACCGACCAGCTGTGCCAGCCCGGCCGGATCGCCGGCGATGGCGATATCGCCTGCGGCGACCAGCGCGCCGAGATCCGCGCCCGCCAACAGGACTCGAATCAGGATCGACCTGGTCAGGGTGAAGGAGGCGTCCGGATCGGGTAGGTCGACGCCTTCGGGCTTGTCGTAGTGGACCAGCAGGCCGTTGCGCAGTTCGAGGCGATAGGTGCGTTTCTCGTCGGTGATGTGCCAGTCGGTCACCACGCGCAGATTCCATGCCTTCGCCCCGTCGATGCGCAGCGCGATCGCGTCGAAGATCTGCTCGATGGTCAGCGCGGCGAGCATGGACGGCGAATCCGCCGTCGTCGGCGTGCCGAACGAGCCGTTGCGCAGCTCATAGGCTCCGCTGAGGTAGAAGTTGCGCCAGGTAGCGTTCTCCGCGCCGTAGCCGAGTTGTTCGAAGGTATCGGCCTGCAACGCTTTCGCCGCCTCGTTGGCCGGATCTGCGAAGATAACATAGTTGACCACCTGGGCAACCCACCGGTAATCCCCTGCGCTGTAAGCGGTTTGCGCCTTGCGCAACACTTCGCCGGCGCCGCCCATGAACTCCACATGGCGTTTGGCGGATTCGACCGGCGGATGCTCCCACAGATGCGCCGGATTACCGTCGAACCACCCCAGGTACCGCTGGTAGATGGCCTTGACATTGTGGCTGACCGAGCCGTAATACCCGTGCGTATGCCACGCATCGGCAATGGCCGGTGGCAGTTCCAGCATCTCCGCGATCTCCCCGCCCACATACCCCTGATTGAGCCGGCGCACTGTCTGATCGTGCAGGTACCCATACAGATCCCGTTGCAGCGAGAGGTATTCCACCAGCCGGTCGGTACCCCAGGTCGGCCAGTGATGCGAGGCGAAAACCACGTCGGAATTACGGGCGAACAGATTGATCGACTCGGTCAGATACTTGGCCCACACGTGCGGGTCGCGCACCAGCGCACCACGCAGCGTCAATAGATTGTGCAGTGTGTGGGTCGCGTTTTCGGCCATGCACAACGCGCGCATATCCGGGAAGTAGAAGTTCATCTCGGCGGGCGCCTCGGTGCCCGGGGTGAGCTGGAAGACGATCCGGATTCCATCGACCGTTATTTCCTGACCGGTGGTGGTGATATCCAGCGTCGGCGGAATCAAGGTGATCGTGCCCAGCGACGTGGTCTGTCCGAGCCCAGCCCCGACCTGCCCCTTCGGCCCCCGCGGTAGCGCGGCGCCGTACATATAGGCGGATCGACGCCCCATCGCCGTTCCCACATAGATGTTTTCGGCAACCGCGTGTTCGAGGAATCCGGCCGGTGCGAGTACCGGGCAGCGGCCCGACGCGGCATCCTCGACCGTCGTCACACCCATCGCACCGCCGAAATGGTCGACGTGCGAATGGGTATAGATCAACCCGGTCACCGGTCGATCGCCCCGGTGCGCGCGATACAGCGCCAGGCCCGCCGCCGCGGTCTCCGCCGAGATCAGCGGATCGATCACGAGCACACCGGTGGCGCCCTCGATCAGGGTCATATTCGACAGATCGAGCCCGCGGATCTGATAGATACCCGGCGCGACCTCGTACAGGCCCTGTTTGACGACCAACCCGGACTGCCGCCACAGGCTCGGATTGACCGACGCCGGACAGGTTCCCTGTAGGAAGGCGTAAGAGTCGTTGTCCCACACTACCTTTCCGTCCGGCGTGCGCACCTCCCCGGGCTCGAGTGCCGCGACGAACCCGCGATCCACGTCCATGAGATCGGCCGTGTCAGCGGGCAGTCCGGCCGCCGCTCGATGCTGCTCGGCGACGATGAATTGGCTCGGCTCGGTTGCTGTGTTCATATCCGTCCTCCTGTGGTTGTCAGCCGAACATGTCCGGCCCGCAACGCATTAGGGCCGTGGATCCGTGAAACCGACTGTGGCCGCAATACATGCGACGGCCACCACCGCCAGCACTGTCGCGGCAATGACGCTCCCGCCGTGCCCGAAGCGCCCCTGATGCAAGGCACGATTGCGCGAAATACACAGGGCCGCAACGGCTGCCATGGTGATCGCCGCGCCGATCGATGCGATGGCCGTGGCGCGCCACCCGCTGGACGCGGCATGATTGAGGAAAAGCGCGGCGACGACCATCGCAGCAATGGCTGTGCGCCGCCACGCCAACGCGGTGCGCTCGGCGGCCAGCCCCTGGGGGCTCATCGGAACAACACCACCACGCACGCAAATACCGAAACGACGGCGATACCCGCCGACAGAATCGGCACCATGATCGTGTCGGGCAGCGGTTCGCCGTTCCGCATGGCCCGACCAACGCGCCGCCAATGTCCGTACGCACCGACCGCGATGATCACGGCGAGCACGATGCAGCTCATGGCGAGCGTGCGCCGCAACCCCGGCATCCGCAACGGCTGCACCAGCGTGTGCACCGCGACACCGCCCGCGAGCAGGCCGAGCGAGGTACGCATCCAGGCCAGGAAGGTGCGCTCGTTGGCGAGGGTGAAGCGGTAATCGATCTCCTCTTCCCCGTCCTCGGATTCCTCGGCGGGGTTGGGCAGGGTCATGCCGCCTCGGCTCGGGTTTCACGATTCACGGGCACCTCTCCATCGCTGGTCGGTTTCCTAGCGCATGCGAACGCTCCGCTACGTCAGGTTATCGAGCGGCGTTGTCGTCGTCTACGAAGAGCACGATCGCACGTGCCGCGGACCGGTAGGAACACGGGTCAGACGAGTGTGGCGTCCTGGAAGGTCATCGCGAGCCGATCGACGGCCGAAGCCATGAGTGCGCGCTTGGGTAAGCCGAGGGAGCGTAACTCGTCGGCCCAGTCATGCTCACCGAGGGCCAGTTCGGCGCCGCCGGGGCGAACATGCGTGCCGGACGGTTTCATCTGCCACTGCGTGCAGCGGGTGACCCCGTCGATGTGGGAGTACGCGTCGAAGGACGAGCCGCCTCGGCGTTGCGGAACCGCGAGGCCGGTACGGATGGCGAGATCGACGATCAGCTGCCCGCTCTGGTGCAGTACGCCACGTCGCACGCTGCCCTCATGCTGTGCGTCGAAATCGGCGATTTCCTTGGGGAATCCCCAGATGCCGCGGCCCGCGGCCAGCGTGAATTCGCCGTC
This sequence comes from Nocardia sp. NPDC049707, assembly GCF_040674855.1. Classification (NCBI taxonomy): domain Bacteria; kingdom Bacillati; phylum Actinomycetota; class Actinomycetes; order Mycobacteriales; family Nocardiaceae; genus Nocardia; species Nocardia sp. NPDC049707. Next base: position 27,822 of record NZ_JBFANN010000038.1, on the reverse strand, counting down.
GACGGGGAGACGATGGATGAAGACGCCCGCGCGACCGGCGGACAGCGCACGCAGATCACCGAATGCGCCGTCGGGCGCAGCGGTGTGGTGTCGGATCATGAAGGACACACCGAACTCGTTGTACGGCCCGAGGTCGCCATCGATGTAATCGACGAAAACGAGGGTGCACATGGCGCGAACGCCCGGCAGCCGAAGGATCTCCAGGCCGGAGTAGTCGATGAGTCGCTGCGCGGCAGCCGCCGGTACCGAGTAGGTCGCCATGAAGGCGTGCGCGAGCCGAATCCGCACCGGCACGCGCACTTCCTTGCCCAGCACAGTATGCGTACTCATCGGCTCCACCCCGACACGGCAGTGCGGCATCCGTCGACTGCCGACCGGTCGACCAAACGCGCGGCGTCCACAAATCCTCCAAACTGGAACTCGTGCCAGGATAGTCACGGTTTCACGGTTGCCGCACGGCTTTCATTCACACGAACACGTTTCAGAATCGCTACTGGACCCGCTAGCGAGCAGTTCATGTCGAGTTCGTACACCATCGCCCCTGACCAGGGCGAGTTCGGTCCGATTCCGCCTGCGAGAAGGGGCCGACGCCCCAGTCATGGCCTTAGTTCCGATAGTCGCCCGCCACTCCTGCGGGCAGTCACACGCGGCGGTCCGATGATTCCGACCACGGACAGCGGGTGTCGCTCCGATCGGGCCTCTGATCTGCCGATCCGTGGACGGTCAGGCGCGGGGGTGGGCCTGGTCGTGGACCTTTTTCAGGCGCTCGATAGAGACGTGGGTGTAGAGCTGAGTAGTCGCCATGCTGGCGTGGCCGAGGAGTTCTTGTACTACGCGCAGGTCCGCGCCACCCTCGAGTAGATGGGTTGCGGCCGAATGCCGCAGGCCGTGCGGACCCATATCGGGTGCGCCCGGGATTGCCGAAACGACCTCGTGGACAACCGTTCTGGCCTGACGTTGGTCCAGTCGTTTGCCGCGACGGCCGAGCAACAGAGCGCGGCCGGATTCGGCTGTCGCGAGTGCCGGGCGGCCGTACCGCAGCCAGTTCGCGATCGCCTCGTCGGCCGGAACACCGAAGGGCACCGAGCGCTCCTTATTGCCCTTACCGATAACGCGGACCAGCCGCCGCTCCCGATCGATATCGTCGATATCGAGGCCGCACAACTCGCTCACCCGAATGCCGCTCGAGTACAACAGTTCCACGATCAGCCGATCGCGCAACGCCATCGGATCACGTTGCACCGCACCGGATTCCGCCGCATCCATAGCCGCGACAGCCTGCTGCGCGCCGAGCACCGCGGGCAGCACCCGATGCGCCTTCGGCGATCCGAGCCGCAACCCCGGATCGATCGACAGCCGCCCGGCACTGGTCAGCCACGCGGTGAACGTCCGCGCCGAAGACGCCCGCCGTGCCAGGGTCGTCCGCGCCGCCCCGCCGGCCGACAGCGCCGCCAACCACGACCGCAATAACGCCAGATCCATTTCCCGCACCGCCGAGTCCGCCGACCGCGCGACCAAATGCCCCAACAATGACCGCGCATCCCCCACGTACGCCCGCGCCGTATGCGCCGACCGATTCCGCCCGAGCCGCAAATGCCGCTCATACTCCGCCAGCAACGCCTCGAGATCCTCCGGCAACTCCATTCCGTTACCGTCACCGCGCCATCCCCCCTTGGCAAGTCAGCACGCCGCAGCGCCACCGGTTTACCTGCTGTGGACCCGGCTATACCGCGTCAAGCAGGTGGATGCTCGTCATCGCGCCACCCCCGGAACCGCCGTCAGGTCGCGGTGGCGGTACGGAACGGGGCGCATCCCGGGCCGGTCGGGACCGTGGAACCCGGCCCGAAATCCGTGCACGACACCGCCACACACACCACGACCGCGAACACCACGACCGTGTCAACTGCTACACCTCCACCGGATTCCGAGTGCAAGCCACGACCGTCTTTACCTCCCATCGCGGCGAAGCACCAGGTTCCACGGCGGAACCCTCCCTCGCCGCGAAGGAACCGGCCCCGACGTCACAGGTCTGAGGGCTCCCGGTTGCCGGCTGTCACCGTCAAGCGCGAGCCCGTGACTTCGAGGTTCGGGATCCGACACGACCGACGCACGAGGCGCCGCACGGCGGAGCGGGCACTCCCGTCGTAGCCGGGTGCAGGCAGCCGTCGCCGCAGAGCGCGACCCGGACCGTTCACGAAATGACAGCCTCACCTCCCTTCGCGTCGTTGAGCGTTGAGTTATCGGGGTATCGGCTCAGGGGGCTTGCGGGTTCGATGCCAACCGTTCTGGTCCATGCCGACCAGGCCCGCGAGTTCTAGCGCTGGGAGGATGGCGCGAACGGTGGGGAGTTCTACGCCGGAGTTTTCGGCGATAGCGCGGGGTTGGCGGGAGCCGACTTTCGGGAGCGCGGCGTAGACCGATGCTTCGTTACCGTGTAATCGGTCGCTGGGGTCGGACGGCTGGGTAGTTGGTAGCGAAAGGCGTAGTGGGCCTGCTTCATCGATGACCTCTTCGGCGCGGGTGACCAGGAGGGCCTCGCCTTCGCGGATCATGCGGTGACAGCCTGCCGAGGCGGCGGCGGTGACCGGGCCGGGTATGGCCAGGGCGGGGCGGCCGAGGCGGCGAGCCCATTTCACAGTATTGCGAGCGCCGCTGCGCAATCCGGCCTCTACGACGAGGACGCCATCTGCCAGGGCAGCGATCAGACGATTGCGGGCCAGGAACTGATTCTTGTGGGCGACCGTGCCTGGCGGATATTCGCTGATTACCACACCGGTTTCGGCAATCTCGGCCAGCAGTCGCTCATGCTGGGCCGGGTACGGGCGATCGATACCACATGCCAGAACGGCGATCGTCGGAGCACCGACGGCGAGGGCCGCTCGATGGGCCATACCGTCGATGCCGAATGCGGCACCGGAGACGATGGTCCACCCCTGGGCGGCCAGATCACCGACGATCTCGCCGGTGATGTGCTCCCCGTATCCGCTACTGCACCGCGCCCCGACCACCGCGATCGCCCGTTCGCTCGACTCCAGCAATGACCGTGGCCCGCGTACCCACAGCACCAACGGGACCGCCCCATCACGATCACGTCCGGGCTCGAGCTGGCGGAGCCCGAGCATCCGCCAGGCCGGCCACTCCGGATCATCCGGAGTGACCAACCGCCCGCCCATCCGCGCCAGGATCTCGAGATCCCGTGCTGCACTATCGATCTCCCGCCGCTTGGCCGTCGGCCCGAACAACGACTCCGGCAACTCACATTCCCGCACCGCCCGCGCCGCCTCCACCACCCCCACCGATTCGATCAACGACGACAACGCAGCACACGGCCCCTGAACAACCCGTGACAAATACGCCCAAGCCAACCGGCGCTCATCAGCATCCCCACTGGGAACCGTCGCCCCCGAACCCTCCGAAGCCCAACCATCCAGATCCACAACCCCACGCTCCGCACCGCCATGCCCCGCCGCATCCATCCTGCTGACCCTCGAGGCGACCGGATACGTATCACTTCCCACCGCCGCACCCGCGGTCTTCGTCGCCCCACTCGCCGAAGCAGTAGATCCGTTGCCGACCGGTATCTCGGCGCTGGCGGTGGCAACGTCCGAATCTCCGGCGGGACGCCGGCCACAAGCCGCCACGGACGCGCAATCCGAGTCACTGCCCGCCGGCTCACCCACCCACCAGGCGGCAGCAGAATCACTATCCGCCGCCGCGCCCGGATAACCGTCGGTAGAACCATTACCCACTGGCGCCGCCGCGAAATCCGATGCGGTCGTATCGATGTGCGCCGTATCGGCGCACCCGGAGGCGTTTGCGCCGACCACCTCTGTCGCAGCGCCCCCGGTCACGGAGATATCACCCTCGATCGGACGCTGGTCTCCCGTTGCCGCGCTCACTGCGCACCCCGTTGACGGAAGTTCAAGGCGGCCAATACATCTCGGGCGCTGGGTCGGTCGGCGTTGCGGAGGTCGCAGATGGTCCAGGCGACGCGGATCGCGCGGTCGGCGCCGCGGGCGGAGAGGCGGCCGAGGCGGAGGGCGGCCTCGATGGGGGCGGTCGCTTCGCGCGGGAGCCGAAAGCGTTGGCGCAGGATGTGGCCGGGAACTTCGGCATTGGTTGCCCAGCCGTAGTCCTTCCAGCGCTGTACTGCGGCGTGCCGTGCGGCCGCGACTCGGCAGCGTACGACCTCGCTGCTCTCGGCCTCCTCGGCGGCGAACGATGCGCCGGAGTGGCCGTGCATTTGGACCCAGATATCGATGCGATCCATCAACGGTCCGGATAACTTGCCGAGGTATCGGCGGCGGGCGAGTGGCGCACAGATGCAGTCGACATCGCGGGCGGGGGCACACGGGCAAGGGTTCGCGGCCAAGACGAGTTGGAAACGGGCCGGGTAGCGAGCCACGCCGTCGCGGCGAGCGATGCGAACTTCACCCTCCTCCAACGGAGTTCGCATCGCTTCCAGAACCTTCGTGGCAATCTCAGCGCATTCGTCCAGAAACAGTACGCCGCGGTGGGCGCGGCTGACCGCACCCGGGCGAGCGGTCCCCGAACCACCGCCAACCATGGCGCTCGCCGACGTCGAATGGTGTGGTGCGACGAACGGCGGCATGGTGATCAGCGGATGCTCGTCGGACAACAGGCCCGCTACCGAATGAATGGCGGTCACCTCGAGTGCCTCTGCCTCGGTCAGCGGCGGCAACAGGCCTGGAAGGCGTTGCGCCAGCATCGTTTTCCCGATACCTGGCGGCCCGGTCAGCAGCAGGTGGTGTCCGCCCGCCGCCGCCACCTCCAGCGCCCACCTGGCCTCGTCCTGACCGACCACCTCACTCAGATCGCCGCCCTTGCGCAGGGTATCCGGCATCATGCCCTCCGGCTCGGCGAGCATGCCCTCGCCTCGCAGCCACATGATCACGGTACGCAGGCTCACCGCCCCGAGTACCTCGATCCCGGCCACCAGACCGGCCTCGGCCAAGGCAGACTGCGGCACGATCACCCGCGAGTACCCCGCATTGCGGGCGGTCATCACCGCAGGCAGGATCCCGCGTACCCGTCGGACCCGGCCGTCGAGCCCCAACTCTCCCAGCAGCACGGTCTTCGCCAGGCGTTCGGAAGGCACAGCCCCCGCCGCATCCAACACGGCAGTGGCGAGGGCCAGGTCATAAACGCTTCCGATCTTCGGCAACGTCGCGGGCGACAGCGCGAGGGTCACTCGCCCATCGGGCCACTTCTCGCCGGTATTGACCACTGCGGACCGCACCCGATCTCGGGATTCCTGCAGTGCTGTGTCCGGCAGCCCAACCAGGTGCAACGATGGCAGCCCCTGTCCGATATCTGCCTCGATTTCGACCAGTTGACCGTCCACTCCGGCAACTGCGACCGAATACGCCCGCCCCAGCGCCATCAGAACACCGCTTTCAGATGATCGATGACCGGTTGATGGCCGCGATGCAGCAGCACCGAAATGACATCGAAGCGGATATCGCGCCACGGACCGTCCTGCTCGGCCAGCCACACCAGCGCCAACCGCCTGATCCGCTGCTGCTTATCGAAGGTGACCGCCTCGGCCGGCGTGCCGAATTTCGCTCCGGTTCGCGTTTTTACCTCGATGAAGGCGGTGACGCGGCCGTCCCTGGCGATCAGATCCAGTTCGCCGTACTTGCACCGCCAATTCCTGCGGATGATCTCCACCCCGGAGGCCTGCAGGAATCGGGCCGCCAGTTCTTCCCCTTGTGCGCCGAGCGCCTGGTTGTCTGCCACCGGTTCAGCGTGCCTGGGCCGCGCTCGCGGCCGATGACAGCGACCTGCGCAAACAGAAAGCCTGTGGAAATCCGCTCAGCTGTGGACAACCCGGGCCTCCGGCACCCGTACTCCGCCTACTTGTCGGTGCGCAATGCTATTGGACCACGCCAGATCAGCACGGATCGCAGTCTGCGCTGATCAGCGCGCTCGCCTACTCCGGCAACCGCAGATCGGGCTTCTCCAACTCCTCGATATTCACGTCCTTGAACGTGATCACCCGAACATGCTTCACGAAGCGTGCGGGCCGATACATATCCCACACCCACGCATCGCTCATGCGCACCTCGAAGTACACCTCGCCGTCGGCGTTCTGCGGCCGCAATTCGACGGAGTTGGCCAGATAGAAGCGGCGCTCGGTCTCCACCACGTACGAGAACTGACCGACGATGTCCTTGTACTCCCGATACAGCGAGAGCTCCATCTCGGTTTCGTATTTCTCCAGGTCCTCGGCACTCATCGGGTGGGACGTCCTCCTTCTCGCCGCATTGCTTCTGCTGTCACCATCATCGCGCATGCGCCGCGTGGGTAGCCACTCGGCCATCCGGTTCGACGCCTTCCAGCGAAACCTCATCGGCCAGTTCCGCGTCGGCATACTCCGCCGCCGCTACCGGCCGCAACCCTGCCGCCTCCCGCACATTGCGCCAGGATCGGCGGTGCTCGCTGCTCGGTCCGAGCCGCTCCAGCGCGGCCGTATGCTCGGGCGTGTTGTAACCCTTGTGCGCGGCGAATCCGTAGCCCGGAAACCGCTCGTCCAGCTCGACCATCATCCGATCCCTGGTCACCTTGGCCAGAATGCTCGCCGCGGCGATGCAGGCCGCGGCGGCGTCACCGCCGATGACCGGCAGCGACGGCACCGGAATTCCGGGCACTCGGAATCCGTCGGTCAGCACATACCCCGGTGTCCGGCCGAGACCGGCGACCGCGCGGCGCATGCCCTCGATATTGGCGACGTGGATGCCGATCGAATCGATCTCCCAGGCCGGAATGACGACAACCTTCCAGGCCAGCGCCAACCGGGTGATGACCGGGTACAGCTCCTCGCGCACGGATTCGGTGAGCTTCTTGGAATCGTCGAGTCCGGCCAGCCTGTCGTAAGCCTTGGGAGCGAGCAGACAGGCGGCGACGACCAGAGGCCCCGCACAGGGTCCGCGTCCGGCCTCGTCGACACCGGCAACCGGGCCCAGTCCGCTACGGATCAGCGCCGCCTCCAGCGTGCGCAACCCACCGGCTCGACGCATCACGACCCGCGGCGGCCACCCGTTGCCCGGAGTCGCGCCATTAGCCCTAGCCACTCGCCCCTGCTCCACTCTCCAATTATCCTGCGGCCAGCACCGATCAGTTCGTCTGGGGATCCTGTGCTTTCACCGGACCGATCCGGTTGGGCGGCCAGATCTTGAAGACCGTCTTACCGCGCACATTGTCGATCGGGACGGTGCCCTGCAGGTTATCGCTGACGTGGGCGCGGGAATCTCGCGATTGATTGCGATTGTCGCCCATGACCCACAGGTTGCCCTCGGGCACTTTCACCGGACCGAATACTCGGCCCGCAGGGTAGGTCGCGTTCTGCTGGCCGGGGTACCACGCGAAGTCGTTCTCGACGTACGGCTCGTCCAATGGCTTGCCGTCCACCAGAATCCGGCCCTGCGGGTCGCAGCACTGTACCGTCTGGCCACCGACGGCAATCACGCGCTTCACCAGATCGTTCTCATCCGGTGGCACCAGGCCGAAGAACGAAAAGAAATTCTGCACGCCACGAACGACGGTGTTGTCCGAGCGAATCGACCGAAAGGTGTCGTTCCACGACGGCGGACCGACGAAAACTACGACATCGCCCGGTTGGGGGTCGCCCCAGTAGTAGCTGGGCTTCTCGACATAGATACGGTCGCCCGTGCATCCTGTACAACCGTGCAACGTGGGTTCCATCGACTGCGATGGAATCACGTACGGTCGTCCGACAAACGTGACCATCAGCGCTGCGATGACCGCCGCGATCACGATGAGGATCGGGAGTTCCTGCCAGAACGGACGTTGTTTACGCCCACGCTGCTTGCCGTCGGATCGCCCCGCTTTGTCGTCGTCCGGCTCGGACACCGCCCTCAACCCACTTTCGTCTGCCACGCCGACCAGATTAGCCCGCTGGTTTGGAGTGCCGCAGCGAGTACAGCCTCACTCACCGGCATCGTACGGTGGTACTGCCGCAGTGATGCGTATACACGCTGAGCCTGCCTCGGACACGCACTGCTGGCGGAGATTGCCAGAACCCGCTTCTCCGACTTCACACGTACGATTCCCCACCCTGGCACCTGGCTCAGTTTGACTCTGCCACAAAGGATTTCAACACAGCATCGCCAGCTGGTCAACTTTCCGGCAGAGCCGTCGACGTCTGTCGACATAGTGCCCCGCACCTCGGGATCTCCGGACATAAGAAAAGCCCGACATCCAATGATGCCGGGCTTTCCAGGAACCGCGTGTGGCCTGATGACCACAAACTGCCACGCCGAGGGCGCAGCGGCTCGACTCAGCGCTTTTCCTTGATCTTGGCGGCCTTGCCGCGCAGATCGCGCAGGTAGTAGAGCTTGGCACGGCGGACATCACCGCGGGTCACGACATCGATGTGGTCGATGTTCGGGCTGTGCACCGGGAAGGTACGCTCCACGCCGACACCGAACGACACCTTGCGGACGGTGAAGGTCTCGCGGATGCCACCGCCCTGACGCCGGATCACGACGCCCTTGAAGACCTGGATGCGCTCCTTCGAGCCTTCGATGACCTTCACATGCACGTTGAGCGTGTCGCCCGGACGGAAGTCGGGGACGTCGCTGCGCAGCGACTTTTCGTCGACGAAGTCAAGGGTGTTCATTTCATCCTTCTGATGTTTGCGCGAGCAGAGGACCCTGGCGGCACTCGCGTGCTCGACCGGTTCATGCTCCGAATAAGAGGTGCTCCGTGGGTTGAATGTACCCAGGGCAACCTGTGCATTGTGCCAGATCGGCGGCTCGCGGGAAAAATCGGGCCGGAGGCAACGATCAATCGTGATGGGAGTGGTCGGATATCGAGGGCAGGTGCCAATGGGCGGGTGCGGGTGGGGCGGGGACGACAGTTCGGGCCAATTCGGCCTCCGCGGCCTCGCGTACGTGGACGACGTCGGGTTTTCCGGCGATCAGGTCTTGGATGAAGATCTTGGCTCGGATCACCGGGCGACGGTAGCGGCGTTCGCGGACTATGGCCCGATACATCAGACGTCGCCTGCCCGGATAGCGCCAGCGGGCCCACGGCGCGCCCGGTCTGCTCAGGCGGAATGCGCCGACCACGAGTAGCGGCAGGAAGAACATGCCGAACAGGCCGGTCCAGATCTTGCCCTTGGCAATCACGATCGCCGCCAGCCCGAGATTCACCACGGCGAAGCAGACGACGAAGATGCGGACTTCGGTGCTTGGGTCGCGCCGGAAGTCGTTGATATCCAATAACCACAGCGGATGGAACCCGAGCAGTAGCAGTCCGGTCACCGCAAGCGCAACGAAGACCGCGTCGACCGAGGTGCGGCCCTGCTCCTCCCAATACACATCGCGCAGATAGAAGATCAGCGCGAATTCGTCGAGGGTCAGGGCCGCGCCGACACCGAAGGATGCGGCGAGCAGGCTCGCAGTGAGCGTATCGGCGCTCTCGTACATGGTGACCATCCCGATGCCGGACAACAGCACCAGGATGACCCCGAACACCATGTGGTGGATGTGCACACCGCCGGAGCGCAGATTGCCGGGCCACCAGCGGACCTGCTTGCGGATCAATCGGACGCTGAGCCGGATCAGCAGGAAGCCGACGATGAACCCGAGGAGGAAGCACAGGAGCGGCAAGCGACCGTGCGCGATCACATCATCTTCGAGCCACCGTCGCATTGCCGCCCACAAACCTCCGCCCGTATCGCCCTACTGCCCGAAACCAGCGCGCCGCAGCGCATCCGCCATCGATCCGCTCGGTGCGGGGGTGCTGCGCCGCTGGTTGCCCTGGTTGCGGCCCTGGTTCTGCTGTCGGCCCTGGCCCTGTTGCCTCCCCTGACCATTCTGCCGCTGTGCACCGCGGTCCTGCCCGCCCCGACCGCCTTGGCCACGGCCGCGACCATCGTCGCCCTTGGCCGGAGCGCCCGGCTCGTCGTCCAGCCGCAGCGACAGTCCGATGCGCTGACGTGCGACGTCGACCTCGAGCACCTTCACCTTGACGACATCGCCGGACTTCACGACCTCGCGCGGATCCTTGACGAAGTTGTGCGACATGGCCGAGACGTGCACGAGTCCGTCCTGGTGCACGCCGATATCGACGAATGCACCGAATGCGGCCACATTGGTGACCACCCCCTCGAGCACCATGCCCGGCTCCAGATCCGCGACCTTCTCCACGCCCGCCGCGAATTCGGCGGTCTTGAACTCAGGACGCGGGTCGCGGCCCGGCTTCTCGAGTTCGGAGATGATATCGGTGACGGTGGGGATACCGAACTTCTCATCGGTGAAATCGGCGGGCCGCAGCGCGCGCAAGGCCGTGGTGTTGCCGATCAGTTCCGCCATGCCGCGTCCGGTCGATTCCAGGATGCGCCGCACCACCGGATACGCCTCGGGGTGCACGGCGGAGGTGTCGAGCGGATCGTCGCCCCCGCGGATGCGCAGGAAGCCCGCGCACTGTTCGAAGGCCTTGGGGCCCAGGCGGGGAACGTCGAACAGCGCGCTACGACTGCGGAAGGGCCCATGCTGATCTCGGTGCGCCACAATGCTTTCGGCGATCGAATTGGCAATACCGGATACCCGCGACAGCAGCGGCACCGATGCGGTATTCACATCGACGCCCACCGCATTCACCGCATCCTCGACCACCGCGCCCAACGAGCGGGCCAGCAGCGTTTCGGAGACATCGTGCTGGTACTGCCCGACGCCGATGGACTTCGGGTCGATCTTCACCAACTCGGCCAGCGGATCCTGCAGCCGGCGGGCGATGGATACCGCGCCGCGCAGCGAGACGTCCATATCCGGCAGTTCCTGCGAGGCATACGCCGATGCGGAGTACACCGAAGCGCCGGCCTCGGAGACCACGATCTTGGTCGGCTTGTGCTCCGGAATCCGCGAAATCAGTTCGGCGGCAAGGGCATCGGTCTCGCGCGAGGCCGTGCCGTTGCCGATGGCGATGAGCTCGACGCCGAAGCGGGCGACCAATGCGCCGAGTACGGCCAGGGACTTCTCGCTCTGGCCCTGCGGCTTGTGCGGGTAGATGACCTCGGTCGCGACGACCTTGCCGGTGGCATCGACGACAGCGACCTTGACGCCGGTGCGGTAGCCCGGATCCAGGCCCATGGTGGTGCGGGTACCCGCGGGCGCGGCCAGCAGCAGGTCGCGCAGGTTCGCGGCGAAGATGTCGACGGCGTCCTTCTCGGCGGCCTGACGCAGTCGCATTCGGGTGTCGATGCCAAGGCTCACTTGCAGTTTCGTCCGCCACGCCCAGCGCACCGTATCCAGCAGCCAGGTGTCGGCGGCCCGGCCGCGATCGGCGATATCGAACTTCACCGCGATGCGGCCTTCGTAGATGGACCGCTCGCCCGGCTCGAGTTCTTCGGTATCGGGTTCGAGCTGCAACTGCAGCATCTCTTCCTTCTCGCCGCGCAGCAGCGCCAGGATCCGGTGTGAGGGCAGTTTGCTGAACGGCTCGCTGAATTCGAAGTAGTCGGCGAACTTCGCGCCCGCCTCTTCCTTGCCGGGACGCACACTCGAGCTGACCTGGCCGCGGTTCCACATCAGCTCGCGCAGCTCGCCGACCAGGTCGGCATCCTCGGCGAACCGCTCGACCAGAATGGCGCGAGCACCGTCGAGCTGTTCGGCGGTGTACTGCGCGGGATCGGTGGTCGGATCGCCGATCAGCGCATCGGCGACGGGTTCGTGACCGGCCTCGCGGGCGATCTGGGCCTTGGTGCGCCGCTTCGGCTTGTACGGCAGGTAGATGTCCTCGAGGCGGGCCTTGGTCTCGGCGGTCATCAGCTGCCCGAGCAGCGCGTCATCGAGTTTGCCCTGGCCCTTGATGGATTCGATGATCGCGGCGCGGCGCTCGTCGAGTTCGCGCAGATAGCTCAGACGCTCGTCGAGCTGGCGGAGCTGGGCGTCGTCGAGGCCACCGGTGACCTCTTTTCGATACCGCGCGATGAAGGGCACGGTCGAACCCGCGTCCAGCAGCTCGACGGCGGCCCGGACCTGGGTCTCGCGCACGCCGAGTTCATCGGCGATGCGCCGGCCCACGCTGGCCAGAGCTGTGGTCGCGGCCGGTGCGGCGGCGGTCGTGTCGGTGTTCGTCGCTGAACTGGCGATCTCGGGCGCTGTCGTCACGCCCGAGACACTACCGTTGTCACCTGACAAACAGCCCACGCCCAGGCATACCGGCCTGCTCGCGCGCCTCCCCCGGCCTTTTGCCGGTGGTGAGGTGCTCGAAGACTATCGTCGTGAGCCGGCGGTCGCGCCCCAGGCAAAGTTTCGGACGTTCCCGACGAGTTACCCCATGTGCTCATGAAATCAGTCGTCGCGGTCCGAAGATATGAGCAGTTCCGTGGCCAGCTCACGCATTTCGGCCTTGCGAATCTTCCCGGTGACGGTCATCGGGAACTCGTCGACGATATGCACATAGCGCGGGATCTTGAAGTGGGCGAGCTTGCCGGTGCAATAGGCGCGGATCGCCTCGGCGCCCAAGGGTGTTGCACCGTCCTTCATTCGGATCCAGACCATCAGCTCCTCGCCGTACTTCGGGTCGGGGATGCCGATAACCTGAGCGTCGAGGATATCCGGGTGGCCGTAGAGGAATTCCTCGATTTCGCGCGGGTAGATGTTCTCACCGCCGCGGATCACCATATCCTTGATCCGGCCGGTGATCGCGAGGTATCCGTCGTCATCCATCACGCCGATATCGCCGGTGTGCATCCAGCGGGCGGCATCGATGGCCTCGGCGGTCTTCTCGGGTTCGGACCAGTAGCCGAGCATGACCGAGTAGCCGCGAGTGCACAGTTCGCCGGGTTCACCGCGCGGCACGGTCAAACCTGTTGCGGGATCGACGATTTTCACCTCCAGGTGCGGGCCGACCCGGCCGACGGTCGCGGTGCGTCGGTCGATGCCGTCGTCGCGGCGGGTCTGGGTCGATACCGGCGAGGTTTCGGTCATGCCATAGCAGATGCACACCTCGCTCATCCCCATCCGATCGATCACCCGCTTCATCACCTCGACCGGACAGGGTGATCCAGCCATGATGCCGGTGCGCAGGCTGGACAGATTCACGTCCTTACCCGAATCCAGTTCCGCGAGTACGGCGATGAACATCGTCGGTACACCGTAGAGCGACGTGCACCGCTCCGCCGCGACCGCATCCAGGGTTGCGACCGGATCGAATGCGGGTGCCGGAATCACCACGGCCGCACCGTGACTGGTGCTTGCCAGGTTGCCCATGACCATGCCGAAGCAGTGGTAGAAGGGCACCGGCACGCAGATCCGGTCCTGTTCGGTATAGCCGCAGAGTTCGCCGACGAAGTAGCCGTTGTTGAGGATGTTGTGGTGGCTCAACGTCGCTCCCTTGGGGAAACCCGTTGTACCAGAGGTGTATTGGATATTGATGGGATCGTCCATGGACAGCGTCGCGGCAATCGCCGCGAGTCGTTCCGCGTCGATATCGGTCCGCGCCACCGCATCCCATTCGGGAGTGCCGAGTATCAGCACATGCTCCAGGCCGGGGCAATTCGGCCGGACCTGCTCGATCATCGCGACATAGTTCGCGGTCTTGAATTCCGCAGCGGCGATCAGCATGCGCACATCGGCTTGGCGCAGCACGTATTCCAGTTCGCTCATGCGGTAGGCCGGGTTGATATTGACCAGGATCGCACCCAGCTTGGCGGTCGCGTACTGGGTGAGGAACCATTCCGCGCAGTTCGGGGCCCAGATGCCGACCCGGTCGCCCTTGGCGATACCGCGTTCGGCCAATCCGGTGGCCAGTGCGTCGATCGCGGCGCCGAGTTCGCGATAGGTCCAGCGGCGACCGGTTGGACAGTCCACCAAAGCTTCTCGGTCCGCATAGGCGGCGGCCATGCGGTCGAAGTCATCGCCGATGGTATCGCCGAGCAGCGGGGTTTCCGCGGTGCCGGATGCGTAGCTCGGAAGTGCGGACATCACCGAACTCCCTGCTGCCGCAGCATGAACCGCTGCACCTTGCCGCTGGGTGTCGTGGGTAGAGCGTCCACGAAATGCACCTTGCGCGGATACGCGTGTGCGGCGAACTTGCGCTTCACCAGGGTCTGCAATTCGGCCTCGAGTTCGGCATTCCCCTCGAAACCATTGCGCAGCACCACGAATGCCTCGAGTACCTCGCCGCGCAATTCGTCGGGCATGCCGACCACTGCGGCCTCGACCACCCGCTCATCCAGTACCAGCACACTTTCGACCTCGAACGGGCCGATGCGGTATCCGGCCATGATGATGACATCGTCGTCGCGGGCGGAGAAGTGGAAGAATCCGTCCGCATCTCGGGATCCGGCATCCCCGGTCAGATACCAGCGGCCGTCGGCGGTGTAGCGCTGCGCGGTGCGTTCCGGGGCGTCGAGATAGCCGAGGAACCACAGCAGCGGGCTGCGTTGGGTATCGATGGCTACCCGACCCAGTTCACCGACCGGCGCTTCGACATCGGCGTCGTCCGCGAGCACCGCGCAATGCCATCCCGGCAGCGCCCGGCCCATCGAGCCCGCGGGTACGTCCGCACGCAGCGCGTCGTGCCAGGAATTACAGATGACCATGCCGTGCTCGGTCTGTCCGTAGTGGTCGCGCACCGCGACGCCGAGCTTCTCGACCGACCACCTCACCACATCCGGCGTCAGCGGTTCGCCGGCGGAGGACGCCCGCCGCAAGCGAAGATCCGTTGGGGCAGTGGCACTATCGGCAGATAGCGCGCGGTAGACCGTCGGCGCGGCGGTGAAGTTGGTGACGCCGAACCGTTCGAGCACCTGCCAGGTCAGCGGCGCGGAGAAGGCGGCATGCAGCAGTAGGCTGCGGATACCGGAGGCCAGCGGGCCCAGAATCGCCCAGTACAGTCCGTATGCCCAGCCCGGATCCGCCGCATTCCAATAGACGTCGTCCGGGCGCACGTCCAGCGAAAACTCTTGGTACGCATGGAATGACGCGAGCGCACGCACCGGAATCGGCACGCCCTTCGGCGTGCCCGTCGTGCCGCTGGTGAACAGTTGCACCAATAGGCCGGCCCCGCCTACCTGCGCGGCAACCGCTCGCGGATCGTCGGAGGTATGCGCGGCAAGCAGATCCGCGAACCGCAGTGGGGTGGTCGTCGCCGGTTTCGAAGCCGTCGGATCGGCGCTCTCAGCGGCATCGCCGACCTTCCCGGCTTCGCCATCAGCCCGAGGTGCGGTCGCGTCGGCCGCCGGGCCGTCCCCGGCGATGATGACCCGCCAGGATGGATCGGCTGGGATGTCATCGCTCGGTGCCAGCTTTGTCGCCTGACCGACGTCGGCGATGACGATCGTCGCGCCGCTCGCGGCCAGCCGGAAGGCGATCGCGGGTGGGGCGAAGGCGGTGAAGAGCGGGACGTGAACCGCGCCCCGGCGCCAGATGCCGAGCAGCGCCACCACCAGATCGGCGGACTTCGACATGAGCGTGGCGACGCGGTCGCCCGGTTCGACGCCGAGGTCGGCGAGGGCGACGGCAAAGCGCTGAGAGCGCTCGCGCAGCTCACCGTAGGTGAGATCAGTCGAGGTCAGATCGGGGTCGACGATGGTGAAGGCGACTCGGTCGGCGGGGTGCCGGTCACACAGCAGATCCGCCGCACTGACGTCGGGTCCGTCGTAGTTCTCCAACAGCTCACGCACGCGCGCGTTCAGGTCCGCAGTCATATCGCCTCTCCTCATCGGTGATCCAGGCCACCTCGATCTCCCATAGGATGTGGGTCACACCATGTCCAGCACTACCCCCGAAAAGGGGTGAGTCTTTTGATTCACACCACCGCGCTGCTGCGGCCGCGCGACGGCGATGCGTTGCGCGCGGAGATCCGCTGGGTGGCGAATACGGCCGGCGTGCCGGTGGTGTTCGGCGGCGAGGTGCACGACGACGCGCTGCTGCTCACCGAATTCGTCGGCACTGTCACCAATGGCCTGCGCGGACTGACCGTGCTGCGTACCTCCGGGCTGGGTGGCCGGGTCATAGATATGCGCCGACCCGCCTCGGTTACCGACTACCGCAACGCCTCGGAGATCACCCACCACTACGACGCTCCGGTCTCCGGCGAACGCATCCGCTCGGTGGTCGCGGTGCCCGTTGTGGTCGACGATCGCTCCCGTGCGGTGCTCTACGCCGCCACCCGCGGCGCCACACCACTCGGCGACCGCACCGCCGATCTGGTCGTCGCCGCCGGCCGCCGCCTCGCCACCGAGATCACCATCCGCGACGAGGTGGACCGTCGCCTGCGCCTGCTGGAAATGACCACGCCCGCACCCGATACCGCATCCGCCATCGCCGAGGAACTCCGTGAGATCAATGCCGAACTGCGCGGCGTGGCCCGCTCGGCCGACGACGAAGGCCTACGCGAACGCCTACATTCGGTATGCGAACGCCTCACGCGGGTCCTGGTCGGCGCCCCACCTGCGGATGGCCCGCGCCTGTCCCGAAGAGAACTCGATGTACTCTCCGAGATCGCACTCGGCTGCACCAACCACGAAGCCGCCCAACGCCTTTCTCTAGGCCCCGAAACCGTCAAAAGCTACCTACGCAACGCCATGACCAAACTCGACGCACACTCCCGCCATGAGGCAGTCGTCACCGCCAGACGACTCGGCCTCCTGCCCTGACCGATGAACTCCCGCAGGATGACCGGTCAGCGGCCGCCGGTGCAGACGCCTTCGGGGGTGTACTGGCATGGGCGCTCGGTGCGGCCCTTGTATTGGCCGTGGTTGCTGCTGCGACCGCGCTGACCTGCACTATTGCCGCTGCGGCCGGCATCCGGCTCATGGGTGTCCCGGTCCGCGGCGACTCTGGCTTCGACGAGTTCCGGTGCGACCAGGTCCGATAAGACCAGCATCGCGCCGCCGAAGAGAGTCGAGGCCACCGCTCGACGCACTGTCCCGAACCGAGCCACTGCCACCATAGCCACCTACCGTTGTTTAACGCGCCGTTAATTAACGATACTTTCAAGAGGCGTAAAGGTTACGATTTCAGTCTTCGGTGTCGGCAAGGAGATCCGGACGCCGTTCGCGGGTCCGGGCCAGAGACTGTTCGCGCCGCCACGCGGCGACCTTGGCATGATCACCGGACAGCAGGATCGGCGGCACTTCGAGGCCGCGCCAGGAGACGGGCCGTGTGTAGCTCGGCCCCTCGAGCAGTCCGTCGGAAAATGAATCCTCTTGGTGGGATTGCTGATTGCCGAGTACGCCGGGGAGCAGGCGGACCACGGCCTCGACCATGACGAGAACCGCGGCTTCACCGCCGATGAGGACGTAGTCACCGATGCTTACCTCTTCGACGCGACCCCGGCGGGCGGCGTCATCGAAGACGCGTTGATCGATGCCTTCGTAACGGCCACAAGCGAATACCAGGTGTTTCTCGGTCGCCCAGCGTTGCGCGGTGGCCTGGGTGAAGGGCACGCCGGCGGGCGTCGGCACCACGAGCAGGGCGTCATCTGGGCATACCTCGTCGAGGGCATCGCCCCAGACCGTCGGTTTCATGACCATGCCCGGCCCACCGCCGTAGGGCGAATCGTCGACGGACTTGTGCACGTCGTGCGTCCAGCGACGCAGATCGTGCACGTCGAGGGAGATCAGGCCCTTGTCGATGGCCTTGCCCAGCAACGCCGTTCGCAGCGGCTCCAGGTACTCCGGAAAAATCGTGACGACATCGAGTTTCATGCTGTCCTCTGTCCCGGTGGATCGGCTACTCCGGATCGAGCAGACCCTCGGGTGGATCGATGACGACCAGTTGATCGGCGAGTGCGACCGTCGGCACGATCGCGGTGACGAACGGGATCAGGATCTCCCTGCCGTCATCGGCAGCGCATACCGAAAGCAGTTCTCCCGCAGCCGAATGCAGCACCTCGGTGACCTCGCCGACCACGGTGCCATCGGTGAGCTGGACGGTCAGCCCCTCCAACTCGTGGTCGTAGAACTCGTCGGGGTCCTCCGACGGCGGCAGCTCCGCACTGTCCACGACGAACAGCGTGCCGCGCAGCGCATCGGCGGCGGTGCGATCGGAGACGCCGACGAGTTGCAGGAGAAGTCGGCCCGAATGCTCTCGGGCCGACTCCACGGTGAACTCACGGACTTCGCTGGATCGCGCTGCCCGCCCACGCAGCCGCACACCGGGTGCGAAACGTGCGTCGGGGTCGTCAGTGCGTACCTCGACGACCAGCTCGCCGCGCACACCGTGCGATTTGGCGACCCGACCTACGACGAGTTCCATTTAGGCGTCGGTATCGACCACGTCGACCCGGATACCCCGGCCGCCGATGCCGGCGACCAGGGTGCGCAGCGCGGTCGCGGTACGACCGCCGCGACCGATCACCTTGCCCAAGTCGTCGGGATTGACGTGCACCTCGACGGTGCGGCCGCGGCGGCCGGTGATCAGCTCGACCCGGACGTCATCCGGATTGGCGACAATGCCGCGAACCAGATGTTCCACCGCATCGGCGACGACGGCGCTCATGGCTGTGCCTCGCTGACGCTCGGCTCCGTCATGACCACCATGGCGGCTGTGCCGATGGTTCGCTCGCTGCGCTCACTCACGGATTATTCAGCAGCCTCGGTCTCGGCAGCCTCGTCCTTCTTGGCGGCCTTCTTCTTGGGGGTGACAGCCTCGGCGACCGGCTCGTTATCGGCGGCGGCCAGCGCGGCGTTGAACAGGTCCAGCTTGGAGGGCTTCGCGGGCTTCACCTTCAGGGTGCCCTCGGCACCCGGCAGGCCCTTGAACTTCTGCCAATCGCCGGTGATCTCCAGCAGCCGCTGCACGGCCTCGGTCGGCTGCGCGCCGACGCCCAGCCAGTACTGCACGCGCTCGGAGTTGATCTCGATCAGCGACGGCTCTTCCTTCGGGTGGTACTTGCCGACGTTCTCGATGGCACGGCCGTCACGACGGGTACGAGCGTCGGCGATGACCACGCGGTACTGCGGGTTGCGGATCTTGCCGAGACGGGTGAGCTTGATGCGAACAGCCATGTGCTGATCTGCCTTTCAGTGGTTGGTCACGGCGCAATTCAGCGACCCGCACGGTCTGCGAGCCCGGTTTTGCGCTTGCAGTGTGTGACCGCCGCGCGGTACGTAACCGGAGACGGGCTGACACTTGTCCAGGAAGGACGATGGTCCATTGTGCCAGACCGGCCCCCCGCTACCGAAATCGGCGGTGACGTGGCGATGGAATTGCTGGCACCCGGCCTTGCGCGAGCCGCTGTCGGAGGCAATCGCGGCGTGATCAGCGGGGTCGCGAACCGGTTCAGCTGACAATCGACTTACCCGTTCGATAGCACATCGGCACGACGTCGGAGCGGAATTACGACGCTCGGTCGACAGCGACTCAGCGCAGATCCACCGTGTTGACGGTGATCGGAACAGGTCCCGGGGCCACGACCGTCTCGCCCGCCGCGGCGTATACCTCCTGGCGGTATCCGCTCTCACCGAGCCGATAGCCCCAGAAGCGCGCTGGCTTGTCCTCGGGCAATTCCACAACCCACAGGTACGGGACGCGCGCGGCCGCATATCCGGCGATCTTCGTATCGCGCTCCTCGCGGGTATTGCCGGGAGACCACACCTCGACAGCCAGCACGAGGTCCTCGAGCGCGAAGCTGGCGTGGTTGATACCCATTGCCTGAGCGAGATGCCCGCACAGTCAGCGGTGGGTCAGCGGTGGCCGGTGACCGGATTGTGGGTTTTGACGAGACGGCCACGCAGCACGACGTATTGGGGGGTGGCGAGGGCGGCGGGATTGGCGCGCGGGTCTTCCTGGTAGACAACGAAATCCGCGGGAGCGCCAGCTTCGATGCTCGGACGGCCGAGCCAGGTGCGGGCATTCCAGGATGCGGCGCCGAGTGCGTCGTGTTTCGACAGGCCCGCTCCGGCCAGGGCGGCGATTTCGTCGGCAATGCGGCCGTGGCGGATGGATCCGCCGGCATCGGTGCCCGCGTAGATCGGAACGCCCGCATCGTGCGCATCGGCGACGGTGCGGCGCACACGCGCGTGCAGATCGCGCATATGCGCGGCGTAGATGGGGAATTTGCCTGCGCTGTCGGCGATTTCGGGGAAGGTATCAATGTTGATCAGCGTCGGGACCAGTGCGGTGCCGTGTTCGGCCATCAGCTCGATGGTGTCGTCGGTCAGTCCGGTGCCGTGTTCGATACAGTCGATGCCCGCGTTGATCAGGCCGGGCAGAGCATCCTCGCCGAAGACATGAGCCGTCACCCGCGCGCCGTTGGCATGCGCGGCGTCGATCGCCTCCTTCAGGATCGCATCACTCCACAGCGGTCGCAGATCGCCCACCGACCGATCGATCCAGTCCCCGACGATCTTCACCCAGCCATCGCCGAACCGAGCCTGTTCGGCGACGATCTCCGGCAGATCGCGCTCATCGTCGAGTTCGATGCCGAGTTCCCGGATATACCGCCGTGGGCGGGCGATGTGGCGGCCCGCGCGGATGATCCGCGGCAACTCCTCATGCTCATCGATGAACTGCGTGTCGATCGGCGACCCCGCATCGCGCAGCAGCAGCGCACCCGCGTCCCGCTCGATCTCGGCCTGCGCGATCGCCCCCTCCCGATCCTCGTGGCCTCCGCCGTAGCGGATCCCGACATGACAGTGCGCATCGACGAGTCCGGGCACGATCCACCCTGTGCCGCACAGTGTTTCGGCCCCCGCGACGGGCTCGAACGACACCAGCCCATCCCGCACCCACAGGTCACGCACCTCGTCATCAGGGAGCACCACACCCCGTAGATGCACAGCAAACCTCCTCGGCGTCGTCGGCACTGTCGCAGCGCGACGCCGAAACGCCCTACTTCTTGGGGAAATTCAGCTTGGACAGGTCGAAACCCTCCAGCCCGGGCGGCAACTGGTCCAACCCGGCGGGCATTCCGGACAGATCGGGCATCCCCGCGGGCATACCGGGCATGCCAGGCATACCGGGCATACCGGGGAGTCCGCCGCGCATCTTCGGCGGCGTCGGTCCGCGCCCACCCTTCTTGCCCTTCTTGCCCTTCTTCGCATTACCGCGGCGCGAACCGGGCAGGCCCATCTGGCGGCCCATCATGGCCATCATCTTCTTGGCGTCGAAGAAACGGTCGACGAGCTGGTTGACCTCGGAGACCTGCACGCCGGAGCCATTGGCGATGCGCAGGCGGCGAGATGCGTTGATGATCTTCGGGTTCGCACGTTCGGCCGGGGTCATACCGCGGATGATCGCCTGCACCCGGTCGAGCTGCTTATCGTCGACCTGGGCCAGCACGTCTTTCATCTGCCCCGCACCGGGGAGCATGCCGAGCAGGTTGCCGATAGGGCCCATCTTGCGGATGGCGAGCATCTGATCGAGGAAGTCCTCGAGCGTCATCTCGCCGCTGCCGATCTTGCGGGCGGCTTCCTCGGCCTGCTGCTGGTCGTAGACCTGCTCGGCCTGCTCGATGAGGCTCAGCACGTCACCCATACCGAGGATGCGCGAGGCCATCCGGTCCGGATGGAAGACGTCGAAGTCCTCGAGCTTCTCACCGGTGGAGGCGAACATGATCGGCGCACCGGTCACATTGCGGACCGACAGCGCGGCACCACCGCGGGCGTCACCGTCGAGTTTGGTGAGCACGACACCGGTGAAGCCGACGCCGTCGCGGAAGGCCTCCGCGGTATTGACGGCGTCCTGACCGATCATCGCGTCGAGCACGAACAGCGTCTCGTCGGGCTTGACCGCATCGCGGATGCCGGCAGCCTGCGCCATCAACTCGGCGTCGATACCGAGACGACCGGCGGTGTCGACAATGACCACGTCGTACTGCTTGCTGCGCGCCTCCGCGACACCGGCGCCGGCCACCGCGACCGGATCGGCCGCCGAAATGCCGAGCGGATTCTCACCACCGCCGATGGAGGTGCCCGGATGCGGCGCGAAGACCGGCGCACCCGCGCGCTCACCGACCACCTGAAGCTGGGTCACCGCGCCGGGACGCTGCAGGTCGCAGGCCACCAGGAGGGGTTGATGCCCCTGTCCCTTCAGCCATTTCGCGAGCTTGCCCGCCAGGGTCGTCTTACCGGAACCCTGCAGACCGGCGAGCATGATCACCGTCGGCGGGTTCTTGGCGAGGGTCAGCCTGCGGGTTTCGCCGCCGAGGATCCCGATGAGCTCCTCGTTGACGATCTTGACGACCTGCTGGGCCGGATTGAGGGCCGCGGAGACCTCCGCCCCCTTGGCCCGCTCCTTGATCTTGGCGATGAAACCGCGCACCACGGGCAGCGCGACGTCGGCCTCGAGCAGGGCCAAGCGAATCTCACGACAGGTCGCGTCGATGTCGGCCGGTGACAAACGCCCCTTACCGCGAAGATCCTTGAGGGCACCGGTAAGCCGGTCGGACAGGGATTCGAACACCGATCGCGCTCCTGATCTCGTGGGACGTCACTTGGTATCCCAGGGTAATGGGACTCGCCCCGGCGCGAGCGACGGGCCCGGAGGAGGAAGCGCAGCGTAACCACGGAGCGACCCGCGAGCGCCATTATTGCAAACAGTGCTCGCGCAAGCGGTGCTCACTTCGCGGAGCTATTCCAGCGCGCGGCGGCGCGGTTTGGCGGTTTTGCGGTAGTCGTGGTTCTCCTGCGCAACCATGAAAACCGCCTCTCGACCAGTGAGACCGAGCTCGAGGGCCATATCGTCGAGCATGGCCCAGTCGGCATCGGTGGGCACATCGTGGGTGGCGACAGTGGTGGCAATTGTCATAGCGGTCACAGCCTGCTGTCCGGACAGGGTCCGGCCGGGCAGCCAGGAAACCACCCACCGATCACCGCCGACGCAACGCGCCATATGCGTGGTCTCGTCACTCGTCATCATCGATGCCGAAACGACTTCAATTGCCACCGACCTGCTCCCCTCATGCTCGCGATAGCCAGACGCTCTGATAGTAGGGTGCGTCGAGCCCGCTGCATACGCTTTCAGCAAATCATGTGCAAATGTCAACCATCCCGGTCAGGAGCCCGAGTTGGTACCGGGTGGCCCGACTCCCTCCGGTGACTTCGGGGCCGGGCGCGGAACCACGCCCATAACCGCCTTTTCGATGGTTTCGCGCCGCTCCGGAATATCGACGCCGAGATCGAGACCGAAGGCGTCGACCACCACGGACCCCATGGTCACCACCTTCGCCCAGCGCACATCGGCGCCGCACTGGGCAAATGCCGCGGCCAAACGGCTGAGCAGGCCGATCCGGTCCTCAGCGCGCACTTCGAGGACCACCTGGCCGGGGGTCGAGGTCGCCGACCAGATCACGCGGGGCTGCGCCTGCGCATAGGGACTCGGGCGAGCCCCGATGGCCTCGCGCTCCCGCTTCGCCAGCAGCGCCGACAGATCCAGATCGCCCGCGGTCGCCCGGATCAGCTCCTGCCGTAACAGTCCACCGTCCGGCGGATCACCGAACTTCGGGGAGACCACGAAGCTATTGATGGCCGAGGCACCTTCGCCACCGACAGTCGCCGAGAGCACGCGCAGCGAATGCACCGCCAGCACCCCGGCGGCATCCGAGAGCAGACCCGGCGTATCCGGCGCGATCACGGTGACCGTGTAGGTGTACTTGCCCGCGCCGGGCCGCAGATCCACGTGCACACCGCCCGCCGCGGCCTTGGCGAGCAGTTCGGGTGCGATCGACTCCGGCTGCGGCAGCTCGCCCCCCGCCATGACCAGGCGGCAGCGGCGCACGAGTTCCCCGATCAGCGAGGCCTTCCAATCGCCCCACACACCGGGTCCGGTAGCCAGCGAATCGGCCTCGGCCAAGGTATGCAGCAGTTCGAGCAGTTGCACGTCGCCGCCGAGGGCATCGACGACGAATTGCACGGTGTCGGGATCGGCCAGATCGCGCCGAGTCGCGGTGTCGGGCAACAACAGATGGTGGCGCACGATGGCGCTGAGCGTTCGCACATCCGATGGCCACAGGCCGAGCCGCCGCCCGATGTGGGTGGCCAGTTCGGCGCCGACAATGCTGTGATCACCGGCCCGGCCCTTGCCGATATCGTGCAGCAGCGCACCGAACATCAGCAGGTCGGGACGCGCCACGCGGGTGCTCAACACGCTCGCGTAGGCGACTGTCTCCATCAGGTGCCGGTCCACGGTCCAGGTGTGCAGCGCATCGCGCGGCGGCAGGTCGCGCACCGCACCCCATTCGGGAAGGAGCCTGCCCCACAAGCCCGTTCGGTCCAGTGCCTCGACCGCATCGATGACACCGCGACCGGCTCCGAGCAGGATCAACAGGTCGTTGAGCGCATCTTTCGGCCAGGGTTCACGCAGCTCCGGCGCATCCTCGGAGAGTCGATTGAGCGTGGTCGCGGACATCGGCAGCCCCGTCTGCGCCGATGCCGCGGCCACCCGCAGGATCAGTCCGGGATCGCGCTGCGGCCGCGCATCCCGCGCCAACACGACCTCCCCCGCGTGTTCGACCACCCCCTCATCGAGTGGTCGACGAACCGGCATGCGTCGCAGCCGAGCGAGGCCTCGGCGCGGTAGCGCATTGGCGGCGGTGCGCAGGCCGACATCGACGGAATAACTCACCGTCCGCGCCGAATCGCTCAGTGTGCGAGCGAGATCGAAACGGTCACCGATGCGCAAGGCCGCGCCGATCTCGTCGGCATCCTGGGCACGCAGCTGATCGCGCGCCCGGCCCGCCACCCGATGCAGCTCCGTGCGAACATCCAGCAAACGGCGCCGCGCATGCTTCAGACCGCCGCCCGGCACGTCCGGCCCGAGCCCCGGCATCGCATCGGTCAGCTGGGCGATGGCGAGCGCGTCGAGCAATTGGATATCGCGCAATCCGCCGCGCCCGTTCTTCAGATCGGGTTCTGCGCGATGGGCGATCGCACCGCTGCGCTGCCATCTGGTCTCGGCCTGTTCGATCAATTCGTCGAAGCGCGACCGGATTCCGGTCCGCCACTCCCTGCGCACTCCGTCGATCAGCAGATTGCTCAGCTCCATATCGCCGACGATGTGCCTGGCGTCGAGCATGCCAAGGGCCGCGACGAGATCGTCGGAGGCCACCCGCAATGCCTGCGACACGGTGCGCACGCTGTGGTCGAGCTTGATATGCGCGTCCCACAGCGGATACCAGAGCTGATCGGCCACCTCGGCCACCCGCGCCGGATCGACGTCATCGTGCAGCAACACCAGATCCAGATCGGAATACGGCAGCATCTCCTTGCGGCCCAGACCACCGACGGCGACCACCGCGAGACCGCTGTCGCGGTCGATGCCGAGTTCGGTGCCCTTGGTGGTCAGCCACAGGTCGAACAGATCGACCAGCGCCGAACGCAGAGATTCCGCGTCCAGCCGCGGATTACGGGGCAGCCCGCCCTCGAGCAATTGATTGCGTGCCCGGACCAGGTCGGTCGCGTCATTGGAGACGTTCGTGCCGACATCCTCGGTTACCCGTCTGCCGTCTTGCTCATGACTACCCACAAACCACCGTCCATCCACATGCGTACGGCCCCGCCCCAACCGGGCTATCCGGTGGGAGCGGGGCCGCCGCTCGATTTCGATTTGCTCGAGTTGGATTGCGACGCTTCCGGGCCCCTATGTGGCCACGCTGCGCTACCGCCTCCGGGTCCGTCGCACGCGTCGCGGTTACAGAGCGTCGGTACCGCGTTCGCCCGTCCGCACTCGGATGATCGACTCCACCGGGGTCACCCAGACCTTGCCGTCACCGATCTTGCCGGTGCGGGAGGCCTCGACGATCACCTCGACGACCTTGTCGACCGAGGCATCGTCAACGACCACCTCGACCCGAACCTTCGGCACGAAATCCACGGAGTACTCCGCGCCGCGGTACACCTCGGTGTGGCCCTTCTGGCGGCCGTAGCCCTGCACCTCGCTGACGGTCATGCCCAGCACACCCGCCTGCTCCAGCCCGGACTTGACGTCCTCCAGAGTGAACGGTTTGACGATTGCGGTGATCAGTTTCATGTCGTCATGCCTCCTTGACGGCGGTACGTGCCGTGCCACCCACAGCAGCGAAATCGTATGCCGTTTCAGCGTGCTCGGATTCGTCCATGCCCACCGACTCGGCTTCCCCGCTGGCGCGCAGCCCAATGGTGAACTTCACGATATAGGCAACGATCAGGGTCGCGATGAAGGAGAACGCAAGTACCGCACCGGCACCGACAGCCTGCCGCCACAGCTGGTCGAAACCGCCGCCGTAGAACAGGCCGGTCTTGCCCGCGCCCGCCTCCGGAGCTGCGACCAGGCCGACCATCAGGGTGCCGATGATGCCGCCGACGAGGTGTACGCCGACCACATCGAGTGAATCGTCGAAGCCGAACCTGAACTTCAGGCCGACCGCCAGCGCACAGACCGCACCGGCCACGAAGCCGATCGTCAGGGCGCCGACCACGTTGACCGAGGAACAGGACGGAGTGATCGCGACCAGACCGGCCACCACACCCGAGGCCGCACCCAGCGAGGTGGGCTTGCCGTCGCGAAACTTCTCCACCAGCAGCCAGGCCAGCATCGCGGCGCAGGTCGCAAGGGTGGTGGTAATGAAGGTCGAACCGGCCAGACCACCCGAGGTGACCGCCGAACCGGCGTTGAACCCGAACCAGCCGAACCACAGCAGACCGGCGCCCAGCATGACGAATGGCAGGTTGTGCGGACGAAACGGGGTGCTCGGCCAGCCCTTGCGCTTACCGAGGACGAGTACCAGGGCCAGGCCCGCCGCACCGGCATTGATATGGACCGCGGTACCACCGGCGAAGTCGACCGCGAGCAGCTTGTTCGCAATCCAACCGCCCTCGTGCACGACATTGCCGTCGGCATCCTTGACGTCGAAGTCGAAGACCCAGTGCGCGACCGGGAAGTAGACGACTGTCGCCCAGATACCGGCGAACAGCATCCAGGAGCCGAACTTCAGGCGGTCGGCGACCGCACCCGAGATGAGGGCAACCGTGATGATCGCGAACATCAGCTGGAACGCGACGTATACGGTCGCGGGAATGGTGCCCGCGAGCGGAATGTTCACGGCCTCGGTGGTGACGGTGCCCGCGGCATCCTTGACCTCGGCAACCGAATTGCCGCCGATCAGACCCTTGAGACCGAAAAACTGCGCCGGATCGCCGATCACGCCGAACTTATTGTCACCGAACGCAGTCGAGTATCCGTATAGCGACCACAGCACGCCGACCAGACCCATGGCGCTGATGCTCATCATGATCATGTTGAGCACGTTCTTGGAGCGGACCATGCCGCCATAGAAAAACGCCAGGCCGGGCGTCATCAACAACACGAGCGCTGAACTGGCCAGCATCCAGGCGGTGTCACCGGTGTCCGGTGCACCGGTAAGGGGAAAAGCCACCTTAATGTCCTCCTCATCTCGGGCCCAGCCGACTCCGGCAATTGGACCTGCACAGAAGGGTCCTTATTCGGTGTTTCATCCGTGATGATGCTGTGTTTCGCCTAAGTGACGCATGGGACAGTTGTGTTGCTACCGCGTTTCCTAGTGGTACATGCGGCGACAGGCAGCGCGGACAAACCACACCGGAGCGAGTCTTACGAGCGACCGTTCGCGGCCCGTCTCGCGTCCGAGTCATCGAAGCACGCGCGACCGACAAGACTCGAGTGCCGATACGCGTACGTCAGGTGCCGAACGACCCGCCATCACCGACCACCACGGAGCGAGTCTTACGAGCGACCGTTCGCGGCCCGTCTCGCGTCCGAGCCGTCGAAGCGCACCGGAGCCCGCTACACCCTGAGTACTGACGAGGAGCAGGACAAGGAGGATGTGGCTCGAAGTGCCGGCTCGTGGTTGCCGCGACGCGCTGGC
>NZ_JBFANN010000037.1:0-81636 GCF_040674855.1 Nocardia sp. NPDC049707 | reverse complement strand
GTTGCCCGAAGCGGCGTGGATCAACCGACCTGCAAAGGAGAACACCGACACAGAACAGGCAGCCTGACCTGTCTCATCGGGATTGACAGACTCCGCTGAGCGAAAAAACTGGCAACCATTCCACCCGCGATGGTGCCGCCAGACGCGAAACGGTATGGCAACAGCCCGAAAATGCCAGTGACGACCAGCACCGGGCTGATCACAAACAGGAACGGCCAATAGACCGTGAAGTTGGCGGCGAAGCGGCCACCCGCTTCGAGATCTGCTCCCGGCCCCGAGAACAGTCCGAGCCCGATCGCCAGCCAGGCCGCAGCCAGCGCGCCGACGGCAATGACCTGCAATATGTACGCGAGACGGTTCGAGCGATTCCACGACGTATCACGAGCAAACACGCGGTCACTATATCGACCAGTTATGTCCGATCAGGTGACCAAGTGTGGAGAAATCGTGCAGGTCCGGTAGGGACTCCGAAGTCGCGGAGCCCCAACCTGTTCAGAGGACATCGCGAGTACAGCAGGATCGGCGGCAATTCAGATACGCCCAGCGCTGGCCAATAGCCTCGCCAATGATGTTCGCCCCATGTCACGGGCGGCACAGTGAAGGCAGGTCGTTCGGGTCGCAGCTCGTCGCCCATGCTTACAGCCCTTTGAACATTCTCGAGCTGCTCGGCCAGCCTCGCCACCGCGACCGGCGGAGCGGTGACCACGCGGTCGGGCACGAACCCCAACCACGGCAACGTGCACAGCGCGATCGCGATACCGAGTCGATCGGCCGGACCATGACCGCGGCCGGGATCAACGAACGCCAGATCCGCCGGCGAGAGTGTGAAGAACCGGAACAACTCTTCGCGGCCGATCTCCGGGAACTCCCGCAGACGCGCCAACTCCCCATCCGCGAACACCCGCGTCGCCACGAATCCGACCTCCAACACCAACCAATAGCGTTGGGAGTCAAGCCAACCAGCAACCGACCACCACCGCAGGCCGAACCGGGATTCATCTGCGCTCAGCTGCGGCTACGCCATATCCGTTGGTTTTTCGGCGGTTACTACCGGGACCCCGTCTACCGCCCCAACCTCGTGTTTTCGGGCTGGACGATATCGTCGCGGCCCACCGGTACAAGGAGAATGACCAGGCGACCCGGAAGCTCGTCGTGGCGCCCTAGCCCTACCAGATGACCGGAAGCTGTTGCACGCCAGGGACTCCCCTGCCGTCCGCCGGTATCCGGACGTCGTCGTCATCGAATGCTGGCAGCAAGCGCCGTGACCATTCAGCTGTCGCGGGTTGTCGATGGTCTCCAACCGGCGCAGGGCACGACCTCGAACCCGCGGCTGGGGAAGACGGAGTCCATGAAGAAGTCGTGGATCGCCGGATCGCCGTCGGCGCAGCCGTCACGCAGGACGGTCAACCGGTAGTCGCGGTCTGCCGCGTCGTAGCACGTCGCGGCGACCATCGCGCTGGTCGCGACTCCGGCGACCGCGAGCGTATCCACGCCGCTCGCGCGGAGCACGAGGTCGAGGTCCGTGCCTGCGAACGCGCTGGCGCGGCGCTTCAGCACGACGATGTCCTCCTCGGCGCACGGCAGATCGATCTCCGTTCCGGCCGATCCCTCCCGGAAGGTGTCCCCGGCTTCGTAGAACGATCTGAGCATCGCGTTGCCCGGCGGCAAGTCGGACCCGTTGGGCCGGAAGGCGAATCGTACGAACACGACGAGAGCGCCGGCCGCCCGAGCGCGCGGGAGCAGTTCGGTGAGCGGCGGCACGACCTGACGGGCGAACGGGTAGCCACCCGTGATGCCGCGCTGGACGTCTCCGATGATCAGCGCGGTGGTCACGACAGGCTCCCGTCCAGCCGATCATCGCTGAACGGGGCGGCGGCGCGGCCGATTACCTTCGCGGTCGAGGGCAGCAACTGGATAATGTCCACATGCCCAAGCCTAAGACAGGTCTCCGGATACACCTTCCGCTCGCCCCGGCGTTGCGTGCCGTCGGCGCCCGTCATCGGCCTTGATCCGAATCCGGTTGCACACCACCGAAACCCGATCTGGGTTCACCGACCCCTGCGGCTGCTCGCCAGCGAGACGCCGTCAGGGCACGTCGATCTTCGGCATCACGCGGCCGTCGCCGGAACCCCCGACCATAATGGACACGCCGTTCCGGGTGACTCTGCTTGTCAAAGATTCGGACGGTTCTGCACCCAGTGGAACGGCGTGCTTCGCTGCGGGAAGCGGTTCGGGTCGATCCGGTCCAGTGCGAGTGTCACCTGGTGGCCATCCAGTTCGCCGGTCAGCACGGCTTTGTCAGGGGCGGGTTGCTGGAAGGTGAGCGTGCCCAACGGATTCCGAGTATCGTCGGGCCTCGCCGTCGATCCGGATTGCGGCGCCGCCGCGATCAGCCGGATCCGATGGGCGGCGGCGTCCACGTCGGCGGGAACGGTCACCAGGGTATCGTCCATCCGCTGGTAGGTGACCGCATTGGGATAGTCGAACACCACCGTTTTCCAACGGGTTTCGTCGGTGGTCAGCGGCGGCACCGGCCAGCCGTCGCGGGTGTACTGCGATACCGACCAGATGCCGTACAGCGGAGGTTTGGGGCGATCGGGCCCGCTACCACGCCAGGCGTGCCAGCCGCCGAGCACCAGCGCCACCGCGATCCAGCTGCCGAGCGCGACCTGCAGCAGCGCCGCGATACGCCGGGATCTCGTGGTGTGGAATGGATACGGAACGGCGGAAGGGCCGGTGGTGCGGTCGAGCAACAATGCTCGCATCAGCCGCCGCGCCTCGGGCGCCAGCAGCACCAACGACATCAGCAGAAAGTGTGTGGACGAAATCTTCTCCGGCACATCGAAGGTCATGTTCAGCACGACGATCTGCAGCGTGTTGATCAGGGTCAGCAGCACGCCGAACAGCGCGGTCCGCGGAATGAACAGCAAGATCGCCGCAGTGATTTCCGCGGCGCCGAGCAGCATCTCGTAGGGTCTCGACACACCCACCTGCGACCACAGCACAGCCATCGGCGTGAAGTCACCGTACTTGGTGAGCAGCGCGGTCAGCGAAGGCTGCGGCATCTGCGTCGGAATCGCCTTGGCCAAGCCGTAGCTCAACATCTGGCCGGCCAGCAACAGCCGGATGAGGAGGAGATACCAGCCCGCGAGCGTGCGATAGTGCGTGCGGCGCCGGTCCAGTACCGACCACACCGCTGTCCCGGCCACCGCCACAACCAGGATGCAGAACAACAGCACCCAGAAGATGGTCTGGTCACCGACGCCGTTCGGATACAGCTGTGCGGTAGTGCCGAACAGGTGCTGGCCCACCCAATTCAGGGCGGGCTGCAATTTCCGGATATGCCAGTACTGCGCGTCGTAGCCCAGCTGGCGGCCGAACCATCCGGTCAGTACGAAGACGATCGGTGGAGTCGACAAGCAGAACAAGCCGAAGTACAGGACGCAGAACCGGAACGCGATGCGGGTGAGCGGTCTCCACCCCGCCGGTTCGTGCCGTGTCGGCTCCGCCCCGGCGGTGGCGATGGTTCCGACTGCAGCGGGTGGCTGGCAGGGACCGGATCGGCCGAGAGTGCCGGTCACTGCTGCATCCTCGAGACTCGCGGGCCCACCGGCGTCGGCCTGGTCGCCGTCATCGCCGCGATCATCAAAACCCGCGTTCGTATTGCAATTGTGTGACTCATGGTGCCAGTCAAGGCACCGTGGTGTTGTCAGCCCGTAGGTGGTTTTCGGTATGCCGACGATATGCGCGGGCTCGTAGCATCCGGAACATGCGTGTATTGGTGGTCGAGGACGAGTCCTACATGGCAGAGGCCATCCGCGATGGGCTACGCCTGGAAGCGATCGCGGCCGATATCGCCGGTGACGGCGACACCGCCCTGGAACTGCTGAGCATCAACGCCTACGACATCATCGTCCTCGACCGCGACATTCCCGGACCCTCCGGCGACGAGATCGCCGAACGCATCGTCGCCTCCGGCAGCGGCATGCCGATCCTCATGCTCACTGCCGCCGACCGACTCGACGACAAGGCCACCGGGTTCGAGATCGGCGCCGACGACTACCTCACCAAGCCCTTCGAACTCCGAGAACTCGTGCTCCGTCTCAGAGCACTCGACCGCAGACGCGGCCACAACCGGCCGCCGGTGCGGGAGATCGCAGACCTTCGTCTGGATCCGTTCCGCCGCGAGGTCTACCGCGACGGCCGCTACGTGGCGCTGACCCGCAAGCAGTTCGCCGTGCTGGAGGTCCTCGTCGCTGCCGAAGGCGGTGTCGTCAGCGCCGAGGACCTCCTGGAGCGGGCGTGGGATGAGAACGCCGACCCGTTCACCAACGCCGTGCGCATCACAGTCTCGGCACTGCGCAAACGCCTCGGCGAACCCTGGATCATCGCCACGGTCGCCGGCGTCGGCTACCGCATCGACACCGCACCCGCTGCCGGACGTGAGGGAGCGGCCCGTGGATAGGGCGCCCGGGTTGAGTGTTCGTCTCAAACTCACCCTCAGCTACGCCGGATTCCTCATGCTCGCAGGCGTCTTGCTGCTCGCTGCCGTGTGGGTGTTCCTGCTGCGAGGCGTGCCCGCCGGTTATCTCGTTCCCGACCTCTCCAATGTCCCGCGCGTCCTCAACCCACACAACTTCGGCCCGACCGTCTTCGGCACGGCGGCAGCCGCAGTGCTGGCGTTCCTGCTCGTGTTCGGTCTCCTGGGAGGGTGGATTCTGGCCAGCCGCATGCTCGCCCCGCTGAATCGCATCACAGAGGCCACACGGATGGCCGCGAACGGATCGCTCTGCCACCGAATCCGGCTACCGGGCCGCCGAGACGAGTTCCACGAACTCGCCGACAGCTTCGACGGCATGCTCGCACGGCTGGAAGCACATGTCGCCGAACAGCAGAGGTTCGCAGCCAACGCTTCCCACGAACTGCGCACCCCACTGGCGATCACCCAGACCCTTCTCGATGTCGCCCGCAAAGATCCGAACCGCGACATCGGTGAACTCGTCGAACGCCTCCGCGCCGTCAACGCCCGAGCGATCGAACTCACCGAGGCATTGCTCCTGCTCAGCCGCGCCGACCAGCGGTCCTTCACCCGCGAACACGTCGACCTGTCCCTCATAGCGGAAGAAGCCGCCGAAACACTGCTGCCCCTCGCAGAAAAGCACGGCATCACCATCCACACCTCCGGAGAAATCACCCCGACCACGGGCTCACCCGCTCTCTTGCTGCAGATGACCACGAACCTCCTGCACAACGCCATCGTCCACAACCTCCCCGAACACGGCACCGTGCAGATCTACACCGCCATCGGCCCCGAGTCCGTCCTGCTCACTGTCGAAAACACCGGCGACGAACTCACTCCACAGCTCGTCTCGACACTCACCGAACCGTTCCAGCGCGGCACCGAACGCATCCGCAGTGATCATGCAGGTGTCGGCCTCGGCCTGGCCATCGTCGACAGCATCGCCCGAGCACACGACGGAACCCTCACCCTCACCCCCCGGGACGCTGGGGGCCTCCGCGTCACAGTGCAACTACCCGCCCCGCCACCGCACACCGGCGGATGAGTTGTCACGGATTCGGGCCGCCCGAAACAAGCTGACGCCCTTCTCTCCAGTCACCCCGATACTGGTCGAGAAGCTGGGGTTTGTGCGTGGCTCGGGTGCGGACACCCTGGACATGTCGGTGCTGCCGGCGGAGCGTCGCCGGTTTCTGGCCACGCTGGGCCGTCGCCTGACCGGTCAAGCCCTGGAACGGCGTGATCCGCGGCGGCGGTATGCGATTCTGCTGACGGTGCTGGCACAGTCGGCCGCCGATGTGCTCGATGAGGTGGTAACGCTGTTCGACCAGGCGCCGTCGGCGAAGTTCAGTGCCGCCGAGAACCGGATGCGCGAGGAACTCGCTGAATTCGCATGTGCGGCAGTTCACTCCGGCGGTGTTATCGGCGGTGCGCTTCGCCGGCGGCACCGCGGCGACCGAGCTGCTGATCGGTGGCCATGCTGCGCGAGCTGAACGCGACCGGCCGCCGCGAGGTGTTCGACGAGGCTCCGACCGGGTTCGTGCCGACCAAGTGGCGCGGCTACCTCGAGGAGGCCCGCAAGTCCGGCAATCCCACCGCCTACCGGCACTATTGGGAGCTGTGCGTGCTGCTCGGCTTGCGTGACGGCCTGCGCACCGGGGACGTGTTCGTGCCCGATGCGCGCCGCTACGCCGATCCGGCGGCGTATCTGCTCACCCCGGAGCAGCGGGAGCCTGCGCGCGCCGAATTCTGCCGTCTGGTCGGCAAATCCGCTGATCCGGCCCGCGCGCTGGCGGACGCGGTCGATGAACTGCACGCCTCGGTCGGCGAGACCGAACGTCCGAGCCGGATAAACCGGATCAGAGCAGGTCGAGGCTGTATCCGACCGAAACTTCGTCAGTGCTACCGGGACTCACACCACAACAACATCGACATCACGCATTTCCAGACCCTTCGTAGTATTGGACGTACGGCACCCCCGTGCTGGTACCCCTCATCTCTCGGAGGCTCCCGATGGAGACCCCAGCAGACCTCGTCGTCACCGGGGCGACGGTGTACACGCTCGACCCGCAGACGCCCACCGCCGAGGCGTTCGCGGTGGCAGGTGGGCGGATCGCCGCCGTGGGGGCGGCCGACGACATAGCGGCCCTGGCCGGACCGCGCACCGAGGTGCTCGACGCCGCAGCGATCGGCGGTCGGGCGGTGGTTCCCGGACTCGCCGACGTCCACATCCATCTCGGCCTGGGCGGTACTCAGGCGGTGTACGAGCTCATCCTTGTACCCACGGACTCTCTCGACACTGTGCTCGACAAGGTGCGCGAGCGGGCCGCGGGGCTCGGCCCAGACGAGTGGGTCGTCGGCGGTATCGTGGCCAGTCCTATCATCGACGTGCTGCGCGAGAAGCGGGCGATCGAGCGGCTCGACGGGGCCGCCGACGGCCGGGCGGTGGTCTTGCGCGACGAGTCCCTGCACAACCGGTGGGTGAGCTCGCGGGCCCTGGAGCTGATGGGGATCACCGAGAGCACTCCCGATCCCGACGACGGGAAATATGTACGCGACTCCGAGGGACGTCTGACGGGGGTGCTGGTCGAGCAGGCCTCGGTGGTCGGCGAGGAGGCCATGCAGGCGTCGATCATCGACCTGCCTGGTCGGCACCGCGTGGCGTACCGCCGCGCTCTGGAGATCGTCAACTCGTACGGCATCACCGCCGCGCAGGACGCGGCACTCCTGGAGTATGGGCTGGCGGCTCTCGCCGAGCTCGATGACGCGGGAGCGCTGTCGGCGCGCGTCGTCGGGTCTCTCCCCGTGCGTCCCTTCCTGGACGTGGGCCCGACCGGTGACCCGCTGCTCGCCGTGGCGCCGGGCTACCGTCGCGAGCGCGTCCGGCCCGACTTCGTCAAGCTCTTCCTCGACGGGGTGCCGATGACCCGCACCGCGCTCATGCTCGGTCCCTACCGCTGCCACGGCGACCACGAGGACCCTGCGTACCGCGGCGAGCCGTTCTGGAGCCACGACGACCTCGTCGGTGAGCTGCGGCGCTGTGCCGATCTCGGCCTCGGCGCGAAGCTGCACTGCGCCGGCGACGGCGCTGTGCGTATGGCGCTCGACGCTATCGAGCAGGTCCGCACGAGCCACGGCACCGGTCCGCGCTACCAGATCGCTCATGTCTTGTTGATCGATGAGGTCGACCTGCCCCGCTTCGCAGCGCTCGACGTCGTGCCGGACGCCTCGCCCTACATCTGGTCGCCGAGCCCGATGGTCGACAGCGTCGCCGAGCAGGTACCCGAGTCGACGATGTCGCGTATCTGGCCGTTCCGCGACTTCGTCGAGTCCGGGGCCCTGCTCGCCGCCGGGTCGGACTGGCCAGTCGTGCCACTGCCGAACCCCTGGCTCGGCCTCGGCACGATGGTCACTCGGTCTGACCCCGACAGCTTCTCGCCGGGACGGCTCAACGGTGCACAGGCACTGTCGGTGGAGCAGGCGCTCGCAGCGTTCACCCGCAACCCAGCGGTCGCGATGGGCCTCGGGGACATCACCGGCGCGCTGCGGCCCGGCCTGTCCGCCGACTTCGCCGTGCTCGACCGAGATCCGTTCACCGTCGATCCGGACGAGATCGCCCGCACCGTCGTCGCACAGACCTGGTTCGAGGGCCGACGGGTGTACAACCACGCGCTCTGAGCGCGAGCCGTTCCGCCCGTGGCCGCGCCTGGCTTAGCTCGCCACATGACGGGGGCCGAGGAGCAAATCCGGCCAGTAGCTCACCAAACCGCTCCCTGACCAGGGGTTACGCCATATCCCTTGTTTTTTCGGCGATTACTACCGGAACCCCTATTTCATCCCGTCTTCGGGCGAATCATGCGAGGGCAGAGGTGATTTCAAGTGCTGGTCGTTCACGCGAACCGTAAACTGATGTCCCGCGAAGCCGAACCGTTGGACTGCAATGCTGTCCAAACCCATACAACGGCGCAGCAGTGCCCTGAGATATGTCGTATCGGTGTACGAGCGGTTGTGGCCGTGCCGGTTGTACCTGCGGCCGGGGCAAGGCTCGCTACTCCGATCGAATCGACAATGCGATCAGCATCGCGATCCGTTTACCCGGGTCATCCATATCCAAATCGGTGATCTGTCTCATTTTCCTGATCCGATAGCGCACCGTATTGGGGTGAACCTTCAGCGTCTCCGCCGTCGCGTTCAGGTCGCCTTGTGCCGCCAGCCAAGCCTTCAGGGTGGGGATGTGTTGGGTGGCGTGCTGGGCGTCGTACTCGGCCAATCGCGCTACCGGCCCGCGCCCCGGGATCCTGCCGTTGGCGGCGACTGCTTTCAGCCGCTGTATCAGAATCCGGTCCCATGAATCGTCGTAGCAGACCGGAGTAGCGGCGCCGGCGCCGGCGTGCAACGCCATGCTCTCGTCCGCCTCCTGTCGGCTGGCGGGCAGGTCTCGTGCATCGGCGGTGCCTCCGATGCCTGCGACTACGTTGATGTGCGAGGGTAGTTCGGCGGCAAGGGATTCGATCCAGCGAAGTGCGGGCCCAGGGTCGTCGCCGGCGGGAATGACGGTGTACACAATATTTCCGAAGAGCGTGCTGCGGCCGATGCGGGACCAGCCGAAGCCTGTTGTGGCGCGTTCGAAGGCGAGCAAGATACCCGCGTTCCGTTCGGCGTCGGTATCTGCTTGGAATGCGATGACTCGAAGGTTGTGCGAGGGGATTCCCAGTTTGTGGGCAACCGCCTCGGCGTTCGCGGTGCCTTGGATCAGTTGAATGACGAGTTCCGACTCGACTTGACGTTCCAAGTCTGCGCTGACGCGGGAGCGTAGCAGATGCAGTCCGACGGTGTGGGCGCCATCTTTCAGGACTTGCGCCCGCACTTCGTCCAACGGCTCTTCAGCCGAAACCCATACGGAGCCGAGCAATTCCCGCCCTGCTCGCACAGCGGCCGCGGTGCGCCCGCGCAGACCATGGTCGAGGGAGGGGGGAACGTAAATCGGTGTATCGGAGCGGGCAAAGTGTGTGAAGACCTCCCGCTGGTCGAAAAACGCACGGACATGATCGGGGGTTCGGCGCCCGAGGATCGTGCTCAATCGAGCGGGGTCGGTATCGTCATGGGCACTCGAATACGCCATTACCCGGGACAACTGGTCCTCGATGGTGACCGGGGCGCTGAGCGTTGCCGCGATCGTGTCCGCAAGTGCGAAAAGGTCACTGGGGCCCCTGCCGGACTCTGTTTCTCGCCCTTCGAGTACCAACCCGTAGACGACCGAGGCGATCTGACTCCAGGAAACGCTCGGATCGACCAGTAGAAGTGCGCTGTCGGTACTGTGCAGCGCATCGACGAGTGCCCGGCTCATCGTCTCGGTGGTCCGAACCACCGCGAGTATTGCTCGCGCCTCCGCGGCCAGCGTGACACCTTCTTCCAGATTCGCCACCCCTACCGCGAGGAAAACATCGCCGAGCGACGCGTGCGGGCGAACCGGGTCATGTACTGCCACACTGTGCAACTCGCGATCGCGGGTGGACGTGCATCCGTACAGATGCGTGCCGTACCGCCCGAGGATGTTGATCAACCGATCCAGCTTGACCATCGTTGCCTGCCTCGGTTGCCACACACAAGGTTGCACTCTACGACATTGTCATATTTCTACAACCCAGGCTTCCAAGTTAGTCGGCCTGGAACAAACCATGAGACATCCCGCTGAGCCATGCTTCGGAGACAGGTGTTGGGTCCGATGCGTCGTTGTGGAGCGGTGCACCGGGTGGGGCGTAGTAGGAGCAGAGGGAACGAGATGACAGGAACGGCACTGGTCTGGTTGACCCAGGAGGCTCACGACCGACTGCACGGAGAGCTACGCGAGTTGCGCGCGGCAGGGCACGAAAGGCGATCGGTCGAAAAGGACGACGGGCCCAACGATGAAGGGGCGCCGGACATCCAGTGGCGGCAGACGCGCATACGCGAACTCGAGGACCTGCTCCTGCGGGCCGTGGTCGGCGAAACACCGCCGGACGACGGAATAGCCGAGCCGGGCATGGTCCTCACGGTCCGATTCGATCAGGAGGACGGGACCGAGACCTTCCTACTGGGCGTGCCGGACGGTTTCGATGGGGATGAATTGGAGGTCTATTCGCCCGAGTCGCCGCTGGGGCAAGCCCTGGCAGGTGCACGTCAAGGGGAAGCGCGCTCTTACCGCGTTCCGAACGGAGCCACCATGAAGGTGCGATTGATACAGGCGGTTCCGTACGGACAGCACAGACAACGTCGAGCAGCAGGCTGATGTGTCCCTGATTGCAATGGCTGCCGCATTTGCCGCATTGCTCTGGCTGGCCATTGTGGCCAGACGACTACCGCGCTCGCGATGCTCGACATGCGGCCACTCGAATTATGTGCACGACTCGACCGACGGACGGTGCCGCAGCAAATTCGGCACCGGCATCGACGACGACTGGGTGTACCGGAACCAAGACCTCGGTTGCCCATGCAGCCGATTCACCGCACCGCGCCGGCTGAGCAGGATCGGCTAGGCCAGACGGATTCACTCGGTTGTCGACTCGCCAGCAGAGAACCGCTCGACAAGCGGCATTGTCGAGTACTTCCGCAAACTGTAGCCAGCCTGTGGGTGGGCCGGCCGGGACAAGTTGTCCCCGATCCGGGCGCCTGAGTTGTTTCCGTTTGCGGTGGATGTCCGACGAGAACGCCGACCACTCCCGACTCCTGGCCGACAGCGCCGCAGACCTGCTCACCATTCTCGTCACGAATATGCGGGATGACCGCGCGAACCAGCCATGATCGCGACCCGAGGCAGGTGTGTTCGCCTTCGCTTTCGGTTGCTCGGGTGAAATCAGTTGGCGGGCTTGCCGAACCAGCGGGAGAGGTGGTCGTTCAGGTCCTGCTGGGAACCGGCCGAACGCAGGTCTCGAACTCGATACAGTCTGTTCGCTACACATTAGCTAGCGGGCCGGGTGTCGTTAGACTGAGCCACTATGACGCGAATCGGTTTCGTCGGCGTCGGGGATATGGGATCACGGATGGCGGCGCGACTACTGAGCGTGGGCCACCCGGTCACCGTATTCGATATCGCGCCCCAACGCGTCGCCGATATGGTGGCCGTGGGTGCGGAGGCCGCCACCACCCCGGCAGCTGCGGCGCGCGACGCCGACCTGGTGATCAGCTCGGTCATGTCGGCGGATATCCCTAGCGCACATCTGGCCGCCGACGGCATTCTGGCGGGACTGCGGCCAGGCACTGTGCTGGCGGTGACCTCGACCACCACACCCGCGATTCTCAACTCGATCGCCTCCGCGATGCCGCCGCGAACCCATCTGCTGGACGCCGCGCTTGTCGGCGGAGTCCGCTACGCCGCCGAGGGCGCGCTGACCGTCCTGCTCGGCGGCGACGAAGAGCCCGCAGCCGCCAGCGAGCCGATCCTGTCGTCGTTCGGGGAGGTCGTCCGCGTCGGACCACTCGGCTCAGGGGTCGCCTACAAACTGATCACCAACGTGGTGGTCATGGCTGCCGAAGCCGGGTTACGCGAAGCGCTGGACCTCACCGACCTACTCGGTGGCACCTACGCAACAGCTTTGGACCTGCTGGCTCGCGGACCGATGGCCGCGGTCGTGAACCGCGCACTCGACCGTGGCAACCCGAGACCGGTGCGCGCCTCCGCCGCCGACTTCGACGTACTGATCGATGCCGGCGGAGCGGAGAACCTGCCGATCTGCGCAGCCGCCCGCAAACGGTTATGGGCCGCCGCGACGGCCGCTGACTCACCGATGTTCTACGACCTGACAACCCACCTCACCGCGCTCCCCCGCTATCGCGGGCCGACGGTCGGGACGTCCACCACCTCGTGATGGGGTCGGCTCAGACCAGAGAATGGCCAGGGGGCTCTGGCCTGGTGGCGGCGAGGACGTTCGGCGGGATTGTGACGCCGTCGAAGACCACCTCGACACAGACATCCCGCATCTCACCGACCAACCACGAAAGGAAGCAGCGGTGACGAACACTGCCGACTTGCCCGCCCCTGAACACGGACTGCTGGTGACGCATTTTCTCACCGTGTCCGACGTGGCCCGCTCCCGAACCTTCTACGCCGACATCTTCGGTGGCCGGGTGGTGCTCAACGAAAACCCTTGCATCGTCAAGGTCGCCAACAGCTGGATCATCATGAACCCCGGCGGCGGACCCACCCCGGACAAACCCGATGTCGTCCTGCGCCCGCCCGAAGCGACCGATATCGTTTCGGCGTTTTTGAACGTGCGCGTGGCCGACATCGCTGCTTTCTATTCCGACGCGCGCCGCAAGGGCGCCGAGTTTCTCACCGAGCCCCTCGACCGCAAAGCCGAAATTCGCTGCTACATGCGTGACCCGGACGGCTATCTCATCGAAATCGGCCAAGCCACCGGCATGCTCGAAGGGATCTACGCCGACCTCTGAACAGTCACGTCTCGATATCCCGGTCAAGGTTGCGAAGATCCGGTTACGTCCTGCGCGAAGTCAATTCGGACCTGACCATCTCGCGTGCGGCGGACGACCGGCGAAGTGAACTCGAACATGATGCCGGCCTGGTGCACCGGCATGGCGCGGGCTGATCGCCGGGACGGAATGTGGCCAATTGCTTTCGCGCCGAAGAGATCTGAAGGCCGCTCGACGGTTCGAGCCGCACCGTGAATGACGCGATCGATACGGTGGACGCATGAATGACTGCGTCCACGGCGCCGATCTGTATCTCGACGAGTTACCGCCGGACGGCAAGGGGTTGTGGCGCGGTGAACTGCTCGACAGCCCGTCTCCCGGCCTGGCACCGGTACTCACCTGGTCACTGACTTTCTCGTGGCCTCTGAGCGGCTCGGTGGACGTGACCGTCGAAGGGATCCCTGCGAATGTGCCTTCTTGGCGCGAAATCGAAGGCATAGCGGTCGAATCCACCGAACTCGGTGAGCCGATCTACGCATGGCTGTACGACGCCGGTTGCCACTTCGAGTTCGAGTACGCACGCATTCGGGTCCTTCGTCAGGTCGGCACGATGGCACGGTTTGCCGTCGTGCTGACCGAAGCGGACGACTCGTTCAGCGTCACGCTTCCGCATGGCGAGATACTCGAGACCGACCAGATCCACACGACAGTGGATGCTGAGTTCGAAGGCATTTTCATGCACCTCACCGAGCATCGAGAGCTGGCCGAATTCACCGACCCTGCCGGTTTCGTGCTCGATGCCGACTCCGGCTTCTACCGGCTGGCCGACCCATAGGATTCGGCGCCACCGGCGCGAAGTAGTGGGCGTGGGCTTTGGGCAAACAGTGGTTCGCGGCCGGCAAGTTGGTCGAACATTGCTCATGGCCGGGTCTCTTCGCTGGGCAGTGCCTTGTCGAACAACCGCTTGCCCGTCGTGTCGAGACCGCCGGCAGTGCTCGTTCCCGCATCAATGCCGCAGCGGTGATCGCATAGTGAATTCTGAAATCTACTATCGAGCAGGGCCGTGCGTGCGAGTGCACGCGCAATGAAAAGGAAGGTGCGGCTCTCGTGCTCGAGAAATCAAGAGGCTCCGCCGGTTCGCAGACCCTGAGCCGCGGCATCCGCCTGCTCGAGATCCTCGCCGCGGCAGGCCGCGGCATGACGATCGACGAGCTCGCCGAATCCCTCGGCGTGCACCGATCGGTCGCCTACCGGCTGCTGCGCACGCTCGAGGATCACGGCCTGATCGCTCGTGACCCGTCGGGCCGCATCGCGCTCGGCGCGGGCCTGGCCGCGC
Organism: Nocardia sp. NPDC049707; assembly: GCF_040674855.1. NCBI lineage: Bacteria > Bacillati > Actinomycetota > Actinomycetes > Mycobacteriales > Nocardiaceae > Nocardia > Nocardia sp. NPDC049707. The sequence goes on along the minus strand of NZ_JBFANN010000037.1, from coordinate 67,378 downwards.
TCGCCTCCGGCGTCTCGCGCGACCTGCAGCAGGCGGCGCTGCCGGAATTGCGCGCGGCCGCGGACGAACTGGGCATGACCTGTCTGCTGGTGGTGCGGCTCGACCGAGACGAGGCCGTCACTCTCACCAGCGCGGCGCCGGAGCACAGCGTGGCCGTCACCTACCGCCCCGGCCATCGGCACCCGCTGACCCGTGGCGGACCCGGCAAGGCGATCCTGCTCGAACTGCCGCAACAACAGTGGCCGCACGAGCTGCATGAGGAGCTGACCCGCAGTCGGGCGCGTGGGTTCGCGGTCAGTCATGACGAAGTGGTGCCGTCGCTGCGGTCGGTGGCCGTCCCACTCGTGGTGCCCGGTCAGCCCGCCGCATCGATCGCGGCCATCCACGTGTCGCTCCCCCGGCCCGAGGCCGAGATCGCCGAGCGCCTCACGGCGGCGGCCGAAGCCGTCGCCCGGACGCTGGGCGGCTAGAGCGGTCGGCGCACAGCGGCCCGCCGTGGTGCGGTCCCGCTGTGCGCCGAACCTTTTCAGACGGCGCTCAGCCGCCGCACGAAGATCCCACCGAAGAAGGCGGCGAGTTCGTCCATCGCGTCGAGCGGCAGCACGTGGGCGACGTACTGGTCGGGGCGCACCACGACCACCGCACCATCGCGGGAGACACCCCGCGCGACGAAGATGTCGTCGGCCGGATCGGCGGCGTACACCTTCTCGTAGTCGGTGACCTGGAAGGGGCCGACCTTCGGCAGGAACACCGCGGGCACCGTGCCGAGATCGACGCCGGTGTGATCCTGCTGGTAGATCACCTTCACGTCGAACCAGCTGTCGATGTCCGCGCCTTCGGGAGTGTGGGCGAGCAGGGGCGACGCCGGTGCGGTGCGTAGCCATTCGGCCAGCTCGGTCGTCCTCGACGGCTCGCCGGCGGCGGGCGCGTCGGCGAAGATATAGAGGCGCCAACGTCCATCGGCGGTCGCATGGTGGCCGAGGTGCTTCGGGTTCGCGTCGCACACGCGCGTTACGACGTTCGACTTGAAGCGCTTGCCGACCGGAAACCCTGTCGCGATCTCCTGGTGTGTGGCCGCGGCGACGAGCATCGACGGCGCGTACTGCGTCATGAAGCCAGCGGGGAACTCCGCGGTCTTGACGTAGAACTCCTCGAGCTGGGTTGGATCCTCCAGTTCTTCGGGTTTCGTCGCCATCAGGGTCGACCATTCCCGGTCGAAGTCGATGAGATTCTGCGCGATGACCTGGCGCTCGGCCGAGTAGGTGTCGAGAATCGCCTCGGGGGCGCGGCCGTCCAGCACGTGGGCCAGTTTCCAGGCGATGTTCCACCCGTCCTGCATCGACACGTTCATGCCCTGCCCCGCCTTGGCGGAATGGGTGTGGCAGGCATCGCCGGTGATGAACACCCGCGGTGTGCGGGTTCCACACTGCTCGGGGTGCACGTCGTCGAACTTGTCGGTCACGCGGTGGCCGACCTCGTACACGCTGCGCCACGCGACGTGCTTCACCTGCAGCGTGTAGGGATGCATGATCCGGTTCGCGCGCTCCTCGACCTCCTCTTGCGACGTCTCGCGCACTTTGCCGTTGTCGTCCTCGCGCACCTCGCCGAGGTCCACGTACATGCGGAACAGGAAGTTGCCCTCGCGCGGGATGTGCAGGATACTGCCGCCGTCGTGCGACTGGATGGCGCACTTGGTGCGGATGTCCGGGAAGTCGGTCTCGGCGAGCACGTCCATCACACCCCACGCGTGGTTGGCCTGGCCGCCGACGAACCGGCGCCCGATGGACTCGCGCACCTTGCTGCGCGCACCGTCGCAGCCGATCACGTACTTGGCCTTGACCGTGCGCTCCTGGCCCTCCCGGCTGCCCGCCGTGTGTCGCAGGGTCACGGTGACCGGGTACTCGCCCTCCTCGGCGATGTCGAGGGTGACGAACTCGTAGCCGTAGTCCGGCTCGAGGCGCGTCGGCGCGTTCCGCGCCACCTCGGCAAAGTAGTCGAGCACGCGCGCCTGGTTGACGATGAGGTGCGGGAACTCGCTGATCCCGGTCGCGTCGTCGGGGGTGCGCGCGGCGCGGACGATGTTGCGCGGATTCTGCGGATCGGGTTTCCAGAACGCCATCTCGGTGATGCGGTAGGCCTCCGCGATGATGTGCTCGGCGAAGCCGAACGCCTGGAAGGTTTCCACGCTGCGCGCCTGGATCCCGTCGGCCTGCCCGACCTCGAGCCGACCGGCACGGCGCTCGACGATGCGGGTGTTGATGGTCGGGAATTGCGCCAGCTGGGCCGCGGCGATCATGCCCGCCGGGCCCGAGCCGACGATGAGCACGTCCACCTCGCCGGGGAGCTCGGCGGGGCGATCGATGCCAGAGCTGGCGGGTGGCTGGATGCGCGGGTCACCGGACACGTAGCCGTGGTGATGGAACTGCACGGAATCTCCTCACTCCTGAGACGAGTGGTGTTCGATAATGGAACATCGAATTCTCATATAGAGTTCTACGATAGTAGAAGGGGTGACCCGGCTCTCACGCAACCGGCCTCCCGCCGCGGATCACTTCTCCCAGGCGTAGATGCCCACCTGCTGTTCGGCTTCGTTGGACGGGCGCAGATCGATGCCCTTGCGGTCGCGTAGCAGCAAGGTGCCGACCAGGCCGAGCACGGTCATGCCGAGGAGGTAGTAGGCGACATTCGCCGACGAACCTGTCGTCTGCTGGATCCACTGCGCGATCGTCGGGGCGAACGCGCCGCCCAGGATCGAACCGAGCGCGTAGGAGATCGACACTCCGGAGAACCGGACCGATGCGGGGAAAAGCTCGGTGTACCAGACCGATTGAGCACCGTAGGTGAAGCCGAGTCCCAGCGTGAGCAGCACCAGCCCAACGCCGAGCAAGCGCACGTCACCGGTGTTCACCAGCGGGAACAGGGTGAGCACGAAAACGCCCTGCACGCACCAGCCGATGATGTAGGTGGTCCGGCGACCGAGGTAGTCCGACGCCCAGCCCGCGACGAACGTGGCGATCAGCCAGCTCACCGAGGATGCGGTCACGGCCCACAACACGGCGCCGCGATCGAGCGCGAGCGGTCCATTCGGATTGGTGGCGTAGCCCTGGATGTAGCCGCCGGTCGTCATGTAGCCAACGGTGCTGTTGCCCGCGAAGACGAGCGCCGACAGCAGTACCAGCGGAGCGAAGCGGGCGAACAGCTCGACGGCGGGCGCCTTGGTCTGCTCCTTGCGCTCGGCGATCTCGGCGAACACGGGGCTTTCCTCGACTCGGCGGCGCACCCAGGAGCCGACGAGAATCAGTACGACCGAGAACAGGAACGGGATGCGCCATCCCCAGTCGAGGAACGCGTCACCGGGGAAGAGCGCGTTCATCGTCGCCATCATGGCGCTGGCCAGCAGCAAGCCGATCGGCACGCCGATCTGCGGCATCGCGCCGAAGAGTCCGCGGCGGGCCGACGGCGCGTGCTCGACGGCCATGAGGACGGCGCCGCCCCACTCGCCACCCGCCGAGACACCCTGCAATATCCGCAGCAGCACCAGCAGAATCGGCGCCCAGATGCCGATGGAGGAGTATGTCGGCAACAGGCCGATCAGCGCCGTCGCCAGGCCCATCAGGATGAGCGTGGTCACCAGCACCGGCCGACGGCCGATCTTGTCGCCGAAATGACCCGCCAGGAATGCGCCGAGCGGGCGGAAGAGAAAACTGACCCCGACGGTGAGGAAGGCCAGGATCGTCCCGAAACCGGCACCGGCCGGCTTGAAGAACAACTGGCCGAACACCAGCCCGGCGGCGGACGCGTAGACGAAATAGTCGTACCACTCCACCGCGGTGCCGACCACGGTGGCGACCGCAACACGCCTGCGGTCGGCGGCCGAAGCGAGCGCGCCGGGCGGCGTGACCGAACCGGCGGCTGAAAGATTCGTTGACATCTGACACTCCTTTGTGACGTCGTCGTGAGTCCGTCCTCACAAACGACTTTGCGACGACGATATGATCGTATACGATTTCAGATATGACAATGGGCAAAGGAGTTCCGATCGGCACGCCGACAACCGATCCCCGGTTCGCGGCCCTGCCCGTCCCACCCGGCAAGATCGTCGCGGTACACCTCAGCTACGAGTCGCGCGCCGCGCAGCGGGGGCGCAAACCCGCCGCGCCGTCGTACTTCTTCAAGCCCGCCAGTTCCGTCGCGGCCTCCGAATCCGAAATCGAACGGCCCGCGGGAACGGAACTGCTCGCGTTCGAGGGCGAGATCGCCCTTGTCATCGGCACGCCCGCTCGGCACGTCTCGATCGAGGACGCGTGGGCGCACGTCGCGTGGGTCACCGCAGCCAACGACTGGGGTCTCTACGACCTGCGCGGCAACGACAAGGGCTCGAACGTGCGCAACAAGGGCCGCGACGGTTACACACCGCTCGGCCCAGGGCTGATCGACGCACGCAGCGTCGACCCGGCGGCGTTGCGTGTACGCACCTGGCACAACGGACAGCTCGTGCAGGACGACACTACATCGGCCCTGATCTTCCCCCTCGCGCAGTTCGTGGCCGACCTGTCGCAGCATTTCACGCTCGAGACCGGCGACATCATCCTCACCGGCACCCCGGCAGGCTCGTCGGTCGCGGTGCCGGGCGACGTGGTCGAGGTCGAGGTCGACGCTCCCGGCGCGGCGAGCATGCCCACCAGCGGACGCCTCGTGACGAGGGTCGTCGAGGGCTCCACCGTCTTCGACCCCGCGCTCGGGTCGCTGCCCTCGGTCGACGACCGGCAGCGCGAGGAAGCGTGGGGATCGCGAGCTGCCGCGGGACTTTCCGCCACCGAGCCGCCGTCTTCGGCGCTTTCCCCCGCCCTCCGCGCGAAACTGCTGGAGGCCCCCGTGGCGGGACTGTCGCAGGCGCTGCGCAAACGCGGCCTGGACAATGTCTCGATCGACGGAGTGCACCCGCTGCGTCCGGGGACGAAGTTGGTCGGCACGGCGAAAACCCTGCGGTTCGTGCCGAACCGCGAGGACCTCTTCCGTAGCCACGGCGGCGGCTACAACGCGCAGAAGCGCGCCTTCGACGCCGTCGCCCCCGGCGAGGTGATCGTCATCGAAGCCCGCGGCGAACGCGGCTCGGGAACCCTCGGCGACATCCTGGCGCTACGCGCCAAGGCACGGGACGCGGCAGGTATCGTCACCGACGGCGGCGTGCGCGACAGCGCGACGGTCGCGGACATCGGCATCCCGGTGTTCGGCCGGGGCGGGCACCCGGCCGTGCTGGGACGCAAGCACGTTCCGTGGGACGTCGACGTCGCCATCGCCTGCGGCGGCGCGACGGTGCTTCCGGGCGACGTCATCGTCGGGGACGACGACGGCGTCATCGTCATCCCGGCCGCGCTCGCCGAAGAGGTCGCCGACGCGGCCCTCGCGCAGGAGACCGAGGACGCCTGGGTCGCCGAGCAGGTGGCGGCGGGACACCCCATCGACGGCCTGTTCCCGATGGACGCCACGTGGCGGGCGCGCTATGCGGAGGCACACGGCGATGCGAAGGCATGATTCCGTGGTGGCCGAGACAATCGATACCCCAAGCAAATCGCAGCGCGCGTACGAATGGATCCACGCGCGCATCACCGACCGCAGGTTCGTGCCGGGTTACCGGCTCGTGCTCGGATCTATAGCCGAGACGCTCGGTATGAGCGTCGTTCCGGTGCGTGAGGCCATCCGGCGTCTGGAGGCGGAAGGACTCGTCGAGTTCGAGCGCAACGTGGGCGCCCGGGTCGCCCTGATCGACCCGGCCGAGTACGTCCACACGATGCAGACGCTCGGAGTCGTCGAAGGCATCGCAACGGCGCTCGCGGTCCCGCATCTCACTGACGCCGAACTCGACCGGGCCGCCGGTATCAACAGCCGGTTGCGGCAGTTGCTCGACGACTTCGACCCCCATCTGTTCACGGTGATGAACGAGCAGTTCCACACGGTGCTGTTCGAGCCGTGCCCGAACCCACACATACTCGACCTGGTGCGCCGGGGCTGGACGCGGATGTCGGGCGTGCGCGACTCCACCTTCGCCTTCGTGCCCGAGCGTGCCCACGAGTCCGTCGACGAGCACGACCACATCATCGACCTCATCCGCCGGCGGGCCGATCCGCTCGAGATCGAGCTGGCCGCCCGCGAGCATCGCTGGCGAACGATGAACACCTATCTCGCCCAACGCGATCCGGGCCGCCGCACCGACCGCACCGCTTGATCGAAATCCGCACCCCTTCCCGACCTCAAGGAGGAGGAACCATGGCCGACAGCGCACCGCGCAGCCGCCACATCCCCGCTGACCTGCCCGAGCGCATCCAGCATTACATCGATGGACAGTTCGTCGACTCCGTCGACGACGACACCTTCGAGGTGCTCGATCCGGTCACGAACGAGACGTACGTGCGCGCCGCCGCGGGCAAGAAGGCCGACATCGACCGCGCCGTGCGCGCGGCGCGCACGGCATTCACCGAAGGCCCGTGGCCCACAATGCTTCCCCGCGAACGTTCGCGGGTGCTGCACCGCATCGCCGACATCGTCGAGTCGCGCGACGCCCGCCTCGCCGAGCTGGAGAGCTTCGACTCGGGTCTGCCGATCACCCAGGCGTTGGGCCAGGCGCGCCGCGCCGCGGAGAATTTCCGGTTCTTCGCCGACCTGATCGTCGCCCAGGCCGACGACACCTACAAGGTGCCCGGCCGCCAGATCAACTACGTCAACCGCAAGCCGATCGGCGTCGCGGGTCTGATCACGCCTTGGAACACGCCGTTCATGCTGGAGAGCTGGAAGCTCGCTCCCGCGTTGGCCACCGGCAACACCGTGGTGCTCAAGCCCGCGGAATTCACGCCGCTGTCGGCCTCGCTGTGGGCGGGCATCTTCGAGGAGGCCGGGCTGCCCCGTGGGGTGTTCAACCTCGTCAACGGGATGGGCGAGGACGCGGGCGACGCGCTGGTGAAGCACCCCGACGTCCCGCTCATCTCGTTCACGGGTGAGAGCCGCACCGGCCAGATCATCTTCGGCAACGCCGCGCCGTACCTGAAGGGCCTGTCGATGGAACTCGGCGGCAAGTCCCCGGCCGTCGTCTTCGCCGACGCCGACCTCGACGCCGCGATCGACGCGACCATCTTCGGCGTCTTCTCCCTCAACGGCGAGCGCTGCACCGCGGGCAGCCGCATCCTCGTACAGCGCGAGGTGTACGACGAATTCGTCGAACGCTACGCCGCTCAGGCCGAACGCGTGCGGGTCGGCTACCCGCACGACCCGGACACCGAGGTCGGCGCGCTCGTGCACCCCGAGCACTACGAAAAGGTCATGAGCTACGTCGAGATCGGCAAGGGTGAGGCGCGCCTGGTGGCCGGTGGCGATCGCCCCGCCGAATTCCCGACCGGCAACTTCGTGCGACCGACCGTTTTCGCCGACGTGAAGCCGGACGCGCGGATTTTCCAGGAGGAGATCTTCGGCCCGGTCGTGGCGATCACCCCGTTCGACACCGAGAACGAGGCGCTCGAACTCGCCAATGGCGTGAAATATGGTCTGGCGGCCTACATCTGGACCAACGACCTCCAGCGCGCGCACAACTTCTCGCAGGCGGTCGAGGCGGGCATGGTGTGGCTCAACTCGAACAACGTGCGCGACCTGCGCACCCCGTTCGGCGGCGTGAAGGCTTCGGGCCTCGGTCACGAAGGCGGTTACCGCTCCATCGACTTCTACACCGACCAGCAGGCGGTGCACATCACCCTCGGCAAGGTGCACAACCCGACCTTCGGCAAGTGAGCGCCCCTCCCCCGATCCCTCAGCGCAGCAAGGCAATAAACATGACCGAACGTATTCCCACCTCCTCCGGCTTCTTCGTCACCCAGGAAGCGCCCATCGCGGCAGCCGATCCGGTACCGACCCCGTCCTCGCCCCCGCCGGACATCCTCCGCGTCGCCTACGCCGAACTCGTCGTGACCGATCTGGCCGCCTCCCGCGAGTTCTACGTGGACGTGCTCGGCCTGGTCGTCACCGAGGAAGACGAGAACGCGATCTACCTGCGCACGCTCGAGGAGTTCATCCATCACAATCTGGTGATCCGCCGCGGCCCGGTCGCGGCGCTCGCCGCGCTGTCCTACCGGGTGCGCACTCCGGAGGACCTCGATCGTGCCGAGGCCTTCTACACGGAGATCGGCTGCCGGGTGGAGCGGCGCAAGGAGGGCTTCACCAAAGGCATCGGCGATTCCGTCCGGGTCGTCGACCCGCTCGGCTTCCCGTACGAGTTCTTCCACGACACCGAGCACGTCGAACGGCTCGCCTGGCGCTATGACCTCTACACCCCCGGCGCGCTGGTCCGGCTCGACCACTTCAACCAGGTCACCCCGGACGTGCCGCGCGCCGTCAAGCATTACCAGGACCTCGGCTTCCGCGTCACCGAGGACATCCAGGACGAGGCCGGCACCACCTACGCCGCGTGGATGCGCCGCAAGCCGACCGTGCACGACACCGCGGCCACCGGCGGCGACGGCCCGCGCCTGCACCACGTCGCGTTCGCCACGCACGAGAAGCACAACATCCTGGCGATCTGCGACAAGCTCGGCGCCCTTCGCCTGTCCGACCGCATCGAGCGCGGCCCCGGCCGCCACGGCGTCTCGAACGCTTTCTACCTGTACCTGCGTGATCCGGACGGCCACCGCATCGAGATCTACACTCAGGACTACTACACGGGTGACCCGGACAACCCGGTGGTGACCTGGGACGTGCACGACAACCAGCGACGCGACTGGTGGGGCACTCCCGTGGTGCCGTCGTGGTACACCGAGGCCTCGCTCGTGCTCGACCTCGACGGCAACCCCCAGCCGGTGCTACCGCGCGTCGAGTCGAGCGAACTCGAGGTCACCATCGGCGCCGACGGCTTCTCCTACACTCGCGAACGCGGCCACGACGACCTGCCCGACTGGAAGAAGGGCGAGTACAAGCTGGGCAACCAGCTCTAGCGCGCGAGAAACCTCCCAATCAGGAAAGGACATCGGATGGCGCTGGATGCCGACATCATCATCGCGATCGCGGACGAACTCGCCGACGCGGAACGCGATCGCACCACGGTGCCGCTGCTGACCGCCCGGCACCCGGGCATGACGATCGAGGATTCCTATGCCGTGCAGAACGAGTGGCGCCGCCGCGGCATCGCCGCCGGGCGCCGGCCGGTGGGTCGCAAGATCGGGCTGACGAGCAAGGTGATGCAGGCGGCGACCGGCATCACCGAACCCGACTACGGTGCAATCTTCGCCGACGCGGTCTTCGACAACGGCGCAGTCATCGACCATGGACAATTCTCCAACGTCCGCATCGAGGTCGAGCTCGCGTTCGTGCTCGCCGCGCCGCTGGCCGGCCCCGATGTCACCGTCTTCGACGTGCTGCGCGCCACTGAGTACGTCGTCCCGGCACTGGAGATCCTGTCGTCGCGAATCGAGCTGACCGGCCGCACGATCGTCGACACCATCAGCGATAACGCGGCGTTCGGCGGTCTGGTGTACGGCGGCAACCCAGTGCCGCCGGCGGGGACCGTCGACCTGCGCTGGGTATCGGCACTGCTGTACCGCAACGAGACGATCGAGGAGTCGGGTGTCGCTGCGGCGGTGCTGAACCACCCTGCCACCGGTGTGGCATGGCTGGCGAACAAGCTGACCCAGCACGGTGACCGGCTGGAGGCGGGAGAGATCGTCCTTGCCGGCTCCTTCACCCGCCCGATGTGGGTCGAACGCGGCGATACCGTGCTCGCCGACTACGGCTCGTTGGGAACGGTCTCATGTCGCTTCGTCTGAATCCGACGTTCCGGGACCAGCTGACCCGCTCCGACCGGACGCTCTATGGCGGATGGATCTGCTCGGGTTCGCCGGTCGCCGCGGAGATCATGGCTGGCGCGGGTCTCGACTGGCTGCTCATCGACATGGAGCATGCGCCCAACGGCCTGGAGTCGACGCTCGCACAGCTCTACGCCGTCTCCGGCTATGCGTCGACGCCGGTCGTGCGCGTCCCGGCGGGCGACACGGTGATCGTCAAGCAGGTGCTCGACCTCGGCGCGCAGAACATCCTCGTGCCGATGATCTCGACCCCTGAGGAGGCGAAAGCAGTCGCCGCGATGACCCGGTACCCGCCCGTGGGGGTACGCGGCGTGGGCAGCGCGCTCGCGCGATCGGCGCGATGGAACCGCGTCGACGGATACCTGCAGAACGACTCCGCTCACCTCTCCGTGTTCGTGCAGATCGAGACCGTCGAGGGCGTGGCGAACGCCCGTGCGATCGCCGAAACCCCCGGCGTCGACGGTGTTTTCGTCGGCCCGAGCGACCTGGCCGCCTCGATGGGCCTGATCGGGCAGCAGACGCATCCGGATGTCGTCGCCGCGGTGAAGCGGGCCTTCGCCGGCATCGCCGCGGTCGGAAAACCCATCGGGGTCAACGCTTTCGATCCGGTCGCCGCACGCGACTATGCCGAAGCGGGAGCCCGCTTCATCCTCGTCGGAGCCGACGTGGCGCTGCTCGCACGCGCCTCCGAGAAGCTGGCCGAGACCTACATCGCGAGCACGGATCGGGTTCCCCGTGCCTCGTACTGAAAGGACCCGCACGGTGCGCGATCCGCGGACGGCAGCGTCCGCGCGCAGTGGCGTACCGCAAGCCGTGTCCGAGACAATCGCCTCAGGAGTGACGTCGTGACCGAACGCGAGACCATACTGCTTTCCTCCGCCCCCCACCAGTTGTTCATCGGGGGCGAGTGGATCGAGGCCGCCGGCGGCGGCACCTTCCCGGTACGCGACCCCGCTACCGGCCGGGTCGTGCGCGAGGTGGCCGACGCCACCGCCGATGACGCGATCCGCGCGCTGGACGCCGCCGTCGCCGCACAGGATTCGTGGGCGGCCACAGCGCCCCGCACCCGCAGCGACATCCTGCGTGCCGCTTGGGAACTCGTGCAACAGCACCGTGACGACCTCGCCCTGCTGATGACAGTGGAGATGGGCAAGCCCATCGCCGAGGCGCGCGGCGAAGTCGCCTACGGCGGCGAGTTCCTGCGCTGGTTCAGCGAGGAGGCCGTGCGCATCCACGGCAGATACGGGCTCAATCCCGAAGGCACGGGACAGATGATCGTCTCCCAGCGGCCGGTGGGACCGTCGTTCTTCATCACGCCGTGGAACTTCCCGTTCGCCATGGCGACCCGCAAGATCGCCCCCGCGCTGGCCGCCGGGTGCACGGTGGTGATCAAGCCCCCGCAGCTGACGCCGCTGACCACGCTGTTCTTCACCCAATTGCTCGTGCAGGCAGGCCTGCCCGCCGGTGTCGTCAACGTCGTCACCTCCGCGTCGTCGCGCCGTGTCTCGGCACCGATCATCGCCGATCCCCGGCTGCGGAAGCTGTCGTTCACCGGGTCCACCGAGGTCGGCCGCCAGTTGATCGCCCAGGCCGCCGACAACGTGTTGCGTGTGTCGATGGAGCTCGGCGGCAACGCGCCCTTCGTGGTGTTCGAGGACGCCGATCTCGACAAGGCCGTCGAGGGAGCGCTCACGGCGAAATTCCGCAACATCGGCCAGGCGTGCACGGCCGCGAACCGGTTCATCGTGCACGAGGATGTCGCCGACGAGTTCGCGAAACGGATCACCGAGCGGGTCGAGGAGATGAAGATCGGCCGCGGCACGGAGGAAGGCGTGACGATCGGCCCCCTCATCGACGACGACGCGGTGGACAAGGCCGCCGAACTCGTGGCGGATGCGACGGCGCGCGGCGCGGTGGTCCTGACCGGTGGCGCGAAGGTCGACGGCCCCGGCAGCTTCTATCAGCCGACGGTCCTCACCGAGGTCGCCGACGGCAGCGACATTCTCCGGGAGGAGATCTTCGGCCCGGTCCTCGCGATCGCCACGTTCTCCACCGAGGAAGAGGCGGTCCACCTCGCGAACAACACCGAATACGGCCTGGTCTCCTATGTCTACACCCGCGATCTCGCCCGCGGCCACCGCATGATCGACCAACTCGAAACGGGCATGATGGGCCTCAACTCCGGCATCGTCTCCAACGCCGCAGCGCCATTCGGCGGTGTCAAACAGTCGGGCGTCGGTCGTGAAGGCGGCTTCGAGGGCATCCACGAATTTCTCTCCACGAAATACACCCTCATCCCGAACCAATGAACGTCTGAGGACTGGGACCGGTCACCGAATCGGACTCGTCACCCCGCCTAGGCCGGCCGAACCGGCATCCCGCATACGGATCGGCCGCTGCCAGGATCCCATTCTTCTGCGCGGATCAGCTGAGTTCGAATCACACTCTTCCCATAATAGTACGCGCGTGCATACGATATGCACGTGCGTACTATTGAGATTCCTGAACAGCCGTTCGCGGAGGGCATCGTGCTCATGCCGTGGAAACCCGGTCCGCGCCAGGATGTTTCCGGGCGTGTATTCGTCAGCGTGACCGACTTCCTGGCCCGGTCCGACGAGGAAGTCCACAGCATCTACGAGATCGGGTACGAGCTGGGGAACACCTGGCCGGTCATGCAGGGTGCGGTGGGCCTGTGGCTGTGGGGCAGGCCCACCGCGCGGCGCGGCGGATCCATCACGGTGTGGGAATCGGAAGAGGACATGCGCCGATTCGTGCGATGGCCAGTGCACACCAAGATCGTGCGGGCCTGGCGCGGCAAGGTGGGCATCGGCACCGACTCGTGGCAGGCCGACCACTTCGAACCGCGACAGGTGCTGGAACGCGCGCGGAACACACTCGAACGTCCACATCGCGACGCCGCGCAACCACGCACGCATTGATTCGACATCGCGTGCCCGCACCGCGGTAACTCGAGTGGGCCATGGCCGCGGATCGGTCGTGGCCCGGCGTAGCCGCGGCGCTTGAACGCACCGGAGCCGATCGTCATCGGAGTACCCCGGCAGTGGAAGTCGCTGCGGATCCCGAGCATATCTTCGGGAATGCCCGTCGCATGAAGGTCGATGCCGGTGACCAGCTCTTGAACGATCGGGCGCGGCATCAGGACGTCCGGATCTTCGATAACCGGGGATCAGTTCGACCGCGTCGGCCGGGATGCCCGACCATTGCAATGATGGTGAGATGTTGTCTCCCACACCGTTTCCTGCGTAGCGGAGGGTCGACCGGAATACGGCAGAAACCTGCCGTTGAGGCCATAGTGGCCGGTGGGAGACCCGGTGTCGGTGTGGCGGGTGGTGCCGGTTGAGGTTCGGGTCTTCTGCTGATGTTCTTGTTCCGGGTGGGTTCGTGGCTTCGATCGATCGCACCGCGTATCCGCGGTTCAAGCGTTTGGTTTCGGCACGGGTCGTTCACTCCGTCCGAAGACGAGACCGGGTGGGCACGGTCGAAGACCACGTCGGATGGTCACTTGCTGGCGTTGGTGGTACTGCTGAAGTGCAATCAGCGGTTGGGGTATTTCCCGAAGCTGGCCGATGTGCCTGATGCCGTGGTTTCCTACGTGCGCAGCATGCTCGGTGTCGCGGATTCAGTTGTGGCCGGCCACGAGTCGGAGCGGACGTTGTGGCGGCACCGCGAGTTCGTCCGTACTCGGCTGGGGGTGGTGTACGAGCCGGCGAGGGTGCGGGCGGTGGCAGAGAAGGCTATTCGGGCGGCGGCGCTGACGAAGGACAATCCGGCGGACCTGATTAACGTCGCGTTGGAGGAGCTTGTCCGGCAGTCGTGCGAACTGCCCGGGTACACCACCCTGGACTCGATGACAACCAGCATCCGCGCGGAGGTGAACTCCGGCTTTTTCGCGACGGTGGCGAACCGGATCCCGATCACGGACCGGGCCCGGATGGCGCGGCTGCTGCTGGTGGATCCGGTGGCGCGGCGCAGCGAGTTCGATCGGTTGAAGACTCCGGCGAAGGCGGCGTCGCTGGGCAAGTTCCGGCAGCGTCTGGACCATCTGGCCGCCCTGGACTCCCTCGGCGCGACCGAGGTGTGGTTGGAGGGGGTGCCGCTGGGCAAGGTCGGGCATTTCGCCGGTGAGGCTCGGGTGACCGATGTGGCTGATCTGCGCAAGTACAGCGAGGACAAGCGGCTGACATTGCTGGTGAGCATGATTCACGTGTTGCGGACCGAGGCCCGCGACGAGGTGTGCGACATGTTCTGCAAACGCATCTCCGCGATCCACAAGCGCGGCCGCGAACGCCTCGACGAGCTGCGTGAACAGCATCGCGCCGAGTCCGAACGGCTCCTCGGGGTGTTCGGTGACGTGCTCGGTGCCGCTCGTGAGGTCGTCGGCCCCGCCGATGTGCCAGATGACGGCGACGGCGTGCCGGTCGCCTCGGGCGCTGGTGTTTTCGAGCGGGCCGGGCAGTTGATGCTGCAGGTGCTCGACGCCGGTGGCGGGGTCGAGCGGCTGAGCACGGCGCACGAGGCGGTGGCGGCGCATCACGACAACAACTATCTGCCGTTGTTGGAGCGGTTCTACCGCTCGCACCGCAAATCGCTGTTCACACTGGTCGACTCGATCGAGCCGTGGCGCGCGTTCGACCTCGACCGAGGCCGACACCGTGGCAGCGACGAATTCTTGGAGCAGGCCACTGGTGGAAACTGTTCTCGAGTTCTGTCAGGGGTCGTGCCTACCCTGTCGTCATGGTGAGTGTGAAGGTCTTCGACGAAACGGCATCCGGGGGTCGCGACGACGGCTGGATGTTCGAGGTGACCGAGGAGCGGCTGCCACTGCGGGAGATCATCCGGCGGCGGGTATTCCAGGAGGTCGCCGAGCACAATGCCGGCGCGTCTCGTGGTGTCTTTCGTGGTCTGGTACGGCCGGCAGATGCCCAGGCGGTGCGCGGCGGGTTCCGCACGACTGGTCGTGTCGATCCGGAACGTCAGTGTGAGGCGGCGTTGCAGGCTTTCGGGCGCAACGGTTTCGTGGTCCTGGTCGGCGATCGACAGATCGAGGAGTTGGACGAGGTGGTCGCGCTGCCACTGGGTGTGGAAATCACATTCCTGAAGCTCGTCGCATTGGTGGGTGGCTGAAATGTCGAGGTCCGAGTACGAGACCGCGGCGCGGGACGCCATCGCCGCAGACGATATGGACGCCTTCTTCGACGCGTATCTGCAGGCGTATCAGACGAAGACCGACAAGTACGTGTGGGGTGCGGTATCGGACATGGCACGCGTCTTGCCGGACGAGACCTCCGAGCGGTTGGCTCGCGTCTGCGCCACCGCGGCCCCGGCCGCTTCCGAGCACATCCGACACGGGATCAAGTATCTGCAGGGCAGCATCGTCCCTTCCAAGTACAAGACAGCGGTCCTCGATGCCATCGCTGCGGACGATATGGGCAGGTTGTGCGCCGAGATTGTGCGGGTACACCAGATCGCCGAGTCCTCCCATATGGCGTCTGACTATGCCTTATGGCATGCCCTGTTCGCCAAGGTGCGTGAACTGCCGACCGAGACGGTCGAACGGCTTGCTCGCGCTTGCGCGGTTGCGTTCCCTACCGCTTCGGAGCGCGAGCAGCACTCTCTGCTGCTCTTGGCGTCGACCATCGCACCTACCTTGCCGATCCTGGTCGAAGAACGGCGAGCAGTGCTGGAAACCCTGTCGAACCACCACGGCAGGTTGAGCCTTTTCGCGATCGACTCGTCTCTGGCCCTGGCGGAACTGGCGTCAGGACGTATCTTGAGCCCTGAGGTCGTCGCGGTGTACCGCCGCGGAGCCTGCGAGAGGTACCAGGACTCTCGTGTTGCACAGGTCGCCCGGCAATGCCCCGAACCAGTGGTCAATGTGGGTGAGCAATGGGCGGACCGAGCACTGGAGTTGGCGTGCATGTCTCCGAGTTGGAACGACCTATTGGCCTTTGCCGCGACCGCCACGATGGGAAGACCGAACGCCCAGTGGGAAAAGACCGGTCGAGCGCTGCTGGCGACTGTGGATTCCTTCGACGAGAAGGTGCTGTCGTTGTTGGAACTGGTGGGCCGACCCAGGACATTGCCGCTGCGGCATCGTCTCGCCGAAGATCCCGGCCTCAACGACGAGTACGACCCGTTCAACGCGAACGCGGTGCGCGGGCTGCTGTGGCTGCTGACGTATCGGCCTCCGCAATCGACGACCGCCCGCATCCTGGGCGGCCTGGTGGAAACGTCACTGCGCAAAATCAAGGGCCTGGGACCACGTAGCCCGAAGATAGCCAACGCCGGTGTTCACGCGCTGAGTCAGGTGATCGGCGAGGCTGCGCTGGCTGAGCTGGCCCGCTTGGCTGCCACGGTGACTTACAAGGGCACGTTGAAGCTGATCAACGCCGCGCTGGAGACCAAGGCACACGCACTCGGGCTGACCCGCACACAGATCGAGGAGATGGCCGTGCCCACCTACGGCCTGACGTCGGTAGGCACGGCGGAATTCGCCTTCGGCGACGCGTCGGCGACGGTGACCGTGGACGGCACCAAGGCGGTGCTGTGCTGGTTCACGAGTAAACCGGTGAAAAGCGTCCCGGCCTCGGTGAAACGCGACCATGCCGAGGAATTGAAAGAACTTCAGGCGACGGTCAAGGACATCGGCAAGATGCTGACCGCCCAAGTCGAACGGCTGGATCGCCAGTTCCTGGAGCGCCGCACCTGGGATTACCTCTCGTGGCGGGAGTATTACATCGACCACCACTTGGTGGGCACGATCGCCCGCCGTTTGTTGTGGACAGTCGACGGGGTCGCCTGCGGCTACTCGGACGGCACGCTGCGCGACGTGGCGGACAACCCGGTGGGTGGTGACGTCGTGGAGCTGTGGCACCCGCTCGGTCGCTCGACGGAGGAGATCCTCGCATGGCGAGACTGGTTGGAACGCAAGAATATTCGGCAGCCGTTCAAACAAGCCCATCGCGAGGTCTACCCACTCACCGACGCAGAACGCCACACCGGCACCTACTCGAACCGCTTCGCAGCGCACATCCTGCGCCAACACCAGTTCCACGCGTTGGCCGCTGTCCGGGGATGGCGCAACCAACTCTTGCTGGATGCCGACACCTCCGTGCCTCCACCGACCCGGGAACTGCCGCAATGGGGTGTGCGCGCTGAATACTGGGTGGAGGGCGACCGCGGCGACATCGGGGACGTCGACAGAACGGAGTCCGGCAGCTACCTACGCCTGCACACCGACCAGGTGCGGTTCTACCCGATCGACGCACCACAGAACCTTGCCAACAGTGCATTCCATGGCGGCTTCCATGGGTCGGCCGAGCCACTGCCACTGTCGGACGTGCCCGAACTGGTCCTGAGCGAAGTACTGCGCGACGTGGACCTGTTCGTCGGTGTGGCTAGCATCGGCAACGATCCGACATGGTACGACGGTGGTCCGAACGGCAGGTTCGCCAACTACTGGACCGACTACAGTTTCGGCGACCTGAACCAGACTGCACAAACCAGACGTGATCTGCTGACCAGGCTGCTGCCCCGACTGGCCATCGGCCACCAATGCACGGTGGAAGACAGATTCCTGCACGTGAGAGGTACCAAGCATTCGTATCGGATCCACCTGGGCTCAGGAAACGTCCTGATCGACCCCAACAACCGCTATCTGTGCATCGTCCCCTCGGCACGAACAACCGAACCGGACTCGTTCCTGCCGTTCGACGGTGACCGGATGCTGTCGGTGATCCTCAGCAAAGCCCTGCTTCTGGCCAACGACACAAAAATCACCGACCCAACCATCCTGAGCCAACTCCCGTGACAATGCTTCAGGCGTGACAGTTGGTCGAACTCGGTGCACCGATCGCCAGCTCGTGGCGCACTTCCGCTCCTGACACGATCCTTACTTACCTCACCCAAGACGAGGATGGGGCGGGGATGTTTCATAGGCGGTCACCTATGAAACAGCGTCACCTGGAGGCGCCGTCCAGGGCATCACGCGTTTCATAGGTCGTTCCATAAGAGTGGACCATTGAAACACTCCCATGAAACACTACGACGTGTGAGTGCCGACGAGTTCCTGAGCGTAGAGGCCAACGGCTGCCCGATGTCATCATGCAATGCCCCGGCCGGGTCACCATGCCGGACCGGCCGGGGCAAGGTAGCCAGCCAGTACCACACCGCCCGGTTCCGGCTCGTGCCTTCCCTGGCCAAGTCAGTCAACGTTGCGACCCCAGCAATCCGCAAGCCAGGCTCGACCTGGCTCGAACTGCCCCACCCCGCAGCAGCCGACCCGTCCCCGACCGGGGGTGTCCGCATCGGCTACGCCCGCGCATCCACAAGCCGCCAGTCGCTGGATACCCAGCTCGACTCCCTCCGCAACGCCGGTATCACCCGCGTCTTCTCCGAGAAGATCTCCACCCGAGCCACGCACCGCCCCGAACTCGACGCCGCGGTCGCTCTCGCCCAGGAGATGCGCGTGGCCGGGATCGCGGTCACCGTGGTGGTACACGAGCACAAACGGCTCGGCCGCGGCATCGAACTGGCGGCATTGGCCGAACAGCTCAAGGCATCGGGCATCGGCCTGGAATTCCTCACCGGCGAACTGCAAGGACAACACGACCCAACCGGGATCGTGTTCACCGTGCTCGCGGCACTATCCGGGATGGAACGCGAATACATCCGCGACCGCACACTCGAAGGCCACGAATTCGCCCGCAAACGCGGCAAAACCATCGGCGGCGCCACCGTTGTCGGCGACGACATGCTCTCCCACGCCCTGCACCTACGCGCCCAAGGACTTAGCCTCCGTGACATCGCCACCCGCCTCGTCATCGCCAAAGGCAAGAAGAAAGGCCAACATCCCTCCCCGGCCACCGTCTTGCGCATGCTCCGCGACCACGACCGCACCACAGACCAGGCGGTAGCCCCGGACTGACTCACACCCCGTCAGCTGCCGGCAGTTCTACCTTGGGGTTGGGGCCAGCTTCAGGATTCCCGGGCCTCGTCCGTGAATGTATCACCGGTCACCGCAATGGTTTCTGGTGCGCGGTGAGGCTCGCGAACACCGCCGGGTACGGCCGGTTCCAGCATCCGCATGCCAACGAATCCGATGTGCAGCGGTTCGCGGCCCGGCCCTGTCGTGGATTACTCGGCGGTGGCGAGCACGTCGGCCAACGATCGCACGGCGCTATCGGCGTCGGGGCCGTTGGCAGTAATGGTGACGGTACTGCCGACAGTGGCACCCAGGGCGAGCACGGCGAGGATGCCGGCGAGTTCGATGGATCTCCCGGCGTATTCGAGGGTGATGACGCTGGCGAACTGGGCCGCGGAACGGACGAGCCGACCAGCGGGCCGGGCGTGCAGGTTGGCGGGCAGGGTGACGGTGGCTTCCGCGCGCATTGTGGCGGAGGCTGTCGGCGTGGTCTCAGAATTTGGGAACATGGCGGGCTTCCTGTGCTGCGGCGATGACGGCGTCGAGGTCGCCTCCGCTCGCCGCGGTGACGACGGCGGCGACCGCTCCCTCGACAAAGGGAGCGTCGATCACGGCGATGTCGGCGCGGGGATGGTCCCCCAGAACGGTGCGGGCGGTCAGCACGGAGCTGCCCAGGTCCGGCAGGACGATCACCCCGTTGCCGTGATCGGCTTGGTCGATCGCCTTCGCCACCAGCTCGTAGCTGGTGCCGACCTCACCCTCGGATGTGCCGCCCGCCGCGACGACCGGCACGGTGTCCGAGCCGATCTGTGCAAGCATGGCCTTCAGCCCGGCGGCCAGGTCGACGCTGTGGGATACAAGCACGATCCCTACTGACTTGGTCATGAACAGCTATGCTAAATGTCTGAACACGATTCAGCAATACCGAAAGGTTCGGATGATGATGGTTCAATCGGTGCAGCGGGCAGCGCGGATCTTGCGAGAGCTGGCCGCCGGCGGCCCGCGGCTCGGGGTCACCGAACTGGCCGAGCGCACGGGGCTGACCAAGCCGACAGTGCACGCATTGCTGCGCACCCTCGAGGGCGAAGGTCTGGTCACGCAGGACGCCGAGACGGGCAAATACCGGCTCGGGCCGGACCTACTTCGGTTGGGCAACGCCTACCTGGATACCCACGAGCTGCGGGCACGCTCGCTGACCTGGGCCGATTCATTGGCCAGCCGGACCCGCGAGGCGGTGTGGGTGGCCGTACTCGACGGCGATCACGTCCTCGTCGTGCACCACGCGTTCCGGCCGGAAGGCGCCGTGCAGATCCTGGAAGTGGGCGCGAGCATTCCGTGGAGCACATGCGCGCTGGGCAAGGCGATCGTCGCGTTCGCGCCACAACATCAGCGCGAGCGGCTGCTCGCCGCGGACCTGCCGGTATTGACCGGTGCCAGCCTCACCGACCGCCGGCGCTTGTCCGAACAGCTCGATCGGGTCAAACGAGTCGGTTACGCCATGGAGGACCAGGAAGCCGCGATCGGCGACGCCGGGATCGCTGCGCCGGTGTTCGACCGTTCGGGCGAGGTCGTCGGCTCGATCGCCATCGTCGGCCCGGTGGAGCGATTGCTGGCGGAGCCGGTCCGCGAGGCGCACGCCGTGATGGTGCGGGAGACCGCCCGCAATCTGTCGCGCGACCTCGGCGCCCCGCGGGCGGGTGTTCGGCGCGGCGCCTGACCGAAAGGCGCTTGACAGTCCGATGTGACTCCGCTTACATTTACGGAACTCAGTTCAGCAATGCTGAACGTCATTCATTAGATATGACTCGATTTCGAGCCGTCAGCAACCTGAGTTCCGTTCGTAGGACGGAGGAGGTGAGACGCCCGGAAGGCCGATTACGGCACCGGGCACATCATGGACGATTACACCTACCCCCAGAAAATTCTCGCCGAGGTTCTCGGCACCGCCGCGCTGGTGTTCATCGGCGTCGGCTCGGTGCCCGCCACGAAGCTCATCGGCGGCACCGCACCGTTCACAATGGCCGAGTTGGGCGTGATCGCCTTCGCATTCGCCATGGCCGTGGTGATGATGATCTACGCAATAGGCCACATTTCCGGGTGCCACATCAACCCGGCAATCACCGTGGCACTAGCCGCGACCGGGAAGATGCCGTGGCGGCAAGTTCCCGGCTATATCGCTGCACAGCTCACCGGGGCCACCATCGGCGCGCTGGCCATCGTCGGCGTCCTCGGCGGAAAAGCCGTCGACCTCGGGTTGGGCATAGCCGCCTACAGCCCGCCGGTTGGTACCGGCCAGGCGTTCTTCGCCGAACTCGTCGGCACCTTCCTGCTGGCGTTCGTGGTGTTCGGGGCCATCGACACGAGGGCTCCCGCCGGTTTCGCCGGCCTGGCCATCGGTTTCGCCGTCTTCGCCATCATCATCGTGGTCGGCCCGACAACCGCCTCGGCCATCAACCCGGCCCGCGTGGTCGGCCCCATGCTGATCGGGCAGGCATACGGTGGCCCCGTGCACTGGGCTCAACTGCCCGTCTACCTCATCGCCGAGATGATCGGTGCTCTTGCCGCTGGCCTGGCCTATGCGGGACTGACCGCGCGCCACCGGGTAGCCGCGACCAACGCGCTGGCCAACCCGATTACCACTGAGGGGATCGTGCCGTGAAGAAGTTCCTCAACACACCCGACTCGTTTCTGTCCGACGCCCTGACAGGGATGGCCGCGGCACACCCCGGGCTGACGGTCGACCTGGACCGGAAGATCGTCACCAGGGCAGCCGAGCCACAGCGCCCCAAGGTGGGACTGATTTCCGGCGGCGGCTCGGGACATGAGCCCCTACACAGCGGTTTCGTCGGGTTCGGCATGCTCGACGCGGCCTGCCCGGGCCAGGTGTTCACATCACCGGTACCCGATCAGATCCTGGCCGCCACCAAAGCTGTCGACCGCGGTGTCGGTGTGGTGCATGTGGTGAAGAACTACACCGGCGACGTGATGAACTTCCAGATGGCAGCCGAGTTGGCCGCCGACGAGGGCATCTTGGTGGAAACTGTCCTGGTCGACGACGACGTTGCCGTGCAGGACTCCACCTATACGGCGGGCCGGCGCGGCACCGGCGCAACCGTTTTCGTTGAGAAGATCGCCGGTGCGCTGGCCGAAAACGGCGCGAGTGTGGCCGAGGTCGCCGAGATGGGGCGGCGGGTCAACGCGGCCTCCCGATCGTTCGCCGTCGCGCTGACCGCGTGCACGACCCCGGCATCCGGAGTACCCGGTTTCCATCTCCCCGACGACGAGATGGAAGTGGGCGTGGGCATCCACGGCGAACCGGGACGCAGCCGCGAGAAGCTGCGTTCCGCTGCCGAGATCGTGTCCACCGCGCTGGACGCGATCCTGTCCGACCAACCCCTCGCACCGGCCGACGAGACCATCGTGATGGTCAACGGGCTCGGCGCCACTCCACTGATCGAGCTGTACGTTCTGTTCGGCGAGGTGGCGAATGCGTTGTCCGGCAAAGGCATCGCGATCGCCCACTCGTTGGTCGGCAATTACGTCACCAGCCTGGACATGGCCGGTGCGTCCATCACCATCTGCCGAGCCGACGAACAGATACTCCAGCTCTGGAACGCGCCAGTTCATACCCCCGCGCTGCGCTGGGGAATGTAAATCGACCCCTGCCGAAGCCGGGCGCGCATGTACCGCAATGAGGGCGGCACGGACACGTCCGATCCACTCGGCACTCCCCATCACCACGCCCAACATAAGGAGAATCCGGTGGACATCGCCGCCACCCGAGGTTGGATACAGGCTATTGCCGCGACCATCGAGGAACACACCGACCAACTGACCCAGCTCGATTCGGCTATCGGCGACGCCGACCACGGCACGAACATGCGCCGAGGCTTCACCGCTGTGCTGGCCACGCTGGCCGACCTCCAGTCGACCACGGTGGGTGAGATCCTGCTGAAAACCGGCAACACGCTGATATCCAGCGTCGGTGGCGCCGCCGGCCCGTTGTACGGCAGCGCGTTCCGCGCCATGGCCAAAACCCTGGACGCACCCGAAGTGGACAGCAAGCAGGTCCTCGCCGCCCTGACCGACGGCTTGGCCGCCATTCAACGACTGGGCGCGGCTGTGCCCGGCGACAAGACCATCGTGGACGCTTACGCTCCCGCGATCGCCGCTTGGGAAACCGCACTGTCGGTCGGCAAGGATCTGGCCGACGCGGCGGCGGCCGCGGCCGCCGCCGCAGAGCAGGGCATGCGAGCCACGACCGAGCTACCGGCCCGCAAAGGCCGCGCATCGTATCTCGGCGCCCGCAGCATCGGCCACCAGGACCCCGGCGCAACATCCACCGCGCTGATCTTCCGGGCACTCGCAACCACCGCGGCCGCAGCATGAGCGGGAACGTGTTCAGCGGGCACCTCGCCTCGGCGGGCACCGCGCTCGGCTTCGCCCACCGAACCGACCGGGACTACACCACGACGCTGCCGCACCGCAGCACCGGCAATCCGGTCCAGCAGATCACCGACGCCTTCGACGCCGTCGCCCGGAACCTGCGCCAACTCGCGGAATCCCTGCGGACACGCGGTCAACGCGAGCAAGCAGACATTATGGAGACCACGAGCTACATCGCCGACGACAACGATTTGCGCGGCACAGCAATCGAACTCACACGCAAGGGCTATCCGGTCACCTTTGCGATCAACAAGGCCGTCGATACCTACGCCAGAGTGCTGGCGGAACTGGACGACCCGGTGCTGGCCGAACGTGCCACCGACGTGCGGCAGATCGGACGCCGCGCTCTGGCCTGGCTATACACCGACACCGACACCGACACCCGCCCGGACGGTCCGCTGGTCCTGCTCGCCCATGAAATCGGTGCGGGCGATCTCCTCGAACCAGACGCCCCGGTGGTCGCGGCCGCGTCGGTCATCGGCGGACCCAACTCCCATGCCGCGATCGTCGCCCGCTCCCTCGGTATCCCGCTGCTGCTCGGTATCGACGATGCCGCACTGAACTGCCCGGACGGCGCCGAAGTCCTCATCGACGGCGAGCATGGCACTGGTGTGCTCACCATCGATCCCGCACCGGACCAACGGCGGGTCGCGCTCGACGCGATGGACACCGCCCGCGCCCGGCGAGCGGCGTTGCTGACCGACCGTGACCTGCCGTGCGAAACGCTCGACGGCCGCCGCATCATTCTGCGAGCCAACATCGCCACCCCGACCGACGCTCGCACCGCAGTGGAAGCCCACGCCGACGGCATCGGGCTGCTACGCACCGAACTGCCGTTCCTGGACTCGACCGCGTGGCCGAGCTATCTCCAGCACACTGCCGCGCTGACGCCGATCTTCCGGCGGCTCAACCACCTGCCGGTCACGGTGCGGACCTTGGACTACGCGGATGACAAGCTCCCACCATTTCTCGCCGCTGGCCGGGTGGACGGGAGACTCGGCCGCGGCCTGCCGTTGATGCTCGCCCAACCGACCGCGTTCATCGAGCAGTTCCGCGCTCTCCTCACCACCGGCACCACGGCCGACCTGCGCATCATGATCCCCATGGTGGCCACCGTGGATGAGTTTCGAACCTGCCGAACACTGCTGGACCGGGCCGCCGCCGAAAAGGGCATCACGCCACCCCCGCTCGGGGCCATGATCGAGTTACCCGAGGCGGTCGCCGCGATCGACGACATTGCCGCGGCCGCTGCATTCCTGTCCATCGGCAGCAACGACCTGACCTGCCAAATCCTCGGCCTCGACCGCCGAGACCCCGCCGCCACCCCGGCCATGGCCGCCCACCCCGCGGTCTTGCGCGCCATCGCCGACGTCATCGACGCCGCGCACCGCCACCAGCGCCAGGTGTCGGTGTGCGGAGACGCCGCCGCACACCCACAGGTCATCCCGCTCTTGATCGGTCTGGACTGTGACATCCTCTCTGTCGCTCCCGCCGCACTCGACCAGACCCGCGCCTATATCCGCCGCCTCGACCACGCCACCTGCGCCGCACTTGCCACCACAGCACTCACCCAGGCCACCGTGGAACAGGTCTGGCACCTCGTCGATCACAGCCATCCCGCCGATTCCCCCCTGACCATCACACCCGAGATCCCGACCGGCGATGCAGCGGCTGCACGCAGACGGAGCGCTTGATACCCATGTCGAGCGAAGTCAGGCCGAAAGCCATTGGTGGATCTCCGAACGTCTTAGGCAACTATCCGGCAATTCGTTGGTTGCCACAGCAGGACGTGTACACAAGGACCGTGTGTGGAGCGGCATGAGCGCCTGAGCCCCGCACACCGACAAGGAGGTTCCCATGACTCTGCTGCTCAGGGCCGCATCACATCAACGTATCGGCCTGGGGCTCGCTGCCGTCGGGCGCCCCGGCTACATCACCCTGGGCCGCCGGTCTGACTTGCCCGAGGTGCGCTCCCCCGAGGCCCTCGAGGAGCGGGCCTTCGAGTTGATGGACACTGCCTACAGCCACGGCGTACGTTACATCGACACCGCACGGTCCTACGGACGGGCCGAGAGCTTTCTCGCTGAATGGCTAGATACCCGCTCTGAGATCAAGGACCTGGTGATCGGCAGCAAGTGGGGTTACACCTACACCGCGGACTGGCGCACCGAAGCGGATGTGCACGAAGTCAAGGACCACAGCGTCTCCGCATATCGCCGTCAAGTCGCCGAGACCCGTGCGCGGCTTGGCGACCGGCTCAGCCTCTACCAGGTCCACTCCGTCACCCCGGACAGTCCCGCACTCAGCGACACTGCCCTGCACGAGCAACTGGCGCAGCTGTCGACGGAGGGAGTCACAGTCGGCCTGTCCACCAGCGGCCCCCACCAAGCCGACACCATTCGCGCGGCGCTAACGGTCACCGTGGGTGGAAAACCACTGTTCG
Source organism: Nocardia sp. NPDC049707 (assembly GCF_040674855.1). Taxonomy (NCBI): domain Bacteria; kingdom Bacillati; phylum Actinomycetota; class Actinomycetes; order Mycobacteriales; family Nocardiaceae; genus Nocardia; species Nocardia sp. NPDC049707. The sequence goes on along the minus strand of NZ_JBFANN010000037.1, from coordinate 41,706 downwards.
GCTGCGTACAAACCACATACAACCTATTGGAACGTTCCGCATGCAGCGCCCTCGCAGAGGCGCACGCCGCTGGCCGCGCGGTCATCATCAAGGAAGCCCTGGCCAACGGCCGCCTTACCGCCTCCCACCTCGCAACACCGCAAATGAATGCATTACACGAGATCGCCCGACAGACGGGCACCTCCTGCGACGCCGTCGCCCTCGCCGCTGTCATCGCGCAGCCCTGGGCGGACATCGTGCTCTCCGGAGCGGCTACCGTCGATCAGCTCACCAGCAACCTCGCAGCCACCCATGTGCACCTCAACCCCGCACAGCTGGAACGGCTCACCGAGCTGACCGAGCCCTCTGATGCCTACTGGGCACACCGATCCCGGCTGGCCTGGACCTGAAACCTCACGAGCCGGTCAGGGGGAAACGTCGTGCCGGGGGCTGTCAAGCGACGACGGAACGTTGTGGCACGCCGACGTATTCGCTCAGCGGCCGGATCAGCGCATTGGATTCGCCCTGTTCGATGATGTGGGCGGTCCAGCCGGTGATGCGGCTCATCACGAAGATCGGCGTGAACACCTCGATATCGAAACCGAGCAGGTAATAGGCCGGGCCGGTGGGGAAATCGAGGTTGGGTTGTATACCGGTCGCCTCGTTCATGGTGCGCTCGAGAATCTCGTACATGCGCACCCATTTCTGACCGTCGGTCGCGCCAGCGATGTCGAGGAAGGCCTGCTTCATGGTCGGCACCCGGGAGTCGCCGTTCTTGTAGACCCGGTGGCCGAAGCCCATGACCTTCTGCTTGTGCGCCAGCTTGTTCCGCATCCACTGCTCGGCCAGCGCGGGATCGTTGATCTCGATCATGTCGTGCATGACCGCCTCGTTCGCCCCACCGTGCAGCGGGCCTTTCAACGCGCCGATGGCGGCGGTGACCGCACTGTAGATATCCGACAGCGTGGAGGTGACCACCCGGGCGGCGAAGGTGGAGGCGTTGAAACTGTGCTCGGCGTACAGGATCAGCGAAACCTCGAACGCCTTGACCAGCTTCGGCGCGGGCACCCTGCCGAAGCACATGTTCAGGAAGTTCTCGGCGAAGCCCATATGCGAGTGCGGCGCAATCGGGTCCAAGCCGTGGCGGCGGCGGTGATCGGCGGCCACGATGGTCGGCAGCACCGCCATCATGCGAAGCGCCTTGGCGCGGTTGGCCTTCGGGGAGTTGTCGTCCTCGAGCGGGTCTTCGGCGCCGAGGTAGCTGATCGCGGTGCGCACCACGTCCATCGGGTGGCAGTTCTCGGGCAGTTTGGTCACCAGCGATAGCAGCGAACGGTCGATGCGACGGGCCGTGCGCTCCTGCTGGCAGAACTGCGCCAGCTGGGCGTTGTTGGGCAGCTCGCCGTACCACAGCAGGTAGGCGACCTCCTCGAAGCTGCAGTGCGCGGCCAGGTCCTGCACCGCGTAGCCGCGGTAGGTCAGTGAGTTCGTTTCCGGCACCACCTTCGAAATCGCGGTGGTGTCGACGACGATGCCGGCCAGACCCTTGTAAATGGTCGGTATCGCGGTCTCCGTCATCACTGGTTCCTTCCCAGAGTGAAATTGAAGATATCGGAATCGAATTCGTTGTAGCGCTCGTACTGCAGCAGCTCGTAGAGGCGGCTGCGCTGCTGCATGCGATCCAATAGATCGGATTGCGTTCCCACAGAGTAGATTTCGCGCAAACCGAGCTCAGCGGCGAACATTGCCAGCCGCAGTGTGGTCACCGGGTAGATGACCGCGTTGTAGCCGATTTTCTCCAGTGCCGAGGCGGGGACGAGTTCGGACTTGCCGAATTCGGTCATATTCGCCAACAGTGGGGTCGAGACCGCCGCGCGGAACTTCTCGAAATCCGCGACGGTGCGCAGGGCCTCGGTGAAGATCAGGTCCGCACCGGCGTCCGCGTAGGCCTTCGCCCGTTCGATCGCCGCGTCGATGCCCTCGATTCCGGCGGCGTCGGTGCGCGCGCAGATCACGAAGTTCGGATCGCGCCGCGCCGAAACCGCCGCGCGCAGCCTGCGCACCATATCCTCGATCGGCACAACGGCTTTGCCGTCGAGGTGCCCGCAGCGTTTCGGATTGACCTGATCCTCCAGGTGCAGCGCGGCGATTCCGGCGTCCTCCAGGATCGTGACGGTACGTGCGGCGCTCATGGGTTCACCGAAACCGGTATCGGCATCGATCAGCACCGGCAGATCGGTGACGCGCGCGATCTGCTGCCCACGTCCGGCAACCTCGGTCAGGGTGGTGAGCCCGATATCGGGCAGTCCGAGATCGGCCGAGAGCACGGCACCGGAGACGTAGACGCCCTCGAAGCCGATCTCTTGAATCAGCTTGGCCACCAACGGGTTGAAGGCGCCGGGCAGGCGCTGAATGCGATCGGAGGACAGGTCCGCGCGGAAAGCGGCCCGCTTGTCGGCGGCGGAGGTGGACGCGGCCAGCAGTCCGGTCATCAGAACAGTCCCTTCGGCGATTGGGGCGCGCGGGCGAGCACGTCCGCGGAGACGGTGAAGGTGAGTTCCGACAGCTCACCAGCGGACAGTTCGCCCGCGCGCTGGACCGCTTCGAGGAACCGGTCCTGCTCGGCGGGGTCGATTACGTCTTCGGCGAGGGTGCGGAACTTGGCGATGTACTGCTCACGCGCGAACGGTCGTGCCCCCAAGGGATGTGCGTCCGCGATCGCCAGCTCGTCGACGATCACCTCGCCGCTCTTCAAGGTGACCTCCGCACGCGCCCCGAACGCCTTCTCGTTCGGATCGGTGGAGTGGTAGCGGCGGGTCCACTCCGGGTCCTCGGCGGTGGAGATCTTCTTCCACAATTCGATCGTGTCGGGCCGCTGCGCGCGTTCGGGCGCGTAGGAGCGCTCGTGGTGCCAGGTGCCGTCCTGGAGGGCGACCGCGAAGATGTACATGACCGAGTGGTCGAGGGTTTCGCGCGACGCCGTGGGGTCGAACTTCTGCGGATCGTTCGAGCCGGTGCCGATCACCACATGGGTGTGGTGGCTGGTGTACAGCGTGATGGTCGCGATCTGGTTCAGGTCGCCGATGCGCTCGCGCATGCGGCGGGCCAGATCGATGGGCGCCTGGCTCTGGTATTCGGCCGAATGCTCCTTGGTGTAGGAGTCGAGGATGGCGCGTTTGGGTTCGCCCGGACCGGGCAGCGGCACCGCGTATTCCTTGTCCGGACCACCCAGCAGCCAGGCGATCACACCGTCCTCACCCTCCCAGATCGGCGAAGGCGCGCCCTCACCGCGCAGGGCGCGGTCCACGGCCTCGACGGCCATCTTCCCCGCGAACGCGGGTGCGTAGGCCTTCCAGCTCGAAATCTCGCCCTTACGGGACTGGCGGGTGGCGGTGGTGGTGTGCAGCGCTTGGCCGATGGCCTGGTAGATGGTCTCGGTGTCCAGGCCGAGCAGAGTCCCGATACCGGCGGCGGCCGACGGACCCAGGTGGGCGACGTGGTCGATCTTGTACTCGTGCAAGCAGATCGCACGGACCAGGTCGATCTGGATCTCGTATCCCGTTGCCAGACCGCGGATCAGATCGCGGCCCGAGCGACCGGCGTGCTGGGCGACCGCCAGGATGGGTGGAATGTTGTCGCCGGGGTGCGAGTACTCGGCGGCCAGGAACGTGTCGTGGAAGTCGAGTTCGCGCACCGCGACCCCGTTGGCCCAGGCCGTCCATTCCGGCGAGTACGAGCCGCCGACGCCGAACACGGTCGCACCGGGCCGATAGGGGTGCGCGAGCGCTTGGGCGCGGGCGTTGGCGACGGGCCGCCGAGTGAGCGAAGCGGCGGCGACCGCGGCGTTGTCGATGATCCGGTTGACGATCATCTCTTCGGTCTCCGCGGCGACCTCCACGGCATCCGCGGCGACCTCGGCAATCCGCCAGGCAAGGTGTTCCTCGCGCGGGAAGTGCTCCGCGGAGCGGTGGGTGCGGACGAGATGATTCTTCACGGTCGGGGTCCTCCCAGACGTCGATTTCACCGGTACATTTCGCACGCTACACATCCGCGTCGGCAGTGGAAATCCCACGCAAATGCCTAATTTTGTGGAACAGCACCGGTGAATTTGCGAAAGTTGTGTAAGTTGTTTTTGCTACATTCGCCGTATGCAGAAGATGTACGCGGGTGGCCGGCTGCGCGCACTGCGAGACCAGCGGGGGCTGTCGCAGTCGGCGCTGGCGAAGGCGCTCGGACTCTCGGTCAGCTACATCAACCAGCTCGAGCACGATCAGCGCCCGCTGACCGTGCCAGTGCTGCTGCGCCTCAATGCCAGCTTCGACCTTGATGTGGGATTCTTCGCCGCCGACACCGACGCCCGGCTCATCGCCGACCTCCAGGATGTATGCGCCGAGGACCCCGAAGGCACCAACATCACCACCGCCGATATGGAGGATCTGGTGGCCCGCGTGCCAGCGGCCGCACGCCTGCTCGTCGGTCTGCATCGACGCCTGCGCGGAGCCACCGAACAGATGGAACGCGTCTCGGCCGGAATCGACAGCAGCGCAGGCGAATCCGCCGCCGCGATGCCCTTCGAGGACGTGCGCGACTACTTCTACGACCGGCGCAACCACATCCCCGAACTCGACACCGCGGCCGAAGAGTTGTTCGCCTGCAACGGTTTGAGCCTCGGCGGACTCGACCTGCAATTGACCGGACTACTGCGCGAGCGACACGGCATCGCGGTGGTGATCCGCACCGACGACCCCGATCACCCCGGCCCCAAACGCGTGTACGACCCCGATGCACGCGTACTTACCCTGGCACGACGGCTCACCGCCGGACAGCGCGCCTTCCAATTGGCCACGCAGCTGGCCTTTCTCACCCAGGCCGAGACCATCGCCGACCTGATCGACGAAGCCGAAACCATGCCCGAGCATTCGCGCGGGCTGCTGCGCATCGGATTGGCCAACTACTTCGCGGGCGCGCTCATCCTGCCCTACACCCAGTTCTGGAACGCGGCCGAAACCCTGCGGTACGACATCGAATTGCTCGCCGCCAAGTTCGAGGTCGGATTCGAGACCGTCTGCCACCGCCTGTCCACGCTGCAACGACCCGGCAAGCGTGGCGTTCCGTTCTTCTTCGTCCGCACCGACCGCGCCGGAAACATCTCGAAACGGCAGTCCGCCACCGCATTTCACTTCTCCCGCGTCGGCGGTAGCTGCCCGTTGTGGGTGGTACACGAAGCCTTCGCCACCCCGGGTAGCATCCGCACTCAGATCGCCCAGATGCCCGACGGACGCAACTACCTGTGGCTGGCACGCACCACCGACGAGAAGACACCGGGATACCTGTCCCCCAAACGAGATTTCGCCATCGGACTCGGTTGCGACCTGGCCTACGCGGACAAGCTCGTCTATTCACACGGGCTGCCCATCGACGACCCGCGCACGGCGGTGCCGATCGGCGCAGGCTGCAAGGTCTGCGAGCGCACCGATTGCGCGCAGCGCGCCTTCCCGCAACTGGGTCGCCCGATTCGAGTGGACGACAACAGCTCCCTGAATATCCCCTACGTGCCGACAACGGCCTGAGGCTGGATAGCCGGCGGGCGACTCGTGGTCGTCACCGGATCGCGACCACCACCGCATAGGTGATGGATCGCCATCCCCCACCGGTCTCGACGAAACCGGGCTCGCGCAGTCGCACACGATGCCAGGCCAGCGGCTGGGGCACCACTGAGCCTTTCGTCCGGAGATCGCACGGCTCACCCATTTCAAAACACCTAGGCGGACAGCCATTGAACACCGTGCCAGGACGTACCTTTCATCAGGTTGACGCCGAGTTCGGGGTCATCACCGGTCAATTCGACGAGTTCGCCGGCCGTCGGGTTCGACTTACCCCCCTTGAACCGTCTGATGATCTCGTCGAGTTGCTTTCGGTCGGCTGGCGAACAATCGGGACGGATCGCGGCGGCTCGTTCTTTGATGCTGGACACCGCCCGGGCCAGCTTATCCGAATCACGGTCGAAGTCGAAACCCGCTCGCGCCCAAGCGACGCTGCCGTCTTGAACTGCGAAGATCTTTATCTGGTCGACGCCCGAGCGGCGGTAGTAGTCGTTTATCGCAGCAGTGAAGGCTTTCGAAAAGCCCTTGCCGCGAGCCGCGGGTTCCAAGCGCATATGAGCGTTGAATACGACCGTCCGGCCATGCTCTGTGTAGATGTGTCGTTCGAGTTTGCCGACACTCTTCCCGGCATCATCAATGATCGCACCGTTGAACCTGAAGCCGCTGACTGCAGGCCCCCCGGAACCTGTGGGGCCGAAGTAGGCAGCGTCGGTGAGCCGCAGGCGATAGGGGCCGTACTGCTGTTCCAATCCGGACAGATGCTCACGAAGCCAGCGGTTGTCTAAGGTGGGGACCCGCAGCAGTTCATCCACGCCCGGTACCGACGAGAGATTGGGCCCAGCGATCCGTGAACGGCCAGCCGGCTCGATCCGGCCCAGTTCACGATCCGCCCCGCCCGCACGTTCTATCGTCTTCGCGATCTGATCGTCCTTTCCCCCGGTTGTCCTGGCAAATCTGGCAAGCTCGTCAGCAGAATGCCTAACCGCGGACGCGTCATGCTCCGCAAAGCGTCCTAGCGCTCGGGATACACGACCCGCACCGTCACGCAGCAGCTCAAAGGGCCTATACATCGAATAACACGCTCCGCCTGTTCCGAGTCTGCATGTCTAGTTTGTCATGCTCGTTCACCTGCGATCTCGTCCCACGCAACGACACCTCACCATCCCCGGTCGATGCGGTAGTCATGGGACGGCCCGAGGCTCACGTCGAAAACAGCTGTGCGGCACGGTCCGCAGGTGATGCACAAAGCGTTTGGCGACGAAGCGCGACCGGCGCCGGAACCTGCGTCGAGCGGATTACGAGCCCTGGCTACCGTCACCCACTTTCGGACACGGGCTAGTCGCAACCCTTTCGCACGCTGATGCAGGCACGGCCACCGATACCAAAACGGCATGTTCTGGAGTGGTGAATGACGTCAGCCCCAGACCCCGTTGTGTCATGTGTGGGCGCCACCGCGAAGCCAATCGGACCAGGGGATGCTCCAATCGCCGTTCTGCCAGATGTCGAGGGGGTCGCCGCCGGTGTTGCGGACCTCGACTACGTCGCCGGGGATAACGAAGTCGTAGAACCATCCGGCATCGTCGGGGGAGATGTTCAGACAGCCGTGTGAGACGTTGGTGTTGCCTTGGGCCCACATGGTTGCGGCCAATTCGTGCACGAAGATTCCGTCGTGGCTGATGCGGACCGCATGGTTGATGCTCGTGCGGTAGCCGAGCCCGGAGTCGGTGGGCAGGCCGTAGCTGGCGGAGTCCATGATCACCGGGTCTTTTCGGTCCAGCACGGTGTAGATGCCCGGGCGGGTCCAGAACGACATCACTCTGCCACCGATGGCCGCGGTGCCGCCCATGCCCATCGACGTGGGCATGGTACGCACCAGGTTTCCGTTGTCGAAGACCTCGATCTGTTTGGTGTTGTCGTCGGCGATCGCGATGTGCGCGGGCCCGATGTTCACCGACACTTGGCGGTCGCGCAGGCCGTAGCGGCCTTCGCCGAGCGAGCGGCCGAAGAGTTCGGCCGCGATCGTGATCCTCGTGCCCGGTGCGTGATAGCGCTCGGGCCGCCAGTGTGCGTTCTGATCGTCGAGCCAGTACCAGGCACCGGTGACGGCCGGCTCGGTGGTGACCTTCAGGTGGCGTTCCACAGCTGCCCGATCGACGGGTTCGTCGAAATGGGCGACGAGCACGAAACCTACTCCGTAGGTGTCGTTTTCGGCCAGATCGACGAGATTGGCGGAGCGCAGGGAGACGTCGACGAGCTGTTGCGGTCGCACCGTGGTGCAGGTTGTCGTCGCGGTGACGTCGCCGGTTTCGCCGTGAGCCACGGCTTTCGCGATATAGGTGTGTCCGTAGCCGAGTGGTTCGGCACTGGTCCAGGTTCGATTGTCGGGTGCCGACGCGCCCGGCAGTGATCTGCCCGTTTCATCGATCCATTCGACCGACCGCAGCGTCCCGTCGGTGACGGTGATCGTGCCAGGGCGGCGCGCTTCGACATTGTGGGTGCCGGGTGCGGGATCGAATCGGATTGTGGCAGGTTTGCCTGGCGCGGATTCTCGCGCCCACCCGCATCCGGCCAGAGCGAGGCCACCCGCACCGGCGAAGCCGATCAGCAGCCGACGACGTCCGAATGCCACCGTGTATCTCCCTTCTCCCGGGTAGCTGGACCGACCTCTGTCCGTCAGCATGCGGCAGCTACGCGCCGGCCGAGACACGGACGACCACTATCTCCACCGATCCGTCGCACAACCGATACCGATCCTCGATCGATCCGGTTCTCATAAGACGGTCATCGGCGGTCTGCAAACCCGTCGGCGACCGCCTTCGCGTTCTGCACGTGCGTTAGATACGCAGGGTCAGCGTCTCCAACCCCTGCCCGATCAGGAACATGTTGAGCGATGAGATCGACGAACCGAGGTCGTGCGGCAACTGCACCCGGCCTCGAGCGCGAAGGCTGGGCGCGCTCGAGGCCGCGTAGACCACGCCGGGGTAGCTGGGATCGGGGTCAGAGAAACCCGGGAATCGGGGCTTATCGTCTGCGCGTACCGTCCAGTCGAAGGTGCCGCCGTCGACGATGACACACGCGATGGTCGCACCATGGCCGCCAAGGTCCCGCCGGGCCCGAATAGCACGCGCCGCACCCGGAACACGCACGCAGAGCGGAACGGAACGGTCGCGACCTGCATTCATCGAATGCTGTAGCGTTGAAAGCCATTGCAGATGAATGGCTTTCGCCTGCCATCGCGTGGCGCTATTTCGCAGGAACGTCTGGAGAGCTGGTAGAAGAGCCGCTCAGGTTCCGACCTAGGTGGGCACTGGTTGCGGCGAGATCGGCTGTCCGGCAGGCCCGCCACCTGCACACCAAATCCATACTCCGTCAAGGAAATCCCGCTGAAAGCCAACCCCACCGCCGGATGGACTCAATTCCGTGGCAAGCCCCAGCAAGGGTAATCGCGGTCGGCATCGACAAGGCCGACGCTCTGCGGTGTTCGACAGATGACGTGCGGTTTATGGCGGTAATCCACAACCAGATGCAGAGTCGCGGCCTTGTCACCCGTGAACGTCTGATGGCACTGGGAACAATGGCACACATTGTGCGCGCTCAATGGCCACCAGCACCGACATCCTCGGCATTTCACCATCTCCGACGATCTCGTCTTCATGATCACTCACCCACTCGCACAACCCGGATGCGGTCCGTCACACCATCATCCTCGCCTGAGAGGCATCTGGGAATTCGGGTGTGCTGCTTGGGTGTTCAGGTTCGTCGTTACGGCAACGACTGGTAGCGGTCGCTTGTCGGTGGCTGGTGCGATGCTGTGGCGGTGGCGCGGTTCACGAGTTTCCGATTCCGTCTCGACCCGACCGTCGAGCAGCAAGCACTGTTGTCCCGCCACACGGGTACAGCGCGGTTCGCGTTCAACCAGTGCCTGGCTATGACGAAGGCAGCGTTGGAACGTCGTCGCCGTAACGAGGATGTGCGGGTGCCGTGTAAAGGATCGATTGATCTATATCGGCTACGAGTGCGCGACCTCGGACAACGACGCTGAAGATAGATGGACAGAACCGCCGCCAGGAGTTCGGGACTTGCCGCCGCGCAGCACGGGCTCTTTCGCGAGCCGGTCTTTCAACTGGACATGGTCGCATGGCGGTCGTCCCGGACAGGCGGGTCGACACTTCAGGCATGAATTCCTCGAAATGGCTTCGCAGGCAATGACGTAACACAGGTATGACTGGACAGCGCAAACCCCCGCGCCGGTTCGACCGGTATCAGCCGCCAAGGCTTCCCGGCGCGGACACCTGTCGATGGATTCGGCGGTGCGGCAGCAGCCGAGAGCGATGAGGGGGTCACGATCACCTCGGAGGTGTCGTGTCAGTGCCGGTAGAGATCTACGGTGGAGGTATGACCGCCTTGGAGTATCAGCATGTGTTGGTTGCGCGGGATGGCGACACGGTGCGCATCACCATGAACCGGCCGGAGCGGCGCAATGCGCTGTCGGGCGAGCATTTGGCCGAACTACTCGCCTCGTTCCGGGCCGCAGGCGAGACCGACGCCACGGGGATAGTGCTCGGGGCGCACGGTCCGGTGTTCTCCGCGGGACATGATTTCGCCGACGTTGCCGCGAGAGATCTGCTCGGCGTCCGGGAACTGCTCACACTGTGCACCGAGCTCATGTCGACCATCCAGTTGGTGCCCCAGGTGGTGATCGCCCGCGTGCACGGTCTGGCCACGGCCGCGGGCTGCCAGCTGGTGGCCTCCTGTGATCTGGCCGTCGCCGCCGAATCGGCCGGCTTCGCGCTCCCCGGCGGCAAGGGCGGCTGGTTCTGCCACACACCCGCGGTGCCGGTGGCCCGCGCCGTCGGCCGTAAACGGCTGATGGAACTCGCCCTCACCGGAGATCCGATCGATGCCCGCACCGCCGAACAATGGGGCCTGATCAACCACGCAGTGCCAGACGAAGAACTGGACACCGCCGTGAACGAGTTGCTCGCCCGCGCTACCCGGGGTAGCCGGGCCAGCAAGGCGCTCGGCAAACGCACTCTCTACCGCCAACTCGATCGCCCCGAAGCAGATGCCTACGCCCTCGCCCTGGAAGTCATGGCCGCCGCTGCCCAACTTCCCGGTGCCCGCGAAGGGATGGCGGCCTTCCTAGCGAAGCGCCCACCCGTCTGGGGCGATTAGCGCCGCCCGGCGACTCTTCTCAATAGTCGCGACGCCGGCCATGAGAAAGCTCGCCGGGTAGACCACTCACGGACCCGCCGGTTAACGACTGGCAAGCGGGGGGATAGCGGTCCGGCGCATCGAGGTAGCAGGACGTGTCGCGCGCCGCCTGGGCGCAGCCACAGATGTGTCAGAGACACACGAGATTTGACGGTCCTCCCCGATCTGGCCGTGTCGGCCGCTTAGACTATCCGCGCCGCAACGTGCGACAAATACTCGAGGTCGATAAGCGCTTAGAGGTTGACGTCCAGGAGGTGCGGAATGCCGGAAGCCGAGCGGTGGCGATCACGTCCGATGTTGATTGCCAGCATGTTGCCACTTGCGCTTGTTCTCGGAACCGGGGTAGCCGCCGCATCCCCGGATGACACCGCGCAGGCACCTGCCATGGTCGCCGCACTCGGCCAGTCGCTGGCCGACACCGCACCGCCAGGGGACATCGCGCCCTTGGTCGACATGCGCCGTGGCGATCGAGCTCTCCTCCCTATGAATCGGCTCGCCGCCGACCGTTGGACCAGAATCCGAACGGTGGACGCACCCGCGGCCGCGGATCAGCGGCCGATCGAGGCGTTCTGCGAGCAATTTCCCGTAGATCCGCGCAGATGCTCCGACACCGCCGTCGACGCGGGTGTCGGTGCGATAATCGGCGCAGGTATCGGCGCGGGAGTGTCCGCGCCCGTCGCGATAGCCGCCGGAATGGTCGGCGCCGCCGCCGGGTTCGTCGTCGGTATCCCATTCATGCCGACCGGCTTGGTCGTCGGCCCGCTCCTCGGCGCCGCGGTCGGCGTCGCTGTCGTTGCCGGACCTGCCGCCCTGCTCGGTGGGGCGTTCGGGGCGTCGCTTGGGACGATATTGGGCACCTCCACTACTCCCCTACCGCTGGATGGATTCGGCGCGCCCATCACCCCGCCGACATAAACGCGGTCATCGATCCAATCGTGTGTTGAGAATCCGGGCGATCTGGGCAACCGCGCTCGGTTCGGTCATTGCGAGGTGGGTCGCGTCGATGTCGAAATTCGTAATCTGCCCGCGGACCACCGACGCCCATCCCTTGTGACCCACAGCATCGGATCGCCTTTCCCGGGTCGCGGTGAAGTACAACATGTCGCTGTCCAAGACCGCGGGCCGCCACACACTGGCCGCCCGGATCCCCAGGTTGTAGGCGTCGGTCAGGCGCTCGATCATTGCGGCGTCGATACCGAGGCCGCCTCCCAGGTGCTGTTCGATCAGGTCGGCGGCTTCCTCGGCGGTCGCATCGGGGCGCACGAAATCGACGCCCATGACCGGACCGAGGTTGCTGATCAGTTCTCCGGTCGAGACGGCGGCGACCATCGACTCGTCGACACCGTCCACCTCGGCGTCCAACAGCGCCAATAGGGCGACTTGTTCACCGGCGGAGCGCATCTCGACGGCAATGGCATGGGCGAGCGCACCACCCAGCGACCAGCCGAGGAGATGATAGGGGCCGTGTGGCTGAACCGTGCGAATCTCGGCGAAGTAGCGTTCGGCCATTTCTTCGATCGATGTCGGACCGGGGACCTCGCCGCCGATTTGTGGCGCCTGAATGCCATAGATCGGTCGACCCTCGGACAGGTATCGGTCGAACGTGCGGTAGCTCCACGACAGGCCCAAGGCCGGGTGGATACAGAACAGTGGTGGTCGCTCACCACCGGTCCGGATCGGTAGCAGCACATCGAAGCCGATATCGGTCCGGTCGACCGTGAAACCGGAGCGCATTCCGGATTCGATCCGCTTTGCCAGGTCGGCCGGACAGGGATCCGACAACATCCAGCTGATCGGGACCTCGTAGTCGAGTTCTTTGCGCAACTCGCTCACTACTTGCACCGACTTCAGCGAGTTGCCACCCAACGCGTAGAAGTCGTCTTCGACGCCCACCCGATCCACGCCCAGTACCGTTCCGAAGGCCCGCGCGATCTCCCCTTCCAACCACGACGAGGGCTCCCTGAACTCCGCTACCGCGAGCACCGGCTCCGGTAGCCGCGTGCGGTCCAGCTTTCCCGACGCGGTGAGAGGCACCGTGTCGAGCACCATCACCGTGGTGGGCACCATGTAGTCGGGCAATTCGGTTTTCGCGTGCGCCAGGACCGCCGCGGTGTCGACCGTGGCGCCCGCGGCGGGCACCAGATAGCCGACGAAGTGGTCCACCGCACCGGTGGAGCGCACCACAGCGATCGCCCGGGCGATGCTGGGGTGCTCGGCGAGTACTGCCTCGATTTCACCGAGTTCGATACGCAGGCCACGCAGCTTCACCTGGAAATCGGTGCGGCCCAGGTATTCCAATTCGCCGGTATGGCGCCAGCGCACCAAGTCGCCGGTCCGGTACAGGCGGCCACCGTCACCGTACGGGTCGGGCACGAACCGTTCCGCGGTGAGGCCAGGGCGTGCCTGATAGCCGCGCGCGAGCTGGGTGCCCGCCAAGTACAGCTCCCCAGCAACGCCGGGCGGTACCGGATGTAACCGGTTGTCGAGTACGTATGCCCGCGCGTTCCATACCGGTGTGCCCATCGGCATGCTCCCGCTGTCGACTTCGGTTACCCGATGCGCGGCCGCGCACACGGTGAACTCGGTCGGCCCGTACAGATTGTGCAACTCGACCCCGGGCACTATTCGCCGCACCGCGGCCACCACTTCGGAACCGAATGCCTCACCGCCCACCAGGAACGTATGCACCGACTCCAGGGACTCCGCAGGCACCGCGTCCGCGAATACCGCCAGCATCGACGGCACGAATGCGGAGATCGTGACCCGTTGGGTGGCAATGGTTTCGGCGAGATAGGCCGGGTCGAGATGCCCGTCGGCTCGCGTGATCACCAGCCGCGCCCCCATCGCCAATGTCGCAAACAGCTCCCACACCGACATGTCGAACGTGGCCGGGGACTTCTGCAGCACTACGTCATTCGGCGTCAGTGCGTAGGTCGCGTTGACCCACCGCACCTGGTTTATCACCGAACAATGCGATACCGCAACACCTTTCGGTCGACCGGTCGACCCCGAAGTAAAGAGCAGGTATGCGATGTTGTGCGGTCGCAGCGGTGCGAGCCGATCGGTGTCGGTGACCGGCGTGTCATCGAATCCGGACAGCTCCAGCCCGTCGAGGGACGACAGCTCCAGCACCGGTGCGGCGATCGACAGCATGTACGCGATGCGGTCGGCCGGCAGGTCCGGATCGACCGGCACGTACCCACCGCCGGCGGCATGCACCGCGTACATGGCGGTGACCTGGTCCAGGGAACGCCGCATCCGCAGCGCCACCAACGACTCCGGCCCGACTCCGTGGGAGATCAACCACCGCGCCAACCGGTAGACGCGCGATGCGAATTCCGCATAGGTCAGTGACTGTTCGCCGAACATGACCGCGGGCCGGTCCGCATGCGCCTGCACCGAGTGGGTGAAGACCGAGGCGAGCGTTTCGTCCGAAGGGAGCCTGACATCGGTCGAATTCCACTGCGTCAGAACGGCTTCCCGTTCCACTGCGCCGAGCAGATCCACATCGTGCACCGGTTGTGCGGGATCGGCCGCCAGTGCGCCGAGCAATCGCAGCAGGCGATCGACGATCGCAGTGACGGTCGTCGAGTCGAAGAGGTCGGTCGCGTAGGTCACCGCACCGCTGATGCCGGCCGGGGTGCCGGTGCGGTCGTAGGAGTCCGACACGGTGATCTGCAGATCGAACAGTGCGGTGTCGATCTCGGCCGTCATGGCCGACGCCGACAGCCCCGGAAGTTCGAACTCGGCTCTGGCGAGGTTCTGGAATGCCAGCATCACCTGGAACAGTGGATGGTGCGCGTGCGACCGCACCGGGTTCAGCTCCTGCACCAGCCGCTCGAACGGAACATCGGCGTGTCCGAAGGCGGCCAGATCGGTCCCGCGCACATGCTCGAGCAGCTGGGTGAACGTCATCCCCGGGGTCAACCGGGTCCGCAGCACCAGGGTGTTGACGAACATCCCGACCAGATCGTCGAGTTCTGGCTCGCCGCGTCCGGCATACGGAGTGCCGATCGCGATGTCGTCCGTATCGGCCAGCCGGGCCATCGTGGCCGCCAGCGCAGCATGGAAGACCATGAACAGCGTCGTGTTGTGTGCTCGCGCGACCTGCTGCAATCCCGCGTGCAGATCGGCGCCGACAGTGATCGGTACGCTCGCACCTGCGTAGGTCTGTATAGGCGGACGCGGTCGGTCGGTCGGCAGCTCGAGCAAAACCGGAAGCTCCGCCAATTCGAGTGTCCAGTAGTCGATCTGGGCGCGTAGCAGCGATTCGGGATCGTCTTCGCTCCCCAACACCGTCCGCTGCCAGATCGCGTAGTCGGCGTATTGCACCGGCAGCGGCGGCCAGCTCGGTGTCTCCCCGTGCACGTGTGCTGTGTACGCGGTCATCATGTCCCGTGCCAGCGGACCCAGTGACGCCCCGTCGCAGCAAATGTGGTGCGCTACCACCGCCAGGACCCACTCGTCCTGCCCGAGCTCGAACAACCGTATCCGCACCGGGGTCTCGACCGTCACATCGAACACCGTCGAGATGAACGCCGACAACGATTCGGCCAGTTCCGGTTCCGCGACCGAGGTCACGGTAATCGGCGTGATCGCCTCGGCGGCGGGCAGGACAACCTGCAACGGCTCGCCCTCGGCATACGGGTATACGGTCCGCAGTACCTCGTGCCGGTTCAGCACATCGTCGACGGCCGCGCGCAGCGCGTCGAGATTCAGTGGTCCGGACAGCCGCAGCACGATCGGGATGCTGTAGGCAGCCGAGCCGGGCTCGAGCCGGTTCAGGAACCACATCCGCTGCTGTGCGTACGACAGGGGAATTCGCTGCGACCGTGGCTGCGCAGTCAGCGCCACCCGACCGGTGTCGGCCCGCGATTCGGCGCGCGCGGCCAACCTCGCGACCGTCGGCGCCTCGAAAATCATCGATGCCGGGATGGTCGCGTCGAGCGCGGCACCGATCCGCGCGGCTAAGCGGGTGGCTACCAGGCTGTTGCCACCCAGTTCGAAGAAGTCATCGTCGGC
Organism: Nocardia sp. NPDC049707; assembly: GCF_040674855.1. Lineage (NCBI taxonomy): Bacteria > Bacillati > Actinomycetota > Actinomycetes > Mycobacteriales > Nocardiaceae > Nocardia > Nocardia sp. NPDC049707. The sequence goes on along the minus strand of NZ_JBFANN010000037.1, from coordinate 25,888 downwards.
GCCTACCGGACCGTCGATGCCGAGGATATCGGCGAATACGCCGGCCACTATTTCCTCCGTCGGTGACGCCGGGGCCCTGAATCGCTTGGCCTGGACGGTGGGTGCGGGCAGGGCCGCGCGGTCGAGCTTTCCGTTCGGCGACAGGGGGATCTTGTCGAGGATCATCACCGCGGCAGGCACCAGGTACGACGGCAGCACCTCGGCCAACGCCGCCCGCAACTGTTCGCCCGACAGACTCGACCCGATGCCGGGCACCACATAGGACACCAGCGTCACCGGACCGGTGCCGTCCTGTCGCGCCACGGTGACCGCGTATGTCACATCCGCCTGTGTCCGCAGCACCGCGTCGATCTCGCCCAGCTCGACCCGGTAACCACGGATCTTCACCTGGGAATCGTTGCGCCCCAAGAACTCCAAGGCGCCATCGGTATTCCAGCGCACCACATCACCGGTGCGGTACATGCGACGTCCCGGCTCCCCGAACGGATGCGCCACGAATTGCGCCGCACTCGTCGCCGCCCTGTTCAGGTACCCGCGTGCCAGCGCGGGGCCCGCCAGATACAGCTCTCCGGCCGCCCCGACCGGCACCGGCTGCAACCGGGCATCCAGCACCAGCGCCTGGGTTCCCGGCCGCGGGGCACCGATCGTCGGCCGGTCATCCGGTCGCAGCGCACCCGTCGCCGTGGCGACTATCGTGGCCTCGGTCGGCCCGTACAGCACCTGGAACTTCCGGGCGCCGGCGAGGTCGGTGCCCGCCCATCGGCTCACCAGGTCCGCTGGGACCACGTCACCACCGGACATGACCAGCCGCAGGTCGTCCAGCCCGGCCGGATCCACCGACGCGAGCGCGGCCGGGGTCATGAAGGCGTGGGTGACCCGCTGCACGCGTAGGAGTTCGGCCAGCTCACCGCCGCCGTAGATCGCAGTCGGCGCCACGACCAGTGCTCCGGCCCCGCTGACCGCGATCAGGATCTCCATCAGCGCGGCGTCGAACGACGGCGACGCGAAATGCAACACCCTGGACGTGTGCTGGAGTTCGCGATCGGTGCGCCACCCCGAGACGAAGTCGGCGATGCCGGAATGGGTGATAGCGACACCTTTCGGCACCCCGGTGGATCCGGAGGTGAAGACCACGTAGGCGACATCCGAGACCCGCAGCGGCCGCGTCCGCTCGTCATCGCCGATCGGGCCGCTCGCCGTCGCGTCGATCTGCGTGGCGATGGCCGGGTCGTCGAGCACGATCCAGTCCACCGAATCGGGCATCTGGGCACGCACCGACGACACCGTAACTCCCAGCGTCGCACCGGAATCCGACACCATCTGCGCGATCCTGCCCGCAGGATAGCCCGGGTCCATGGGTACGTGTGCCGCACCCGTCTTGACCACTGCCCACCACGCGACGACGGACTCCGTCGACCGCGCGGCCGCCACCAGCACCGGATGCTCGGGTCCAGCGCCGCGGCGGATCAGTAACCTCGCCAGCCGGTTGGACTGTTCGTCCAGCTGCGCATACGACAAGGTGGCATCCCCCGAGGCGACGGCGATACCGTCGCCGTTGTCCCGGACGGCCGAGGCGAACACCTCCGGTAGCAGTCCGGATGGCTCCAGCGCCGCTACGGCGTGTGCCCCCACTCGCGACGTGAGAGCCGAGCGCTCGCCGGCTTCCAACCAGTCGATATCCCCGATCACTACGGACGGATCATCCGCGACGGCTTCCAACACCCGCACCAGTCGCCGGACGATCGCCGCTGCGGTCGCCTCGTCGAACAGATCCCGCGCATAGGTCATCATTCCCGAGATGCCTTGCGCCACACCGGCATTTACGGGTGAATCGGCCAGCACCAGTTGCAGGTCGAACTGGCTCGCCCCGGTATCCACATCCGCGCGGGCAACCTGGACGTCGGGCAGCGCCACATCGACCGTCGACACGTTCTGGAATGCCAGGGCCACCTGGAACAACGGATGCCGCGCCGCCGATCGCTCCGGGTTCAACTCCTCCACGACCCGCTCGAACGGCACGTCCGCGTTTTCGAACGCCAGCAGGTCCATCTCCCGGGTGCGCATCAGCAACTCGGCGAAGGGCTCGCCGGTATCCACCCGGGTCCGCAAGGCGAGGGTATTCACGAACATCCCCACCAGATCGTCCAGACCGGGTTCGCCCCGCCCCGCGACCGGGGTGCCGATCACAACGTCATCGGTGCCACTGAGCCGCCCCAGTACGGTTGCCAACGCTGCATGCATCACCATGAACAGCGACGCCCCCCGCGACCGTGCCAGCGCGAGCAGCCGCTCGTGCAGCCGCGCACCGATCTGCACCGGTACCCGGGATCCCGACAGGGATGCGACGGCCCGGCGTGGTCGGTCCGCCGGTAGTTCCAGCCGGTCCGGTGCCCCCGCGAGCGTCGAGCGCCAGAACTCCAGCTGCGCCGACATCAACGACGCCGGATCGTCCGCGGCCCCCAGCATTTGCCGTTGCCACCACGCGAAGTCGGCGTATTGCACGGCGAGCGGTTCCCATTCCGGCGCGTGCCCGGCCAATCGCGCGGTATACGCCACCATGACGTCACGAGCCAGTGGCCCCATCGACTGACCATCGCCTGCAATGTGATGGACCACCAGCGCCAGCAGGAATTCTCCGGTGTCACTGTCGGACTCGGCGTCGAGCTCGAACAATCCCACTCGCATCGGCACTCGTGCGGTCACATCGAATCCGCGCCGCACGAACTCGCCCACCACATCCGGGACCGACTCCACCGATACGCGCACCGGTTCCACCGGCACCGCGGGCTCGTCGAGAACGACCTGCCGTGGCTCACCGGAGATTTCCGGATATATCGTCCGCAATACTTCGTGACGTGCGACCACATCCACGAGCGCGGCTGTAAGCGCTTCGGTGTCCAGCCGTCCAGACAACCGCAGCATCACCGGAATGTTGTAGGCCGCCGATTCGGGTTCGAACCGGTTCAGCAGCCACGTCCGCTGCTGTGCCAGCGACAGCGGCACGGGGTCGGGGTGCACTCCGGACCGCAGGGGCAACCGGCCTCCACCGCCGAGTGACCCGGCGTGCGCGGCCAATCCGCTGACAGTCGGCGCCTCGAATACCGACCGCACCGGCACGCGCACGTCCAGGGCCGCGCCGATGCGCGCCGCCACCAGCGAGGCGCTGAGCGAATCGCCGCCCAGTGCGAAGAAGTCGTCGTCGACGCCCACCTGGTCCACGTCGAGCACCTGCTCGAATGTCCGCGCGACCAACTCTTCCACCCCTGGTGCCGGCGCTCGGAATTCGCGCGCGACGGCAACTGGCTCGGGCAACCGCTCGCGATCCAGCTTCCCGTTGGCGGTCAGCGGCACCTCATCCAGCACGATCACCACGGACGGCACCATGAACCGGGGCAACGCCTCGGCCAGCGCCCCACGCAACTCCACGCCCGACACCTCCGTCCCGGTTGCGGGCACGACATAGGACACCAGCAGCGCTGGTCGCCCGTCATCGCTGCGCGGCACGGTGACCGCGTATGCCACATCCGCACGCGCACCCAGTATCGCGTCGATTTCCCCCAGCTCGATTCTGGTGCCGCGCACCTTCACCTGAAAATCGTTGCGCCCCAAGAACTCCATCGCGCCATCGGCACTGCGGCGCACCACGTCACCGGTCCGGTACATGCGCTGACCCGGTTCCCCGAACGGGCATGCGACGAACCGCGCCGCGGTCAACCCCATCCTGGCGACGTACCCCTCGGCCAGGCCGGTGCCGAACAGGTACAGCTCGCCCGCGACACCGTGTGGCACGGGTCGTAACCAGGTATCCAGGACCACGGCCGCGACGGGACCGACCGGCCCTCCGATCGTGACCGCGGCACCGGGCACCAGCGCATCGCTGGCGGTAGCCCAGATCGTGCTTTCGCTCGGCCCGTACAGATTGACCATAGTGCGCTGCGCCGCCCACCGATCGACCAGTTCCGGCCCGACCGGCTCGCCGGCTGTCGCCAGCACGCGCAGCCCGTCGAGACCCTCGGACGGAACTGTCGCCAGCGCCGAGGGGGTCACTACAGCATGCGAAATATGTTCGCGCCCGATCAGATCCGCCAGCTCGGGGCCGGCGTAGACATCGGCCGGCGAGACCACCAATCGGCCGCCCGAGCCGTGCGCCAGCAACAACTCGAACACCGAGGCGTCGAAGCTGGGCGAGGCGACCTGCAGTACCACCGACATCGGGTCGACGCCGAGTATTCGCCGCTGCGCCGCGACAATATCGGCTAGGCCCCGGTGGCTGACGAGTACGCCCTTGGGCGTACCCGTCGACCCCGACGTGTAGCTCACGTACACGGTCTGATCCCGCCGAATCGGCCCGCCGCGTTCGGCATCGGTGATCGGCGTGGCGGGAACCGAGTCCATGGCATCGAGCGTCTGCTCCTCGTCGAGGATCAGCCAGTCGACGCCGTCGGGAAGCTGCTTCCCGGCGGACGTGTAGGTCAGCCCGAGCACGGCTTTCGAGTCGGACAGCAGGAATTCGATCCGCTCTGCCGGCAGGGTCGGATCGATCGGCAGGAAAGCCGCACCGGTCTTCGCCACGGCCCACAGGGTGACCGTCGCCGCCAGGGAGCGTGGAAGCAGAGAGGCGACGATCTGTCCCCGCCGCGCGCCGTGCCGCAGCAGGACTCGGGCCAGACGTGCGGATCGCTCGTCGAGCTGCTGGTAGGTCATGGCGGCCGTGCCGCACCGCACGGCGATCGCGGCGGGTTCGGCGGCAGCGGAAGCTGCGAGTATCCGATCCAACGTCTCCGGGATCTCCCGTTCCGCACCCGAAACGGGCCACGACGGCCCTGGTTCCTCGTCGAGCGGCAGCTCGCCCAGCCGCACGTCGCCGTGTGCGGCGATCTGGCACAGCAACTCGACGAAGCGGTCGAGGATGCGGCGCGCCGACGCGGTGTCGAAGGCACGGTTGTGGAATCGGAGGGTGATCCGCAGTCCCTGTGCCTCGCCGTGCTCGGACTGCCTCGGTTCCACGACCAGGCTCAACGGGTACGGCGTCGCGTCCACACCGCTGAGTTCGTTCACCTGTAGGCCCGCCGAATCGACGAGTTGCTGCAGTGCCGTCCGGTCGACGGGGAACGACTGGAAGGTGATGGCGGTGTCGAAGAGTTCGGGCAGTCCGACGCTGCGGTGAATCTCGGGCAGGCCGATATGGTGATGATCCAGCATGCGGGCGTGCCATGCCTGAATGCCGGTCAGCAACTCGTGGACCGTCATTGTGGGTTCGAGCGGGACTCGCACCGGAATCGTATTCAGAAACATGCCGAACGTCTGATCGACCAGCGGCAACTCCGGGGGCCGGCCCGACACCGAGGAGCCGAAGATCACATCGGTCTCACCGGTCAGTACACGTAGATTCAGGGCCCAAGCCGCGGCGACGGCCGTATTGATGGTGACGGCCGCCTCCGCCGCCACTCGCCGGAGTTCTCGGAAATGATCCGCCGTCAGCTCGGCCTCGACCTCGTCGGCGGATACCATGCTCGCGGAACCGTTGTTGCGGGACACCCGGGTGGGTGCGTCGACATCCGAAAAGGCTTGCGCCCATGCAGCTTTGGATGCGGCGATGTCCTGCCGACGCAGCCAGGCCAGATAGTCGCGGTAGGAGGGCGCGGGTCCGGCGGAGTTGATATGCGCGGGAGATCCGTAGTAGTCGAGCAGTTCTCGCATCAGCAGTGGCATCGACCAGCCATCCAGGATCATATGGTGATTCGTGACGAGCAGCCGGAAGGATCCCGCATCGAGACGGATCAGCGTCAAGCGCAGCAGCGGAGGAGCCGACAGGTCGAATCCCACGGCCGCGTCCGCTGCGGCAATAGATTCCGGGTCGGCCGGGGATTCCGCATCGCCACCACCGGCGAGATCGATCTCGCGGAACCCGATCTCGGCATGGTCCAGCACGATCTGGCACGGCCCGGCCGCCGTCTCCACAAAGGCGGCCCGCAGAACATCGTGCCGGTCGACCACGGCCTGAGCGGCACGTCGCAGGCGCTCGGCGTCGACCGCGCCGGAAAACCCGATCATCGTCTGGACGGTGTAGTTGTCCCCGGCGTCCGGGTCGAACGTGGAGTGGAAGTGCATCCCGGATTGCGTGGGCGACAACGGCCATACGTCCGACAGCCCGCGGTACTGCCGCTCGAGCCGATCGATCTCGGCTTGGGCGAGCGCGACGAGCGGAAAACCCGAGGCCCGATCCGCCATCGGGAGTCGACGGGGTTCCTCGATCGTCACAGCAGCCGCATCGCCGCCCGCCATTGCGGCGAGCGCGGCAACTGTCTTGCCTTCGAAGACATCTCGCGGCGTGAGCATGAGCCCGGCGGATCTCGCCAGCGCCACCAGCCGCATCGAGACGATGCTGTCCCCGCCGAGCGCGAAGAAGTTGCTATCGGCGGACACCGTGTCGAGATGGAGCACATCGGCGAAGAGTGCCGCCACGACCTGCTCCGCATGCGTCGACGGCGGCCTACCACCCGCGGCGGCGTCGGCATCGAAGGCGCGCTGCTGCAACGCTTTCCGATCGAGCTTTCCGCTAGGCGTGCGCGGCATCTCGTCGAGCTGCACGATCGCCGCGGGGTTCATATAGCGAGGTAGCCTGCCCGCGAGATCGTCGTCGAGTGCCGCCACATCCACAGCGGCGCCCGGCGCGGGGACGACGTAGGAGACCAGAACCGGTTCCCCGGCAGGTCCGGTCACCGCAACGGTGGCGACACTCGCCACGTCCGGGTGCCGGGCCACGTGGGCATCTATCTCCCCCGGCTCGATCCGCAGGCCGTGAATCTTGACCTGTTGATCGCAGCGGCCCAGATATTCCAGTGCCAACCCGGCGCGTCCGCGCACCCAGCGCACGGAATCACCGGTGGCGTAGATCCGCTCGCCGCGGGTGGATCGCGGATCCGCGACGAAGCGCGATGCGGTCACGCCCGGTTGATCGACGTACCCGCGGGCAAGTCCGGGCCCACCGATATAGAGTTCGCCCGCGACCCCGACCGGCACCGGTCGCAGCCACATGTCGAGGACCACCGCGGACGCGCCCAGGATCGGGCCGCCGATCGTCACCGGCTCGCCGGGGTCGAGGGCATCCGACCCCGTCGCCCAAATCGTGCACTCGGTCGGTCCGTAATGATTCATCAGCCGTCGCCCAGTGCCCCATCGGTGCACGGTGTCCGGCCCGGTCGCTTCGCCGACCACCGCGACCGATGTCAACGTCGGCGTCCGGGACGGATCCATGGTGTTCAGCACGGACGGGGTGATGATCGCGTGCGAAACCTGCTGCGACCGAAGCAGTTCCTCGAGGTCGGTCCCGGCGTACACCTCTGGTGGCGCCACCACGAGACAGGCGCCACTGCGGTGCGCCAGCAGCAACTCCGCCAAGTAGGCGTCGAATCCCGGCGACGCGACCTGCAACACCGCCGACTCCGTCCCCACACCAAAGGCGTCGACTTGCGCCGCGACAAGATCGGCCAGACCTCGATGGCTGAGGTGGACCGCCTTCGGTTTGCCGGTCGATCCGGATGTATAGATCACGTATGCCGCATTGTCGGCCGACAGCCGGTCGGCCCCGGCCGGGATACCGGACGGGTGAGGTAGATCCGCACGATCGTCCGAAGCCGAAGTGTCCAGAATCAACCAATCGACGGTATCCGGAAGCTGCGGTGCGACAGCGCTGGTCGTCACGCCCAGACTGGTCCGCGAGTCGGACAGCAACTCCCCGATCCGCGCGGCCGGACTGCCGGGATCCAACGGCAGGAAGGCGGCACCTGTTTTCGCCACCGCCCAGATCGCGACGACCAGTTCGGCCGAACGGGGCACGGCCAATGCGACGATCGATTCGGCGCGAGCACCGTGGCCGGCCAGCAGGCGAGCGAACCCGTCGGCGCGACGCTCGAGTTCACGATAGGTCCACGCGGTGTCACCGAACCGGACAGCCACGGCATCCGGATACCGCCGTGCTGTCCCCCACAGGATGTCGCGCAGCATGAGCTCCGCGGCTGGCTTCGCGCCGCTGACCGAAAGCAGTTCCGCGCGTTCGGAATCCCAGCACGAGGAGATCGCGGCGACCTTCCGGGCGGGATCGATGACGATCTGGGTGAGCAGCAGCTCGAATCGTTGAAGCAACGTGCGGGCGTCGTCGGAATCGAATCGGTCGGTGGCGAATTTCAGTGTCACCGTATAGGTGTCGGTCTCCTCGGCGTCCGGTCGCCCGTCGCGACTCGACCGCGGCGGGGTCACTTGCAAACTCAGCGGATACGGCGTGGCATCGTGTGCGTCGATCTCGACGAGCCGCAATCCGGCGTCGGAGAGATTGCGCGCCAACAGTTCCCGATCGAGTGGATACGATTCGAGCACCGTCGCGGTGTCGAACATATCGGTGATGCCGGTGGCCCGTTGCAGCTCGGCCAAGCCGATGTGCTGGTGATCGAGCATTGCGGCCTGTTCGGATTGCACGCGGACGAGCAGATCGCCGATGGTTTCGTCGGGTTCGAGCCGGACGCGGACGGGCAGCGTGTTGACCAGGAGCCCGACCATGCGTTCGACATCCGGAAGCTGCGGCGGGCGCTGCGACATCGTATTGCCGAACACCACATCCGACCGTCCGGTCAGGACGGCCACCAGCAATGCCCACCCCACCTGCAGGGCCGTGTTGGCAGTGACGCCGTGCGAGCGGCCCAGATCAAGGATTGCGGCGGTGGTCGCGGCGTCCAGGTGCAGGCCGACTTCACCGGCGTCCGCGGTGACGGTTCGCTCCGACCCGGTGGTGACCCGCGTCGGAGCGTCGATTCCGGCGAGCATCTCCCGCCACGCGGCGGTGGCGGCGTCGCGATCCTGAGCCTGTAGCCACTGCAGATACTCTCGGTACGAACGAGGGGGCGTGAGCGCGGCAGTATCGCAATCGGATATGTACAACGAGAGCAACTCGTGGATCAGCACCGGCATGGACCAGCCGTCCAGCACGAGGTGGTGGTTGGTGACCAGCAGCTGGAACATCTCGGCGCCGGTGCGCACGAGGTGGAACCGCAGCAGCGGCGGGCGTGCCGGGTCGAATGGAGCCGCAGCCGCCATCGCGAGTCGCCGGAGTGCTGCTGCCTGCTCGCCGACATCGCTGATGTCGGTGATACTCGATTCGCCCCAATCGACCTTGGTGTCGCGCAATACGATCTGACGTGGCCCATCGGCACTCTCGACGAACGCGGTCCGCAGGCTGTCGTGCCGATCGATGAGCACCTGTGCGGCCCGCCGCATCCGATCCCCATCCACCTGCCCGGCAAACGTCAGCGCCGCCTGCACGATGTAGCCGTCGACGCCGTCCCGGTCGTAGATCGTGTGGAACAGCAGCCCGGACTGCAGGGCGGTCAGTGGCCACACATCGGTCATCGATGGGTATTCCCGCAGCCAGTGGTCGACATCGTCCTGCGATATCGCAGTGAGCGGGAAGTCGGATGGCGTGAAACCGTATGCGGTTTCGGCTCGGACGTGCTCGGCAAGCGCCTCCAGGGCTCGAGCCCACAGGCCGGCGAGCTCGTCGACCTCGGCATCGCCCAACACCTGCGAGGCGAACTCCCAGGTCACGTCGAGTTCGAGCCCGTCGCGACCTTCCTCGGCGATCGCATTGATATCGAGCACCGCCGACAGTGCCATCCTGGGATCGCTCGTCGCGGTCAGTGCGGTGAATTCGGTGGTGGGCGTCCAGGGGCCCGAGCGTTCACCGACACCCACCCGACCGAGGTAGTTGAAACTGATCTGCGGTTCGGGCAGGTTTGCGAGCTCGGCGCTCCCCCGGGAATCGAGATGGCGCAGCATCTGATAGCCGATGCCGTTGCCGGGCACCGCGCGCAACTGCTCCTTCACCTGCTTTATCGCCAGTCCCGCAGCCATACCGCCGGCCAGCGCATCATCGAGGTCGACATTCTCGCATTCGATCCGGACCGGGAAGCGGCTGGTGAACCAGCCAACGGTGGCGCTGAGATCGGCGCCGGGTACGGCCCGCTCCTCGCGGCCGTGTCCCTCCAGTGCGATCAACTCTCCGGCGGCTGCCGCCGTACCGCGCCTGCGCCGCCACTCACCGAGTGCCAGTACCAGGGCCGCCAGCAGCGGATCGTTGGCACCGCAATGGAAGCGGTCCGGAATGGTGATGAGAACCGCCTCGGCAACCGCTGCCGGGATGCGCTGATGTACTCGGCCCGCCGTGGCCCCGACGTCACGATCCGGGTCCAGACGGCGGGCTCCGAGTAGCTGATCGCCGCGCTCGAGTACGTCTTTCCACAGGTCGAGCTCCACCGACCGCCGGCCCGGCGCCTGCTCGACCAGGCCATGCACCCATCGCCGGAACGTGGTGGTGACCGGGCCGAAATGCGGTTCCCCGCCGTCGGCAGCCTGGGACCATGCCTGCGCGAGGTCGGCGAGGATGATGCGCCACGACACCGCGTCGACGGCGAGGTGGTGGATCACCAGCCACATCAGGTCGGGTCCCGAGCCGTTGCGATCCCGCAGCCAGACGGCCTGAACGAGCACACCGTTGCCCGGGTCCAATCGATCCGCGGCATCGTGCAGGTGCCGGTCGACTTCGGCGGCGTCACGTCGATCGAGCCGAACCTCGACGAGCGCGGTATCCGGATCGACAGCTCCCCGATCGAGTACCTCGATGTACCGATCAACCGAATCGCCGTCGCGCAGTACCGCGCGCAGCACATCGTGACGGTCCAGTAAGGATCCCAATGCGCGCACGAGACCCGCTCGATCGACCCGCTCGGGCAGCTGCACGAGCGCGGCCTGGGCGAATCGGTCGTAATGACCCCGCTCGAGCATTGCGTGCATGATCGGCGACAACGGCATCGGCCCTACGCCGCCACCGGGCAGCTCGGCCAACTCGGGGGTATCGCCGGCTTCCGTCGCCGTGGCCGCCAGGCCCGCGACGGTCTTGTGCACGAACACATCTTGGGTGGAGAAACTCAGGCCCTCGGCCTTGGCCCGCGCTACCAGCCGGATCGACAGAATACTGTCGCCGCCGAGGGCGAAGAAGCTGTCGTCGGCCCCTACTCGAGGCACGCCGAGCACCTCGGTGAACAGCCTTGCGACCGCCTCTTCTCGGGCTGTGGCCGGCGCCCGCCCGACCGGCGCTGTCCCGAATTCGGGCTTCGGCAAAGCGCTGCGATCGAGCTTGCCGAAGGCGTTCACCGGGAGGCTGTCCAACGAGAGGATCACCGCCGGAACCATGTGCGACGGTAGCGAATCGCGCGCGAAGCCCTGGATTTCGAGCGGATCGACCCGGTGGCCGTCGACCGGGACGACATAGGACGCCAGCACCGTCGTACCGACATTGTTTCGCACCGGCACCGTGACGGAAAGATCCACGTCTTCGTGTGTGGTGAGCGCGGCATCGATTTCACCCGGTTCGATCCGGTATCCGCGGATCTTGACCTGGAAGTCGCTGCGCCCCATCAACTCCAGCGTCGCCTCGGCGTTCTCGCCGGTCCAACGCGCGATATCGCCGGTGCGGTACATCCGCTCACCGGCGCTGCCGTATGGATCGGCGACGAACCGTGTGGCGGTTTCGACGAACCGATGGCTGTAGCCACGGGCCAAGCCCGGCCCAGCGAGATACAACTCGCCCGCGGTCCCCTTGGGCACCGGTTGCAGCGTTCGGTCCAGCACCATCGCGGAGAAGCCACGGATGGGGCCACCGACGGTGTGGGCGCGGCCGGGGCTCAGCATGGCGCCCGCGGCGGTCACCGTGGTTTCGGTGGGACCGTATTCGTTGTACATGGACAAGTACGGTGTCCACCGCTCGATGACATGCGGCGGACAAACATCGCCACCGACCACGACCACTCGTAGGTCGGTTGCCGGATGCGGGTCCACGGTTGCCAGCATCGTGGGCGTCAGCGTCAGGTGGGTGACGTACTCGTCGGCCAGCAGTTGTGTGAGCGGTTCACCTCCGGTCACCTCGGGCGGCACGATCACCAGCGTGGATCCGTTCGCGAAGCAGGTCAGAAACTGTTCCAGGGAGGCGTCGAAACTGGGCGAGAGGGCATAGGACACGCGGGAGTTCGCGTCGATGCCGTACGTGGCGGTGCGGTCGGCAACCAGATTCGCGAGGCCGGTGTGGGTGACCTGGACACCTTTCGGCGCTCCGGTGGATCCCGAGGTATAGGTCACGTAGGCGACGTTGGACGGCCGTATCGGGCGGATACGGTCATCGTCGGAAATCGGCCCGCCCACGGCGTCGAAGTCCACCGAGGTTGCGGGGTCGTCGAGAACCACACGGTGTACTGCGTGCGGGACCAGCCCGCGCAGGGCGTCGACCGTGATCGCCACGGTTGCACCGCTGTCGGCGACGATCTGTTCTATCCGCTTCGACGGGTACTCGGGTGCCAATTGGACAAACGCGGCCCCGCATTTCGCGACCGCCCACGTCGCCACGACCGATTCGACCGAGCGTCGCAGCATGATCGCCACCGCCGTGTCCGGCCCACAGCCCAGAGCTATCAGCTGTCGGGCCAACTGGGAGGATCTGGTGTCCAGCTCGCCGTACGTCATCGTCTGCCCGGCCGCGGCGATCGCGCACGCACTGGGATTCCGGCGTGCACTGTCGGTCAGAATCTCCGGAAGTAGCCGTGTTTCGACCCCACTGGGCCCCCTTACCGGTAACAGCGCAGACCGTTCCTGTACTTCGAGCAGCGGCAGTCTGCTGATCGGAAATTCGTCTCCCCCGGCGAGGAATTCGTGCAGAAATATGCAGAACCGTCGGTGGTGAGCAGCGAGCTCGTCAGAGCTGTAGGAATTCGGATTCCCCTGGAAGTCGATATGTGTGCTGTCCTTGCCCGCACCCGGGTAGATATTGACGAAAAGGTCGGCGGTAGGGCCCGAGGTGAGGACATTGAGGCGGCCTGTCGTATTGCCGACAACAACCTCGTTATCAATCATCATGAGGTTGACGGCCGGCCCGAAGGATGCGGCCTCGTCGCGCGCAATCCCCATATCATGAAATATGTCCTCTTGGCGGTAGCGCTGCCGCCGAAGGGCACTTGTCAATTCGCTTTGCGTAGCGGCGATCAGTTCACCGACGCTGTGGCCGGAGACCCGCACTCGCAGCGGGACCACATTTGCCACCATCCCCCCGGAACGGCGCAGCACGGCAGAATGCCGACCCGAAACCGGCAGGCTCAGCAGTACTTCATCGCTTCCGGTCATCCGCGCGAGATATGCGGCGAACGCCGCGACGATGGTTGGAGTCACGCTCGGGCCGTGCGCGAGCGCGACGCTTTCCAGTAGCTGTGCGGTGGTGTCCGGTAACTCTGTGCTGACCAGCGCCGGATGAATGGTGGGCTTGCCAACGCGACCGGCCAGGCTGACGACGGGAGGTGCGCCTGCCAGGTGCTCGAGCCAGTATCTGCGATCGTTGTCGAAACGCGCCGAACGTCGGTACGCCAGATCCTGCTCGACGACGGCCCCCAGGTCCTGCGCCGCGCACGGCGCGGGTTCCTCGAATTTCGTCCAAGCGTTGTACAACTCGGTTATCCGGTGCAGCATTGTCACCGCGGCGAATCCGTCGAGCGCAATATGGTGCGCGCGCTGATACCACAGGAAATGGTCCTCGCCGACCTGGAACACAATGCTTGTCATGAGGTCGTCGTTCAGCAGGTCCAGCGGAGCGGAATAATCCTGAACCATAATTCGGTGCGCAGTCGCAACCGGATCGATGTGCCGGCGCAAGTCCATGATCGAAACCTGAGCTTGATACTCCTCGTCGACGAACTGAAATGGCTCTCCGTCGACCTCGATCAGGCGCATATTTCCGGACCCGAACTCGCGACCGGCGGTTTTGCAAGCCTCGGCGAGCAAATCCATGTCCAACTCGCCGACGATCTCGACATACTGGGCCACAGATATAGGCGACGATTCCGCGAGATGCTGGGCAAACCAGATTCCCCGCTGGGCCGCAGTCAATGGAAGAATGTCGTATGACGGCAGTCGCACGGATCCGCTACGGGTGTAGCGCGCACCGGAACCGTTACCTGAATCGGGGTTTCCGGAAAGACCGAATGAGCCGGTTTGCAACGATTTCGACCATGACGGACTGCGATCGATGCCACTCTTCGATTGGTCCATATCGACCTCCGCTGACATCTCTCATATCAAGAGCTCAGTAGTTTTGCTGTAAAGTTGCCGATATCAGTTTGTTGGAATTTTGCAACATGGTGACGACAACCAGATCGCATGTTCTGAGACGCAGTCATGGCGATCGACATCTGATTTCGTCGACGCATGCGTGGCGTCCTCGTCGGTCGGACTCCTCAGTCATCTGTCCATCTTCGGGTCGCTCGTAGGGCAGGGCCCAGGGACTGGAGCTATCAGGATCGGGTGCCGTCCGGCGGTTGCTGGCAAATGTGCCGCAGGCTCTTGTCGTGCCATGGATACGACGATAACGTGGCATGTAAGGTTATGCGAGCGTTGCTTGGTGGTTCGTGTCGATAGACAGCAAAGATTGAGCTAATGTCCGTCGTGGGCGGTTGGGTTAGGCTACTGACAGTTCCATCGCTCCATGGCCGGTCTCGAAATCGCAAACAACTGCGAATACTCTAGCATCAGGTAGACGTCAAATCCTACGGAGATCCAACGCCCCCAGCCCGCCGAGGCGATTCCTCGGTCAGAGGTATGCTCATGATTAGCGGTGATTGAGCTTGTGGCGGCTGACAGCGCCTGTTGACCTGGGGTGTCCACGCATTCATGAGTCGCTGAATTACACGCCGCGAAATCCCTGTTTCTGCCTATGAGAGGGCCGGAAACCGCATGCACTGGGAATAGCTATATGCAGCGATCTTATCGCTGGATCGACAGTGAGTTCACTGCTGACGGTTTGATCGGCGATACGCTGTACCGCGACAGGATCCGCCCCTCTCCAGCGTCATGATGCCCGTGTTCGGGTCTTATTTCTGTACCTCTGTCCGGTAGACACCCCGAAGCACCCCTATGGGTGGGCCGCGAAGATCCGGAACGAATTGCCCTCCGATCCCGGCCGGGCCACTTGGCCCGATAAGGGAGGCTGCCGGTTTCGATCGGGTACAGACTCCGACAGGCGAGGTTCCTCGACGGCGTGTCGGCACGCTGGCGACGTGTCGAGAGCGGGTGGGTCGGTCATCGACTGGAATTCGTACGCTTCCGGGGCTATCGGCTATCCAGTGTTGTAGATGCGAGGCCGTGCCGATTTCCGCTCCACTCGAAAGGTCCAGCCGGGCGCGAGTTGCTCGACATGGCCTCGGCATTCGATTTTGATCGGCGGCAGCTCACCCGGCTCGGACCGCACTTCCACGCCTTCACCGCTGATCCGGATGGTCAGCCGGTGACCGCGGTAGCTGATCGGGAACTCGAGCGAACCCAGGGACTCCGGCCAGTGCGGCGTGAATATCAAACGCCCGCCGCGGGTCTCCAGCCCCGTCAAACAGCGCTGCACCAGATCGATGCTGCCCGCCATCGCACCCAGGTGGATACCTTCCGCGGTCGTTCCGCCCTGGATGTCCCCGATATCGGATTCCAGGACACTGTCGAAGAACTCCATGGCGCGGTCACGGTTGGCACGGGCCAGCACCCAGCTGTGTACGACACTGCTCAAGGTCGACCCGTGTGAGGTGCGGGCAAGGTAGTAGTCGATGGTCCGCGGGATCATCTCCCCGGGCAGGTCGTATCCCAGTCGTTCCAGCAGTTCCCGGAGTTCGTCCGAGGACAGCAGATAGAACAGCATCAGCACGTCGGCCTGCTTCGCCGCCTGGTACCGGTTGATGTCGTCGCCTTCGGCGTCGAGGATCCGGTCCAGCCGCTGGATGTCACCGTAGCGCTCCCGGTAGCGCTCCCAATCCAGTTCGGCCAGTTGGCCGTAGCCTTCGAATTGGCTGATGACGCCGTCGTGGAACGGCACGTACATGCGGCGGCTGACCGCTGCCCAGTGCGCCGGCTCCGACGGTGCGACGCCGAGGGTCTCCATCAGTTCGGCGCGATCGCGCGGCGCGAGCAGCTCCAGCGCGTCGAGCGCCCGCAGAATCACCCAGACCGCCATGACGTTGGTGTAGGCATTGTCATCGATGCCTTCGTGCGGAGTTGCCGGATAGCCGGAATGAAATTCGTCCGGGCCGATCACGCCACGAATCCGGTAGCGGTCGCGGTCGGCGTCGTAGATAGCTGTGCTCGCCCAGAAGCGGGCGATCTCCACCAGCATTTCGGTGCCGTATTCGGTGAGGAATTCGCGGTCGCCGGTCGCCTGATAGTAATGCCAGACGTTGTAAGCGATCGCGATGCCGATGTGCCTCGCCCGATGACTTGGATCGGGGTTCCAACGTCCGGACCGGGGGTTGAGATGCATCTGCTGGCTTTCCTCGCGGCCGTCGCTGCCGGACTGCCACGGGAACATCGCACCTGCACAACCGTTTTCACTTGCGGCGCGGCGTGCTTCGGCCAGACGCCGGTAGCGGTACCGCAACAGCGATCGAGTCAGGGCGGGAAAGCGCAGATTCAACACCGGGAATACGAACAGCTCATCCCAGAACACATGTCCGCGATACGCCTCCCCATGCAGACCTCGCGCCGGGACGCCCACATCGAGGTCGGCCGTGTTGGGTGACAGCGTCTGCAACAGATGCAGCACGTGCAGACGCAGTATGCGCACCGCGTTCTCGCGGTCTTCGAGATCGATACGCAACCTGTCCCACAGGTGTTCCCACGCCGCTACGTGCCCCTCCAGCAGATCCGTGAACCCGGGCTGGCAGCTCAGCCAGCGGACGGCCTCCTCCTCCGGAACGGAGGTCGCGTGGTCGCGCCCGGTGAAGATGGTGACGACCTTCTCCAGGGTCACCGCTGCCCCGGCGGTCATCGGAACGTCGATATCGTGTCCGATCATGCCGTCCTGATCGACGAGTTGTCCTGTGCCGGTGGTCGTTTTCCCGTCCCGGAAAATTCTGCTGCGGGCCGCCAACGCCACCGGAATCCGGGATCGACTGGTCTGTACCGCTAGCAGCACCGAATCCGTAGACAGTTTCGTAGCGCGTACGGGAGTGAGATGATCACCGGACAGGGCTCGATAGCGTTCCACCAACGAGTTCCGTACATTGCCGTCGAGCGCCGAGCGGATCAGCAGACGTCCCGACCAGTTCTCGGCGACGATCGTCGTCTCCAGAGCGCATACGTGCGGCCGGTGCATGGCGGCGAACCGCCGCTGTGTGACCTCCGTGATCCGGCCCGCGGTGTCGCGGAATCGGAACCGGCGGGTGAGCACCGCTCGGCGCAGATCGAATTCCTGTCGGTAGGCCAGCAATTCGGCGGTGTCGACATCGAACCATGCACCGTCCTCGATCCGGAACGACACCGGCAGCCAGTTCGGCAGGTTCACCAGGCTCTCGTTGTCCACCATGCGCCCCGAGAGCTCGTCGCTGCGACGGTCGTAGACTCCGGCGACGTAGGTGCCGGGATAGTGGTACTCGCCGGCCCGCGATTCGGGTGCGGCACCGCGAGTGGCGAAGTAGCCGTTGCCCACCGTGCACAGCGCTTCGCGCAGTTTCTCGGTGTGCGGGTCGTACCCGTCGAAGACGAGTGTCCAGGCATCGGCCGCCTCCGAATCGGATTCGCGGCTCAGGGGCCCTGCCATCCGGTCGAGAATGTCGCGGACGCGACCGGGACTGTCTACCGCAAATCGCGCCGCAGTGGGCCGGTCCCCGTCCTCGGTGTGACGCACCACGATTCCGATGCCGTGCGACGCGACGGCATCGAAGGCATCCTCATCGGTGAGATCGTCGCCGAAGTAGATCGGCAGTTCCGGGCCGGGCAGATGATCCAGGATCCAGTTCAGGGCCTGGCCTTTGTCCCAGTCCACATCCGGGCGTAACTCGGTGACCTTGCGGCCGTTCGTCACTCGCAGCCCGCCCTGCTGCGCGACCGCGTGCACCGCACCGATCGCCCGGCCGACGACGTCGGGAGTGGCGTTGCGATAGTGCATCGCGACGGCGAATCGCTTGTGCTCCACCCGAACTCCGGGAATATCGCCGAGCCGGCGGCCGAGTTCTTCGGCAGCGGCGACAATCGCCTGTTCGGCGGCCGGTGCCGCATCATGTACGTGATAGCTGCCGTCCGGAGCGACCAGCTCGAAGCCGTGGCTTCCCGCGTACCAGACGCCTGCCAGACCCACTCGATTCCGCAGATCAGTCAGGTCGCGACCGCTGATGATCGCGACCGGGCACAGGCCGACGAGTTCGGTAATCGCCGCCGCTGCTCCGTCGACCAGGGCGGCGGCATCCGGGTCCGAGACGATCTCGGCCACCGTACCGTCGAAATCCATCAGTACGGCCACGTTCTCGGTATCGAGCAGAGCGGAGATCCGAGGCCAGGACTCCAGCGCACCGGGAACCTCCGACATACACCGGAATCCTGCACGCACCCGGACCTCGGCCAGATCGGCGACCACCACATCGGCGCCATGGAAACGCAACTGATCGGCGTGCCCGGTCCGGTCGATGCCGATGACCAGCGCGAACCCGCCGCGCCGGCCGGCGGTGACTCCGGCTTCGGCGTCTTCGACGACGACGGTCCGGCTCGGATCCGCGCCCAGCCGCCGCGCGGCCTCGACCAGCATCGCCGGGTCGGGCTTTCCGGCCAGCCGCAGATCCTCGGCGACCATCCCGTCGACGCGCACCGCGAACAGATCGCCGATACCGGCCGCCTCGAGCACTTGGGCACAATGACAGCTGGCCGAGAAGATCGCCGTAGCGAACCCCGCGTCACGCAACTCACGCACCAGCGCGACCGTCGACTCGAAAACCGGGATTCCTTTGCGGGCCAGCCGATCCTGGAACAGATGATCCTGACTATTGCCGAGACCGCAGATGGTGGCGGCGTTCTCCGGATCGGACGGGTCGCCCCAGGGCAGCGAAATTCCGCGCGCCGCAAGGAAATCGGCCACACCGCTGTAGCGGGGTTTACCGTCCACGAAACGCTGGTAATCCGCCTCGGTGAACGGTGAACGGTCCTGGCCCGGACCGGCGGCGTGTCCGGCGAGAAACGCATCGAACAGTTCGGTCCACGCGGCGGCATGTATCGACGCGCTGTCGGTGACCACCCCGTCCAGATCGAAGATCACCGCGTCGTGTCGGCGTGCATCGATCACTAGCGCAGGCTGTCCGCTTGCTCTCACCTCTTCAGCCTGGGGCGATCCATCCCCCTGATCAAGGGCCGGAAGTCCCGGCGAGTGACCGTCTGTCATCGCCGCGGGCTGGCGCACCGTCATCATCCGGTTCACCGAACCGACCTGACGCATCCATCTGGTTTCCGGTCGAGCCGGGCGCGTTCTTGCTCTTTGGGAAAGTCGCGTCACTGCTGGGGCGGCGTCGATATCCGGAAAATCGCCACCACTAAAAGGCGATAGGCACCGATCATAAGGTCGAAAGACCTGGTCGCGGGACCCAATTCCCCTATTCGGCGACCAGGTACGCGACAGAAGGTGGGATCACCACCTGTCGATCGAAGGAGCTGTCGCCATAGTCATCGCGTTGATGGTCATCGTGACCACCTATCTGTCTGCCAAGAAGTCATAGCCACGAGATAAGGAAGAGGCAAATGGCGCAAGCGCATCCCGATCCCGATACCCTGCGATCCGCGCTGGCACTGGCCGTGCGCGCACCGTCGGTTCACAACACCCAGCCGTGGCAATGGCGCGTCGGCGACCGCACGGTGCACCTGTACGCCGACGAGACTCGGCAGTTGTCGCTGGCCGACCCGGATCGGCGAGATCTGCTGCTCAGCTGTGGAGCGGCGCTGCATCACTTCCGCGCCGCTGCACGGTCGTTCGGTTGGCACACGGTGGTGCACCGGCTCCCGAATCCGGCCGAGCCGCAACACCTCGCGTCCATCGAATTCACCGCGACCACGCCCACCGCCGACGTCATCGCGGTGGCCAGAGCGATCACCCGTCGCCGCACCGATCGGCGGCACGTCACCTCATGGGAGGTCCCATCCACGCATACCGCGCACATCATCGAGGCGGGTGCCGCCGAGGGAGCGCTGGTCCACGAGATCGCGGGCGGCGGCACCCGGACGCGGCTGGTACAGGCCTTTCAGCAGGCCGCCCGCCTGCATCGCGACGACGCCAGATATCAGACCGAACTCGCGCTGTGGAGCGGGCGGCATGTCACGCCGGAGGGCGTACCCGCCCGTAGCGCTGTCACCGCGACGGATCCACTGACCCGCGAGTTCCGTAGTCCCGAGCTGACCGAGGCGGTGATCCGCGATCTCGATGACCGTGGCGTGCTCCTGTTGGTGCACACCGCCGCCGACGATCCGCTGTCCCGGTTGCGCGCGGGCGAGGCCACCAGTGCCGTACTGTTGGCCGCCACCACGTTCGGGTTGGCCACGTGCCCGCTCACCGAGCCGCTCGAACTGCCGGGCACTCGCGACTTGGTGCGCGCGGATGTCCTGTCCGACAGCGGATTTCCACAACTTATCGTTCGAATCGGCTGGGCCTCGACAAGTGCCCCGGAGGTGCCACTCACCCCGCGACGCCCGCTGGATGACGTGGTGCGACCGCTGTAGGCGATATCCCGACGGAACAGCCGGCATGTCACCGACCATCCGAACCGCGGGGTCGACCAGGCGCTATGGCAATAACTTGGCGCTATCCGACGGCCGAGCAATATCTGAGTTATCTCGCGAACCTGTGCGGCGGGTCGACCAGAAGGTGCGCGACCGCCTCGCCGAACGCCCCGGATTGGGGTGGTGCGCCGCGGAGCAGCCGCACCAGTTGTCGCGATTCTCAGGGGCCAACGGCTGTGGAGTCGGTGCCATTCGGTCCTGTCGCCGCATCGTGCGACGGCGTGATGATTGACATATGTTCGGTGGTCCGGTCATGTACGCACAACCAGGAGACTGGCTGATCGTCGAGGGCGGCGCCAATCGCGGCCCGACTCGGCGCGGCCTCATCGAGGAGGTGCATTCACGCGATGGTTCGCCACCTTACTTGGTGCACTGGTCCGATACCGGGCATCGGGCACTGACCTTCCCCGGTCCCGACGCCTATGTGCTGAGCAGTGTGCAGTTGCGCGAGCGGGAGCAGCGCGCCGCGGCCCGTTTCGCGGCACTGCGGCGTGAGCTCCCGCATCCGGCCATCTCAGCGGAATCGACGTCCGAGCCGGGCACCACGACACAGGGTACGAGGTGATCGAGATGTCGGAATACCCGTCCTTGCCGACCCGCTTGTGGCAGCGACGACCGTGGCGCACCAGTTCGCTGATGCGGGTCTCGGACCGAGTCGAGGTGCTGGTGTGGCTGTTCGCGATCATTGTCATGCTGATCGCGGTGCCGATCGCGGGCGCGGCGGGCACCGCGGGCTACACCGCGGCCGCGAGCCGGATCCGGGTCGAGAACGCGGCGAAGGCCGCTGTGCCTGCGACGATCACGACGCCGCCGGAACGGATCGTGTCGGTCGACGCCTACGGAACGACCACCGAACGATTCGACGCGACCGTGCGTTGGGATCAGAACGGCCGCACCGGTACGACGACCACTGAGGTACCCGACAAGTCCGCGCCGGGCAATGTGGTGCGAGTGTGGCTGGATGGGAATGGCAAGGTGACCGCACCGCCGGTGCGCACCATCAACGCCGCCGACAGTGGCATCGGCATCGGCATGACGGTACTCGCCGCCATCTGGAGTGGCGCAATCCTTTTGGGCTACGGAACCGGCCAGTTACTGCGGGTGTGCCACTACAAGGCGTTGGACCGAGAATGGCGCGGAATGAGCCGCCCGGTCGGACAGGACTCGTGACGACAGCCGACCACAGCCCGGACGGCGGCTGCCGCGATTGATGCCTCTCATGACCGGATCAAGTCGTCATCGACACCCGATACCGGGCTTCGGTCGCAACAATACCGAGTGAACTGTCTCGGGTTCGGGACTGCGCACAGTGGCTCGGCTATGACCTCGTGGATGAGGGAAATCCCTTGTATCACAATATTTCTCGGCCGGGACGACGGCGTTCACATCTCGTCGACAGTGCCCTCGTCGAAGGGGCCGGTATTCACGCCGAACAGCAGTGAGCGCAGGTCGGCTGGGAAGACGACCGCGACGTGATCCAACTGGCCTGGTGAGCAGAGGTCGCGCAGCGCGTCGGTGACGAGCCAGGCCAGGCCGGCGGCTTCGTCCTCGGTTACGCCGGCTTCCGCGGCGAACTGCTGGACGAACTCCGAGACACGGTGTGAGACTGGCACTTTAGTGGGTATCCAGCCCTCGAAGAAGATTCCGCGCAGCAGTTCGGGCAATTGTGCGCTCAGATGCGCGGCACCAGGTATCTCGAGCCGGTCGCGCACGCTATGCAGCCAGGCGCGGGTTGCTCGATAGGCGAAGGCACGGTCCTCGGTCGCCAGATCCTCGGCGATGCGGCGCAGCCATACATGCGCGGTCTGCACGGCAGGAGCGAATGGGTCAGCGGAGTTCGACATCGTTACCACCTAGTCGGGATGTGTCACCAGCACCGGGCAATACGCGTGCTGCACCAGCGAATTGCCGGTGGAACCGAACAACAGGCCACGGAATCCGTCCCGGACCCGGCCACCGACGAACGGGCACACGTTCTCGATGGTCGGGAATTCCGCGAGCCACTCGGCGGGCAACAGCGAGTGTGCGCGGTGATGTACCGGAAGCAGACTCATGATCAACTCAATTTTCGTTGGGAGACTGACACTTTCACCCATGAGACCCCACTGTGGCCGGAGCGCGGGCTGTCCGACCCGCAACGTCAGAGTGAATTGATCACATTCACCTTTCGTCATGCGGCCCATGGTGGGTCAGTGCAACGAGTCATCGGCAGTCGCAACTTCGGCCCACAGTGCCGGGCCGCGTCGCCTCGACTCCGGTGACCCTGGCTGCGGGATAGCGCACGTCTACGGCGTTTCGGCTCTGGACCGGTCCTCGGCGGCGATGGGGCCCAGTTGGGCTACGAACCAGTCGCGGGCCAGTTCGGCGACTTTCTCCAAGGCGCCCGGTTCGGCGAACAGGTGGGTGGCGCCAGGGACGACGGCGAGTGCGGTTTCGCACGACATCGCCGCTTGCGCACGCTGATTGAGTTCCAGCACGACGGTGTCGTGGCCGCCGACGATCAGCAGTGTGGGTGCCTGGACATCGGCCAGCCGGTCACCCGCCAGGTCTGGTCGGCCACCACGGGACACCACCGCGTCGATCTCGACCTGCGCATCGGCCGTCGCCGACAGTGCCGCACCCGCCCCGGTGCTGGCCCCGAAGTAACCGATCCGCACACCGGCGACGTGTTGTTGGCGCGTCAGCCATGTGGTCACCTCGACCAGCCGTCGCGCCAGCAGACCGATATCGAAGACCCGGGCCCGGTCGACCTCCTCCTCCAGGGTGAGCAGGTCGAACAGCAATGTGCCCAGTCCCGCCTGGTTGAGCACGCTCGCCACGTAACGATTGCGGGGACTGTGCCTGCTGCTGCCACTGCCGTGTGCGAAGACGACCATCCCTATCGGCTGCTCGGGAATGGTGAGATGTCCGACGAGTTCGACCTTTCCGGCGATGACCCGCACCTCGTCGTCGCGCAGCGGTGGGTCGTCCGCCGGAGCCGACAGCGGCTCGGGGGCATTCTGGGCCGCGCGGCGCAGCAGGTCGGTGACCTTCCGGTCGGAGGTCTGACCGAAGTGGTAATACCACTGCCCGACCGCGTGGAACCAGGACGGCTGCTCGAGGCAGATCACCTCGTCGGCCTCCTTCGACAGCTCGGCCAGCGTGTCCCGCGCACCGACGGGGACGGCGAGCACGATCCGGGCCGCGCCCGCTGCTCGCACCACCTGACAGGCGGCGCGGGCGGTGGCGCCGGTGGCGACACCATCGTCGACAACGATCGCGGTCCGTCCCGCGAGGGGAATTCGCGCGCCTTCATCCCGGTACCGTTCGACCCGACGGAGAAGTTCTTCGCGCTCACGGCTTTCCACGGCCGACATCTCCGCGTCGGTGAGCCCCGTCCCCTTGACGACGGATTCGTTGAGCACACGGACACCGGCCTCGCCGATGGCGCCGAACGCCCACTCCGGCTGATACGGAACCCCGAGCTTGCGCACCACGATCACATCGAGCGGAGCGCCCAGCGTGCGCGCGACTTCGAACGCGACCGGAACGCCGCCGCGCGGCAAACCCAGGACCACGGGATCGGCAGTCTGCAACGGTCGCAGGCGCGCCCCGAGTTGTCGGCCGGCGTCGGCTCGATCGAGAAATACCATCGCTCACCTCCTGACGGGTCATCGACCGATCAGGTCAGTTGGATCGTGCGCTGATGCGCGTCGACGGCGCGTCGCAGCTCAGCTCTGGACAATTCGTGCATGCCGCACTCGCAGTAGGCGGGGACCGTGTCCTCGGTGAGCGGATCGCCATCGAGCAGGTCGGTGTAGGGGGTGCCGTGCTGGCTCGCGTGGTGTGGCTCGTCGACGAAGTCCCGGTGACCGTGCGCGTGCGGGCCGACCGACGACACGTAGACCGCACCCACGGGCGTGTCGAAAACGGTTGCGACATGGTGACTTCGACCGCAGCGCACACGTACCACGACGTGCTCGTCGCGGTCTGGACCGAGTTCGTCCACGGCATGCCGGGCCCGGAGTTGGCGTTGCGCCGGGCTCAGATCAGCGGGGTGGCTCATAGCTTTCTCCTACTCGTGCTGCATTCGGGATACGGCCGGGTTCATATCGAATCGCCGTTCACCGCGGGTCCGTCGGAGGCCGGTTCGCAGCCGCGGGCAAGCGCGAATAGGCGGGCGCGGTACTCGTCCTGGCCGATCCGTCCGCTCAGCAGGGCGGCGAGCAGCACGTTCTCGGCGTCCAGGGCCA
Source organism: Nocardia sp. NPDC049707 (assembly GCF_040674855.1). Taxonomy (NCBI): domain Bacteria; kingdom Bacillati; phylum Actinomycetota; class Actinomycetes; order Mycobacteriales; family Nocardiaceae; genus Nocardia; species Nocardia sp. NPDC049707. Next base: position 1,004 of record NZ_JBFANN010000037.1, on the reverse strand, counting down.
CCCACACCTGGGCCGGATCGGCCCATTCGGTTGTCGGCGGTGCTTGCGACCGCGGCGGAGCATCAGTGTGCCGTGGCGCATCAGCGGCGATGACCGACCGTCCGGGCGATCGGGTGTGCCGACCGCACGATTCGGTGCGGCCGAGCACGTCCAGCCACCAGGACACCAGCACCACGAGTGCCGCGTACAGCACACCAGCCACCAAGCCCGCAATCATCCGGCCCTCCCGGGATTCGCCGGCTACTCGCCCGGTTTCACTTCGATCCGCTTGGCGCTCTCCTTGGTCTGGCCCATCGGGATGCTGATCGTGAGGATGCCCTTGGCGTAGGTGGCCTCGATGCCTTCGCCTTCGGCGCCGGGCGGCAGCGTCACCGTGCGGTAGAACGAACCGTAGTTGAACTCCGAACGACCCTTCTCCACATGCTTTTCGGCGCGTTCCGCCTTGATCGTCAGCTGCCGCTCCTGCACGGACACCTCGACATCTTTCGCCGGATCGATGCCGGGGATCTCCGCGCGCACGATGTAGTGGCCGTCCTCGACGGTGTCCTCCACACGCAGCAGGTGAGTACCGAACAGTGCCAGCCCGGGCGGGGTGAAGGCGTTCCAGAGATCGTTGAGATCCGGCAGCAGAGACGTGCGATGCACGGGAAGTCGGCTCATCATTCCTCCTCGTGGAACGAACTATTGGGTACCGTCCATTCCACTTCAGACCCGGATCACGGAAATAGAGCATCGAGTAGTCGTCGCAACGGACCGCCTGTCCCACCGCGAGTGACCAAAGTCCCTTCGCTGCTCCGAGTCGAGGTTCGCATGCGATGCCGGTTCGGCCGGGCGCGGCGTTACGTGGCCTTGTCGACGAGCCGGATGCCGGTGACGATGGAGGGCTCGATTTCGATGACGGTGTCGGTTACCTGGTCTACCCAGGGGTGGAGCAGTTGCTCGTAGCGGGCGATGCGTTCGGGGTCGGTGACCGGGCGGGCGAGCCCGGTCACTACGACCGACCA